>CAXUBO010000081.1:0-19057 GCA_964249345.1 uncultured Armatimonadales bacterium | reverse complement strand
TATGGACGAGATCACTCTTGTGGACTACGACCCGGCGTGGCCGGAGAAGTTTGCCGAAGAAGCGGCTAGAATTGAAGCCGCGCTTGGGGAAAGCATTATCACCGTAGAGCATTTCGGCAGCACGGCGGTTCCGGGTCTCGCGGCAAAGCCGGTGATCGATTTGCTGGTGGCGGTGCGCTCGCTGCCGGAAGCGCGGGCGCGAGCGGTTCAAGCGCTGGAAGCGCTCGGCTATGCGTACTGGCGAGACGATCCGGCTCCTGACCGTCTGTTTTTCGTGAAGGGCCTGGTGCCGGGACCGCGCACCCATCATGTTCATGTCGTGGACTTATCGGTCTCGAACGACCCGCGCCTCGGCGAGTTTACGTTTGCCGACCGCCTGCTGTTTCGGGACTACCTGAGGACGCACCCGGAAGAGTCCGGGTGCTATGCCGCGCTTAAGCGCGATTTGGCAGCGCAGTTTTCGGAAGACCGGGAAGCCTATACGCAGGGCAAGACCGAGTACGTTTACAGTGTCATGCAGAAGGCGCGAAAGTACGCTAAAAAGTAACCATGCCTAAAAATAGCACCATCAAAAAAGTTCTTGTCATCGGCAGCGGGCCGATTGTGATTGGTCAGGCCGCCGAATTCGACTATGCGGGGACGCAGGCGTGCCAGTCGCTGCGCGAGGAAGGCGTCTCGGTGGTGCTGGTCAACTCCAACCCGGCGACAATTATGACCGACCCGGAAACCGCCGACGCGGTCTATATTGAGCCGCTGAATGTCGAGTTTGTCGAGCGCATTATCGCCAAAGAGCGGCCCGACGGCCTGCTGCCGACACTCGGCGGTCAGACCGGCCTCAACCTGGCAACGGAGCTTGCCGAGGCAGGCATCTTGGAAAAGTACAATGTGACCTTGCTGGGAACGCCGCTGTCGGCCATTCAAAAAGCGGAAGACCGAGAAATCTTCCGGGCGCTGATGCAGGAAATCGGCGAGCCGGTGCCGGAGTCGTGGATTATTGAAGACGAAGACGCGCTGGAAGAACTCTCGCGCAACGAAGCGGCTCCCTGGCCGCTGATTGTCCGGCCCGCCTACACGCTCGGCGGCACCGGCGGCGGCATTGCTTACACGCCGGAGCAACTTAACGAAATTGGGCGGCGCGGCCTTAAGCTTTCTCCCCGGCATCAAGTCATGGTCGAGCGTTACCTCGCGGGCTGGAAAGAAATTGAATACGAAGTGATGCGGGACAGCGCCGATACCTGCATCACGGTCTGTAACATGGAAAACTTTGACCCGATGGGGATGCACACGGGCGACTCCATTGTCGTGGCGCCGTCGCAGACGCTGTCCGACAAAGAATACCAAATGCTGCGCTCGGCGGCCCTGAAGATTATCCGGGCACTGGGCATTGAAGGCGGCTGCAATGTGCAGATGGCGCTGGACCCGAAATCGTTTGGGTATTACATCATTGAAGTGAACCCGCGCGTCTCGCGTTCATCGGCGCTCGCCAGCAAAGCCACTGGGTATCCCATTGCCCGCGTCGCGGCGAAGATCGCTGTCGGCCTGCATTTAGACGAGATTCCAAACGCCGTCACGCAGAAAACGCTGGCCTGCTTTGAGCCGGCTTTAGATTACATTGTCGTTAAAATCCCGCGCTGGCCGTTTGACAAGTTCACGGCGGCGGACCGCCGAATTACCACCCAGATGAAGGCAACCGGCGAGGTCATGGCAATCAGCCGCTCTTTTGAGGGCGGCCTGCTGAAGGCCATTCGGAGCCTCGAAATCGGGCAAATCGGCCTGCGTCCCAAGAACGCCGACCGCTTGACCGAAATGGAGATTGAAACGGGTCTCGCAAGCGCCACCGATCAGCGCTTGTTTTTGATCGCTGAAGCGTTTTACCGAGGAATGCTGGTGCGCGAAGTGGCCGATTTGTCGGGGGTTGACCCGTGGTTTTTAGTCAAAATCCAGAAGCTGGTGCAGTTTGAGGAGCATCTGCGCTCCAACTGGCCGAAGTTCCGCCCGTTTGAACCGCTGACGGAGGAGGCACGCGCTCTGCTGGCGGAAGCCAAGACGCTGGGCTTTGCGGATCGTCACCTTTCGGCGATTTTAGCCGTTCAGGAAGTTCATGTCCGAAACTGGGTCAAGGAAATCGGCCTCAAGCCGTCGTACAAAATGGTGGACACCTGCGCCGCCGAGTTTGAGGCCGCCACTCCGTACTTCTATTCCTGCTATGAGGCCGAGAGCGGGTAGGTTCCTACGCAGCCCGCGCATAAACCGGCGCTTCGTCTTCCAGTGCCGCAGGAATGCGGTGGGCGTGGCTGACCCGGTTCCGGCCATCGCCTTTGGAATGCCGCAACGCGCGGTCGGCCTGGGCGACAAACGCGGCGGCGCTGAAGATGCTGGGCGTCAGCGTCGCAATGCCGATGCTGGCGGTCAAAGGACGCTGCAAGCCATTTGCCGACGCGACTGCCTGCCGCAAACGCTCACCGAGAACGACCGCGCCCATCATGTCCGTCTCAGTCAGAACCATGGCAAACTCTTTGCCGCCGTATCGGGCCGGAATGTCGCTGGCACGGGCCGTCTCTTGAAGCAAGCCTGAAATCAGCGTCAGGGCGCGATCCCCTTCGGTGTGGCCGTAGTTGTCATTGTAGGTTTTGAACTGGTCAATGTCGAGCAGCAGCAGGGACAGGGGCTGGCCATGACGCTGGGCGCGGCCCAGCTCCCGGTCAAGCTGCTCTTGGAACGCCCGATGATTGCTGAGGCCGGTCAAGGCATCCACCGTGGAAAGATTTTCCAGCGTTCGGCGCATCTGGGCGATTTGCCGGTCGGCTTCGCTGAGGGCGGCGTCCATCTCGCCGCGCTTTTCTTCCATGCTCTCAAGCCGGGCAATGGTCTCGGTGATGCCGCCGCTCTTGAGCCTCGACGCGGCGAGGCCAAGCGCCGTCAGCGCCAAAAGCATCAGCAGGCACAAGCCGGCTTGCAGCAAGCGCAGCCCAACTTCCTGTGCGGCAGCTTCCTTGACGTATTCGGCTGAGACTGCGTCCAGGCTTGTGTCATAAGGCTTTTGCTGCTGGAACAGCGGAGAAAGATAACGCGCGACATCGGGCTTTTGGCGGCTGCTGCCGGGCGGAAGTGCGGCCAGCAAAGAGAATGCTGCGTCCAGCATGGCCTTTTGATGCGAAGCGGCGTCGGCCACCATCGCAGCTACCGCAGGGCTGGTCTGCGGCAGAGCCGACTCGGACTGCTTCCACAGTGCCGCCGTGTCGCGCAGGTCCGTTTCCCAGCCGGTCCGCTGGGCAGGAGTTTCGGCGGCCTGACATGCAAGGGCACTCAGAACCAGATGCTGGCCCAGCGCTTCCTGCCGGGCGGCCAGGGCTTCGGCAGCCGGCGGCATGGGCAGGGCCGACTGCACGACGATCTGGCCGCCGACCGAAAATACCGCCAGCAGGCCGAGCGCGGATAAGTGCCAGCGAACAAGCCGCCGCGTGGCGGATTCGGGCCGCGCATTGGCGTGCGGCGCTGTGGCCGCCAGTTTTGCGGAGGCTGCGATATTTTTGGGTGCATTGACTGCATCAAGCATGGTGCTATTCCTTGAGTTTATCTTGTTGAGTTTATCGTAAGTGTTGTGGTTTCAATTGTGCAGGAACTGGTTTGATTGTCGGCAATCTTTGGAAAGCCGTTCCCTGTACACAATACCGGAAGGACATCGCGGCCTTAACCGCGAATAAACACCTGCTATGGCCGAAGCCGCTTCAGATTCATTTTCAGAAACTTCGCTGCCCCCTCTTGTCGCCGTGATCATGGGCAGCAAATCCGATTGGGAGACCATGCGCCACGCCCATGACGTGCTGACTGAGTTCGGCATCCCGCATGAGTGCAAAATTGTTTCAGCCCACCGCACGCCTCAGCGCATGGCCGAGTTCGCCGCGAGGGCCGAAGAACGCGGCCTGGAAGTCATTATTGCAGGCGCAGGCGGCGCGGCCCATCTGCCCGGCATGGTCGCGGCGCAGACACTCGTCCCTGTGCTGGGCGTTCCCGTGCAAAGCCGCGCCCTGAGCGGTCAGGACTCCCTGCTGTCCATTGTCCAGATGCCCGGCGGCATTCCGGTCGGGACGCTTGCGATCGGCCCTGCCGGCGCGACAAACGCCGCCCTGCTGGCCGCCGCCATTCTTGCCAACACGCGGCCCGACTTGCGCGAAACGCTGCGCCGGTTTCGCGCCGACCAGACCACCCGCGTGCTGGAAGAGACTTTAGAATGACTCAAGCAATCCTTCCCGGCGCGGTGCTGGGCGTGCTCGGCAGCGGCCAGCTTGGGCGAATGTTTGCGCTGTCGGCTCGCAGTCTCGGCTACGGCGTGCAGACGTTCTCGCCGGACGCCAATACGCCGACGGGGCAGGTGGCGGACCGGGAGTGGGTCGCATCTTATGACGATTTGGGCACCGTTCGTGATTTTGCTCGCTCCGTGAATGTGGTCACGTTTGAGTTCGAGAACGTATCCACGGAAACTGCCGCGTCGGCTGCGGAGATTGTTCCGGTCCGGCCCAGCGGGGAAGTGCTGCATATCGCGCAGAACCGCAAGCGCGAAAAAGAGTTTCTGTCTCAGCACGGCTTTCCCTGCGCCCCGTTTCGCCTCGTGACTACGCTGCCGGAACTTCAAGCCGCTTGCGTCGCCATTGGCACGCCTGCGATTTTGAAGACGGCCGGGTTTGGTTATGACGGCAAAGGCCAGGTTCGGCTTCAAACCGCTTTTGCTGCCGCCGATGCCTGGAACGCGCTCGGCGGCGCGGAATGCGTTTTGGAAGGCTTTGTCCGATTTGAGCACGAAGTCTCGGTTGTTGGGGTACGCAGCGTGGACGGCAGTTTTGCGTGTTATGGCCCGATTGAAAACGCGCACAAAGACGGCATTTTAGATGTTTCCGTTTGCCCTGCGCCCGGCATCAGCGCCCAAACCGCTGCGGAAGCCATCCAAATCACGCGGGCGATCTGCGAGACGCTGGACGTTGTCGGCGTTCTCTGCGTTGAGTTTTTCGTGACGGCAGGCGGCGGCCTCATGGTCAACGAGCTGGCTCCGCGCCCCCACAACTCCGGGCATTTGACTATTGAAGCCCACGCCACAAGCCAGTTTGAGCAGCAGGTCCGCGCAATCTGCGGCCTGCCACTCGGTTCCGCTAAACTGCTGCGCCCGGCGGCAATGGCAAACCTGCTGGGCGATCTGTGGGAACAGGGAACACCCCATTGGGCTGCGGCGCTGGCGCTGCCGTATGTGTCGCTGCATCTCTACGGCAAAGCCGAGGCGCGTCCGGGCCGCAAAATGGGCCATCTGACCGCGCTGGCGGATACGCCGCAAGAAGCGGCTGTGTTAGCTCAGGCGGCACGGGCGGCACTCAAAAGCACAGAGAAATGAACCTAACGAAGACAGCCTTAGTCACGGGAGCCTCACGCGGCATTGGCCGAGCGATTGCCATCGAACTTGCGTCTCGCGGCTTCCGCATTGCCGTGCATTACAGCGTCAACCGTGCGGCAGCCGAAGAAGCTTTCAGGCTCATGCCGGGGAACGGTCACGTTTTGCTGGCTGCCGATCTCGCTGACCCCGACGCCGCCGGACGGCTGGCGCAGGAGGCGCAGAATGCCCTCAGTGGGCGCGTGGACGTGCTGGTGCATAATGCCGGCATTTATGAGCCGACGCCGCTGCTGGACAGCCGCGATTTTCCGCAGTGGCAGGAGGCCATGCGGCGGCAGATGCAGGTCAACTTCTGGGCCGGAGCGGAGCTTGCGTACCTCCTTGCCCCGGCGATGGCGGAGGCCGGGTGGGGGCGGATTATTCAGATTTCCTCACGGGCCGGACACCGGGGCGAAGCGCGTCATGCGGGGTATGCCGCGTCTAAGGCCGCGCAAATTAGCTTAATCAAGTCGCTGGCTGCCGAGCTGGGAACGTCCGGCATCGGCTGCTTCGGGATCGCGCCGGGATGGACGCAGACCGATATGGCCTCGGACGCGTTGACCGAGCGCGGCGATCAAATCCGGGCGGAGATACCGCTGGGCCGCGTCGCGCTGCCCGCCGACGTTGCCGCGCTGGCCGGATTCCTAGTCACAGACGGCGCGGGATACTTGTCGGGCAATACGATTGATGTCAACGGCGCGTCTTATCTACGGTAGCATTTACTGACAGCAAAGGAGCAAACAGATGGCACATGTCAACGGGCGCAAAGCGCTGATTGTTTGGGGCGGGTGGGACGGCCATCAGCCGCAGCAGGTGGCGGAGATATTTGAGCGGGAACTGAGAAATAAAGGCTTTGAAGTGGAAGTCTCGGACACGCTGGATGCTTACAAAGACGGCGGCAAGCTCCAAGCCCTGTCGCTGATTGTTCCGGTGTGGACAATGGACACCATCACGCGCGAGCAGCTTACGCCGCTGCTGGAAGCGGTGAAAAGCGGGGTGGGGATCGCAGGCTGCCACGGCGGCATGTGCGACTCGTTCCGCGTGGAAACGGAGTACCAGTTTATGACCGGCGGGCAGTGGGTCGCGCACCCCGGCAATGACGGCGTGGAATACACGGTGCGGATTACCGACCCCGGCCACTTTATCACGGCAGGATCGCCTGCCGAGTTTCCGGTCAAAAGCGAGCAGTATTACCTGCACGTTGACCCGGCGAACAAGACGCTGGCGGTGACAAAGTTCCCCACGGCGGACGGACCGCACGCGGCAAACGGCGAATTCGACATGCCGGTCATTTGGACCAAATACTACGGGCAGGGCCGGGTCGCATACAACTCCCTGGGCCATCACGCCGACATTGTCGCCCAAAAAGAAATACTGCCGCTGATGGTGCGCGGGATGCTCTGGGCCGCGCAGGCCGAAGACGCGGCTTAAGTGATTTTTCGCCTAAGTTTTCCGTCAACCTGCTTGCTCAGAGCGGGAAATTGAGAGGTACTCAGCATCGCTCTTCAGCAAGGGCTTTAACTTCGGAGATTACTGCCGAAACCCATTGCTGCGGCTGCGTCTGACGTCTGGGCTGACTCACTGACCTGCTGAACCCGCCTCTTGCCATGCCTCTGCCTGTGAAAAACAAGGTTGACAGAATGACAGCCCTATGTTAATATGAAAACAACATACTTCCGCAAAGGATAAAGCCATGAAGAGGTCCGCTGCCTTATTTTGCATCGCCGGAGCGCTTGTTCTTCCCCTTCTTACGGGATGCGGCGGCAGTTCGTCGTCCAGCACGAGTGCGCCGACGCTCACGCCGCGCTCTGCTTCTACGACTTTATCCGATGGCTTGACGGGAACGCTGACCGAGGACCGAACCTCTGTCTCGGTGGGCGGCACGGTCAACTACACCCTCACGCTGTCTAACCCCACGCCCCAGCCGATCACTTACCAGCCAGCGATCAGCGGCACATTCTTCTCCAGTACCCCCGCTTATCTGGCAGTAACAGACCCTTCCGGCAAGCTGGTGTTTCCGACAGGAGCGTTGCCGCAATATGGCGGCACTGGACCCAGCGCGACACTTGCGCCGGGACAGTCTATTTCCGGGACAGTTGCCGTCGGCAGTTCCAGTCTAGCCGGTCAAGGCGGCTACACGGCGGCGGGGCAATATATCGCATCCGCCTCGTTCATCATTTCCCCCGGTGCATCCGGCGGCGTGGTGAGTAGTGTCACGACCGGCCCGCTTGCCGTCACTGTGCAGTAGCGCCTTAGCTTGCCAGCAGCGCGTTTCCCACGGACGCCAGCCATTCGCGGTCGGCTTCGCGCAGGCCTTCGCCGATTTCTACCTCCTCACCTCGGCCCAGCAGCAGCAGCCGCCCGGCGTCAAGACCGGGCGGCTGACGCCGCAGGTCAAACCCGGCGATCTCGGAGCGTGCCAAAGTTCGCTGCGAAAGCCGTCCCCAATCTGTCCGGCAGACCCGAACCCAATTGGGATCAATATGCAGAGTTTCGTGAAAAAAGACGGGCCGGAGAATGGCCGCCAGGGTAAAGAAGCCAAGCGCCTCTGCCAGCAGCAGTGCGGCCAGCAGAAAGCCGGCATCCTGCCGCAAGGGGGCCGGCAGGCCGCCCGGCGCGATTTGGGCCATGACAAGAACGCTTTTATGCGCCATCAGCAACATCAGCCCGGTGTAGAGGGCAAGCAGCAGGTTACCAAGCAGGATGCAGGCAAAGAAGAAGACCACGGGCGAGACGCCGCGCGGCGGCAGGGTAATCGTCAGGGTATCCCCGTCCGCAGCGACCAAGATCGGGCAGCCGCCGGGCCGCTCTCTGGCTCCCGGCACTTCCTCCAAGTAGGTGGTCATGCCGGGTGCGCTTCTAACAGGCGTCTCAGGGCGGAATAATCAGCTTCCTGGGCGGCGTGGTTGCGGCCTGCCGGGCTGATGACGACCTGCGGCGAAGGATGATACAGAGGAAACAGAGTGGCGCCGTTCCAAGTCACGGCAGTGGCGGCATGGCCCCGCAGCGTGTACGGGTGGGGGCAAAGAAGATAAAGCGCGGCCAGCGCCTTGCTGCCCAAAGTTGCGATGACCTGCGGCTGAACGACGGCCAGGGTTCGCGCAAGAAACGAAGAGCAGGCACGCAGCTCTGCCGCCGACGGCGGGGCGTTGGTGCCGCGCTCGGTGCGCGGGTTGCACAGGGCGGCATTGGTCACAAAAACGTCTTCACGGGAAAGGCCGGCGGCCGTCAAGTAGCGCAGGAAGTTCCGGCCGGACGCATCCCCCGTCAGCGGCACGCCGCCTTTGTCCCCGCCGAGCCGCCCCGGCGCTTCGGCCACAAACAGCACCCGCGCCGAAAGCGGCCCGTTGGCAGGCGACAGCACCCGCCGCCGCCCTTCCATGCGCGGGCAGGCCCGGCAAGCCTGCGCGTCCTGGACCAGTTCCCGAAAAGCGTCACAGGGGGACATTGTAGTAATCATACACCATCGTCTCACGAAAGCCGCAGGATTGGTACAAGGACAGGGCCTGCGGGTTGTCCGTCGCCACGTCCAGCGTGAAGCTGGTTTGCCCCTCAGTCAGCATCCGCCCTACGGTCGCCGCTAAAAGCTGCCGCCCATAGCCGCGCCGCCGATGCTCCGGCAGAATGCCGACGCCGCGAATGTAGATGCTATCGCCCGTGTCTGCAACGCCGATCTGCCCAACTTGCACTCCGTCAGCTTCTGCCAGAAAGTACCGCACACCCTCCTGCTGAAGCCTTTGAGCGAGCGCCTCAAAAGAAGTTCCTCCGCCGCCGAAGCTTTGCGCCGTCAGATGCGCCAGTGCAGGAAGAGTGCCGGCGTCAACCTGCACAAGCTGTACCCGGCTCATTGGAAGTGGCGGCAGCGTAGATGCTTCGGCTTCCATGCGATACTCGGAAGAAGCATAAAGGAGACCAAGCGCCCGCGCTGCCGCTGTGCCTGACTGCGAAGCGCGGTAATTGACCAAAAGCAGGCTTTTTGCGCCGCGTGCCTGCACTTCTTCCTGAACTGCCGAAAGCAAAGCGCGGAAGACGCCCTGCCGCCGGAACTTCGGCAATGTTGCGGCAGTCACTTCCTGCTCTTTGCTGTTGCCGTCAATTTGAGCGTAGCCGGCAAGGCGGTCCCCTATAAAGCAGCAAAAGTCGCCGGATTGGCCCGCACCCATCAAGTCCCAGTCCAGCTTCAGCTCTGCGCCGTCAGCCTGCCGAACCGTCTCAGCCAGCGCCCGCACTTCTGCCTTGTCTAATGCGCTTAAATCGCGGCGGACAGTCAGCGGACTAGCCACGGCTAAATCTCCAGCTTGTCAAAACGCCCCGCGCCGGGGTCCAGAACATTTTGCAGGATTTGGTAGGCTTCTTCCACTTTTCCTAAGATCATCTGCGACTCGGACTGCTCGATGGAGCCGTTCGGAAAGCGTGACGGGGCGCAGCGCTCGCGCAGCTTGTTGACGGCGGTTTGAACCGTTAAATAATCTGAGCCGGGCGGAACGCCGATAATTTTGTACGCAGTCTGGACCGGGTCCGTTTTGCCGGGCGCAGCCTGGCCGGCAGGGGCGGCTTCCTGCCGGGCGGCGGTTTCGCCCCGCGCCGCGTTGATCTTCGCCTGGGCGCGGGCCATCGGGTCATCGCTTGCCGACAGGCCGGCTTTGATGTCGCTGCGGTCGAGCGCTTTGGTCAGCTCTTCCTGGGCGCTGTCGCTGATGTCCGAGATTCGGCCTTTGGCGTCGCTGAGGTAGGTTTTTGCGAGGCGGAGTGACCGCCCAAGTAGATCGCTCATGGTTATATTGTAGGCTGCCTTTAGCTCGCCGTGCCGCCGCTGCCGCCGACACGGGCTTCCAGTTCCTGAAGCTGGCGGTCAATGTCCGATGCGCCTGCTCCTGTGGTCGCGGGCGTCACTGCCGCGCTTGGCTGCGGCTTAGAACCGAGGCCGAGGCGCTGCTCCATTTGGGCCAGCTCACTGTCGGCGCTTGCGGAAGCTTGAACATCGTCTAGGCCGGCCAGACGGCCGCTGAGGCTTTCACGGGCAAGCTCAGTTCTTGCCCGGCCTTCCGAGCTGGCATTGGAGATTTTCGCCGCCGCCCGCTCAAACGCCTGATCGGTGCCGTCGGAAGACATGCCGTCCAGCGCCTTGTTCATCGAATTTTCGATCTGGGCCTGTTTCCACTGAGCTTTCATGGAAAGCGCCTGGGCGGTCTTGGCCCGGATGCGCTCTTCTTCCCGGCGCATGGCGGTTTTGACGGCTTCCGTGGTTTCTAACGCCTGCTGAAGCGATGCTTTGGTAGAAGTTAATGTGCCGTCGTACTGGCCTTTTTCGACGAGAAGCTGGCGGGCGAGATCACGGTCGCCATTTTTGAGGGCAATCTCGGCCTTCGCCTGCAAATTGTCCACCATCTTCTGGGTCTGGTCAACCAGAGCTTGTAAGTTGTTCTTCTGCGTGATGGCCTGGACGGCGCGTTCCCGGTTCTTGGCCTGGGCTTCGCGCATCTCCTGCTGGGCCTGCTGAAGCAAAATCTCCGGGTCTTCAAGCTGGTCGAGCTTGAACCCAAGCAAGCCCTTCATATAGCGCATAATTCGACTGAGCATGGACGTTTCCCCTTCGCAAAGAGCTTTCTGTCAAAGATAACTACTGGCTATGACACGCGGGCGTGAAAAAAGTCGCATAACTTCTTTATTATATCCGATTTATTATATCCGACACTTGGGGCTTTTTCACCAAAAACCAGCCGCCGGGTATAATTAGGTTATGGCAATGATCGAAGAAACCATTTGTGCGCTGGCGACGCCCCCCGGAACCGGCGGCATTGGCGTCATCCGGGTCAGCGGGCCGCAGGCGTTTTCGGTTGTTGATGCCGTCTCCCAGCGGCCCCTCTGCGCGGCGGGCAAAGGCCATACGCTGCACCGCAGCGCAGTTCTTGAGGCTGACGGCAGCGTGCTGGATGACGTTCTGCTGGCCGTTTTTCGCGCCCCCCGGTCGTACACCGGCGAAGATGTGGTCGAAATTTCGGCCCACGGCAGCCCGCTTATTCTCGGCCAAATCCTGGCCCGCCTGCTTGAAGCCGGCGCACGGGCGGCCCGGCCCGGCGAGTTCACGCAGCGAGCGTTTTTGAATGGCAAAATGGACCTCGCCCAAGCCGAAGCCGTTTGCGATCTTATTTCCGCCCAGACCCGTCTGATGCACCGGCAGGCCCGGCGTCAGAGCGAGGGCCGCCTCAGCCGCGCCGTTGCGGGCGTTCGCGGCGGCATACTTGGCGTTCTCGCGCAAATTGAAGCGTCCATTGACTTCCCGGAAGAAGTCGGCGAGCTGAACGCGGAGCAGTGCGAAAAGGAGCTGGCCGAAGTGCAGAGGCAGATCGCGGACTTGCTGGCAACTGCCGACGCCGGCATTGTGACCCGCGAAGGTCTGGGCATCGTCCTGGCAGGCCGCCCGAATGTCGGTAAATCATCGCTGCTGAACGCACTGCTTCGGAGCGACCGGGCCATCGTGACGCCGGTTCCCGGCACGACGCGCGACGTTCTGGAAGAAACTCTGAACCTGTTTGGCGTTCCCCTGCGGATTGCCGACACGGCGGGCCTGCGCGAAACGGAGGATGAAGTCGAGCGTATCGGCGTCGCCCGCACGCAGAGCAGCATCGCGGGGGCTGATCTCGTTTTGCTGGTGCTGGACGCCGCCGCAGGCGAAACGCCCGAAGACGCCGCCCTGCGCCTGTCTTTGGCAGACCGCCCGCACCTCATCGTCTGGAACAAATGGGATTTGTCGGCGCAAGCCGCGCTTCCTGCGGACGGCAGCATTGCCCTCTCGGCGTTCACCGGCTGGAACTTGGAAGCCTTAGAAGCGGCCCTCGTCCAGACGACGCTCGGCGGGGCGGCTGGTTCTGAAAGTGCGCTCGTGACTCAGGCCCGGCACAAGCAGGCGCTTCAAGCGGCCTTCGGTCAAATCCACGAAGCGGCCCTTTCTTTGCATTCGGGCCTGCCTGCCGATTTTGCTTCGATTGATCTGCGCGGGGCGCTGGCCTCGCTCGGCATGATTACCGGCGAAACAGCCACGGAAGATGTGATCGCAGAAATATTTTCGCGATTTTGTATCGGCAAGTAATTTGGCGAGTTTAAGCCGCGCTCAGCGCGGGCATATAGGCTGTGTCAGACAATTGCATAGCGACAACTTTATACTGCCCCACAACTGAATAAAGACAACTCAATAGAGACAATTAAATACAGCAAAACAAATAAGCGGCTCCCAATTGGGAGCCGCTTTTGAGCGTTATCCTTCTAATGCTTCTTCCGCTTCGTGCTTGGCTTCCTCCGGGGACGGCTCCGGCGGCTTCGGGATACGCTGGTTTTCCGCGTCTTCCACCGTTACCGCGCCGTAGTAAGCCACGGGGCTGCCGACGCGCAAGGCCCAGCCCTGGTCGCCATAGCTCCAGTGCCACCATTCCCCCACATAATTCGTCAGGCCCGTTGATTCCATGGCTTCAATGAGCAGCAGGCGATTGGAACGGGCTAGGTCTGAGAGTTTCCCGGCATAAGTCGGCGCAGTCGCCCAAAAGTTGTCGCCGGAGCCGAAATCCAGCGGCTCACCAGTTGGGCCTTGGATGCCGACGTCCAGCGCCCCGCCGGTCGTGTGCGGGGGCGGGGACGGGTCATCCGGCGGCGCGACCATCCGGTTCAGCATCCGGGCCAGCGTCGCCGCCGGCCATTCCGGGTGCTTTTCCGACATGTCTTTCGTGACATTCTCGCGAATGCCGCGCTGCATTTCGATTGTCCGCAGGCAGGTTCCGATGGTGAGAATGTGGCCTTCGGGCAGCCGCTCCTGCACCTGATTGACTTTCAGGGCCACAGTCTCCCGGAGGAACGGCAAGCAGCCGGGCCGAAGAATAACCGAAGGGCTGAACTCGCGCATGTCTACGAGCGGCTCGCCGGCATCGCGGATCGGGACGCCGCGCAAGGCTTTCAGCGGCTCGCCGAAAGAGCGCAGGTCAAAACGCTTGTCAAAGCTGGGTTTTTCGGGTCTCAGTTCGGGTTTGGGTGTCAAATAGTCAGTCGAACGCGGCATGGCAGGCATAGTCTCCAGTATAAACAAAATGTGCGGGTCCAACCATCTGAACCGGGGCATCTTCGCCCGGCCAGGTGATCCGCAGTGTTCCGCCTTTGGAAACAATGTCGGTCTGCGTGCTGAAATCCGTATACCCATTCAGGACAGCAGCCACGCCCACGGCGCAGGCCCCAGTACCGCAGCCCAGCGTTTCGCCCGCCCCGCGCTCCCAAATGCGAACAGCAACTTTATCTCCTGTCGGCGTCGCCCACAAAACACTGGTGCGCTCCGGCAGCAGCGGGTGGTTCTCGATTTGGGGCGACACGCGCTGGAAAGTTTCTTCGTCCGGCTGCGGCCCGAAGATCACCGTATGCGTGCTGCCCGTGTTGATGGTTGTAATCGCAAACGTCTCACCGTTTACGGTGAGTGGGTACTGAATAATCCGCATGGCGTCATTCCCACAAAACGGCAGTCGCTCCGGCGCAAGCTGCGGCACGCCCATATTAACGCCAAAGCTGCCGCTGAGTCCGTCTGCGCTGACTTCCAGCGCCTGCACGCCCCGCACGCCTTCTTTCGTCGCCACCGTGAACTCGGCTTGACTGCCGAGCCAGCCAGCGTTATGCGCCCACAAGCTGACGCAGCGCAGGCCGTTCCCGCACATGTCTTCCGACCCGTCCGGGTTGAACATCCGCATCCGAAACGCCGTGCCGGCCTCCGACTCCCGCGCCACGACTAAAAGCCCATCCGCCCCAATGCCGAACTTCCGGTCACACGTCCGAACCGCAAGTTCCGGCAAAGAAACAGCGTCCGGCAGCGCCGCCGCGTCCACGACGACAAAATCGTTGCCCACGCCCTGCATCTTTGTAAATCGCATACTAGACGAATGCTGAGAAAAAGCCAGGGGTTCCCGTAGTATCTCTCTATGCAATAATATACCTGACTCAACATCAAACGAAGTTCGGTACAATTATAAACATGGCATACCAATCCGTAGATCAGCTTCAGAATGTACTTGCTGGAACCGTCTTCCACTATACTAAAGACGCAAAGAAGGCTTCTGGTCGTGCCCTGGGTACACTTATTGAAATTATCACTTTCTATCTGCTCAAATCTTGGGGCTTCGAGCATTCGGTGGCAGTTGAGCGGGCATTATCAGAATATGGAAACCAGGGCATATCCCACAATGTCGAGTATTCATTGCATCCGATTTTGCGTGACCAAGAACTTGTTGTCGCGGAACTCAAATTACCTCTCACCGCAGCCAAGCTGCTGGCCGAAGCTGAGGCCCACGGTTTTATGCACACAGGATTTTCACGAAGCAATAACACACTTCTTGCAACAAACGGCATACTTCGCAACGCCTGCATTGTTGGAACAAAGGACGCATCACATCTTGTTGCAACGCTTGATAATAAAACCGAGGCTGGGTACAAGGCACGGATTGTAGAACAGCTCACCAAACCGTATGCGATTTTTGAGTGTAAGCGCGTCGGCATAGAAGAAGGCATGAAGAAAGGGCCGCAAACTATTGAAAAGGCCAAACAGGGTGCTTATGTCGCGAAATCTGTTTCCTCTCTGCATAAGCTCCGCAAAGGAACAGGCGAGCTACAAGGGCTTATTTTTAATGATGACGGCTCACTGTTGAGCGGTCCTTACGAAGAACTTATCTTGAAGGTAATTCAATCAGAAGGTCCCGAATTACTTCGCGATTTCATTTTGACTGTCGGCGTTGTGAGCAACCACGGTAATTGGTTTACGTCTGATGACCATAACAAAGAACTTAAAGTGCTGGCCCAATCGTATGACTGGCTGCTGTTTCTTACGGATGAAGGTTTGTCCGAGTTCATCCACGAACTGTTGCTTGAGCCGAAGCCATTGCTGCAACCAGCAAGAGCAGCTTTTATCGCAAGCTATACGTCAGACAAAAAACACAATCAGTTTACGAAAGTTCAAATGGAATACGAGGCAGATCAAGTGCTTCAAGCATACTTTAACGATAATGAGGCCCGTATTGAGGCTTGGTTCAATGTTATCACGCCAAGAGGCAGAGGTGTACCAATGCTTCAAGGCGAACTTACTACATTACGCAGCAAAGATTGGAAAAAGGTACACGAAATATGACAGCCGGGCGAAAAGTTGTCGGCCTGAGCCAGCATTGGGGTACGCCTCAAAAATATATCAACGTAGTCAGGGAGTTTTTTGGAGGCGCGATTGACCTTGATCCATGCTCCAACGTATATTCGCTTGTCAATGCTCGCGTCGAGTATTCGCTGCCAGAGCATGACGGGCTAAACGAGACTTGGAACTTTCCGACTATTTATGTTAATCCTCCTTATGGCACGGACCCCCTGCGAGGCACACGCATCAGCCATTGGCTGGCAAAGTGCGAGAAAGCCAACCGAATGCACGGGTCGGAAGTATTAGCACTCGTGCCTGTTGCAACCAACACCGGACATTGGAAAAAGTATGTCTATGGCAGAGCATCGTGCATCTGTTTCCTCTATGATACGCGGCTGCGCTTCTTGGTGAATGGGCAGGACGAAGGAAAAGGAGCGCCAATGTCGTGCGCGATGATTTATTGGGGAGATCGGACAGCACTTTTTATGGAGACGATGAGACGCTTCGGTGCGCCGGTGAGTATCGAAAACCTACGATGCGAGAACGCAGAAGTTGGCAGTATGGGCTTGCCGGGTGTTGGACAAACCGATCATCAAATGGCATTGTTGTAGACAGTTTCCATAAATCTCTTCCGAAATAATTTGGCATTACCCTTCCGGGTAGGAACCCAGCACGTTGACGTAGATGGACTGCGCCCGCAGAGCGTCCAAAGCCAGCTTGACGGGTTCGTCGTGTTCGTGGCCTTGAAAATCCACAAACTGCACATACTCCCAGGCGGTGTTGCGGGCGGGGCGGGTGGCAACCATTGTCAAATTGACGTTGAAGGTCTCAAAGGCACGCAGGGCGCGGCCTAAAGAACCCGGCTCATTTTTGACGGCAAAGAGGGCGCTGGTTTTATCGCGCCCGGTCGGCGGCGGCTCGTTTCGACCAATGACTAAAAAGCGGGTGCGGTTGTGCGGGCTGTCTTCAATGGATTCATAGAGCATCGGGACGCCGTAAACTTCTGAGGATCGCTTCGGCGCAATCGCGGCCCCTAACGGGTCGGCGGCGGCGCGTTCGGCGGACTTTGAGGTCGGCATGATTTCGATGATTTCCACACTGGGCAGATGCTGGTCCAGCCAGCGGCGGCACTGGGCAAGCGGCTGCGGGCCGGTATAAAGGCGCTGGATTTCGCTGAGCGATTTGGCATGAGTGAGTAAGTTTTGGACAATCAGCACGAAAATCTCGGCGCAGATTTTCAGCGATGTTTCGTGGAACATGTCCAGCGTGTAGTTGACGACGCCTTCCGTGGAGTTCTCGACGGGCACGACGCCGTAGTCGGCACGCCCGCGCTCGACTTCCCCGAACACATCCGCAATGCCCGCGCAGTCGTAGTAGGAGGCCGATGACCCGAAGCGGGACATTGCCGCCATTTCGGTAAATGTTCCCGACGGTCCCCAGTACGCCACAGTCATGGGCTTTTGCAGGGCAATGGAGGCCGAAATAATCTCGCGGTAGATCGCAAGAAGCGCGTCTTTGGGCAGCGCCCCCGACCCGTGCATTTCCAAAAGCCGCACAATCATGTCCCGCTCGCGCTCCGGGGCAAAGAAGCGGGCGCTCTTGTTTTCCGCCTTCTGCCGCCCCACTTCCAGCGAGAGCGCCGCCCGGTCGTTCAGCAGCTTGACAATTTGGGCATCAACACCGTCTATCTGTAATCGCAGGTCTTCTAAGCTCATGGTGCAGATGTATTCGGCGGTTCGCATAGAGATTCCTGCCGCGCATGTGCTACAATGCCGCAGGAGCATTGCGTGACTGAAGGAACTGAACCAGCAGCGGAAGCGGCTGCCGAGACGGAAACAATTACCGAAGCGGTGCGGACGCTGGCCCAGCTTGTCGCAGAGCATGGGCTGTCGGAGCTGACGGTGGAAGAAGCGGGAGTGACGCTGACGGTGAAAGCCTCGGCTGCGGTGCCTGCCGCGCCGCTTCCGGCGGCGACGCTTGGCGCGGTGACAGTCCCGGCGCACCCACATCTGCTGACCCCGGCGCAGTCGCCGGCGTATTCGGAAACGGCAGTTTTAGCCCCGCCGAAGCCGGCGCCGAAGTCCACGGCGATTGCGCTGGAGTCGCCGATGGTCGGCGTCTTTTACCGCTCGGCTTCCCCCGACGATCCGCCGTTTGTTTCCGTCGGCGACTTCGTCAAAGTCGGCCAGCCGATTGGCCTCATCGAAGCCATGAAAGTTTACAGCGAAGTGCCGTCGGAAGTGTCGGGCCGCGTCACCGAAATGCCTGTTGAAAGCGGCAAGCTGGTCCAGCAGGGGCAGCCGCTCATTTTTGTCGAGCCGCAGTAAAAGTTATGGCTGAGAAAAACCAAATCAATGTCGGCATTCTGGGCCTCGGCGTGGTCGGCAGCGGCACAGTCCGGGTGCTGACCGAGAACGCCGACGCGATTGCCCGCAAAGTCGGCGTCTCAGTTGTCGTCAAGCGCATCGCTGTCCGAGACAAGTCTCAGCCGCGTGCAGTAGACGTCAATCCTGCGCTGCTGACGGAGCGGCCTGAAGACGTGACTGACGATCCCGAAATCGACATTGTTTGCGAGCTGATCGGCGGCATTGAACCCGCGCATGACTTAGTGCTGCGGGCGATCCGAAACGGCAAAAACATTGTCACGGCGAACAAAGAAATGATGGCAAAAGCCGGCCATGACCTGCTCCACGCCGCTGAAGAACGCGACCTAGACTTCAGCTTTGAAGGCAGCGTGGGCGGCGGCATCCCGATTATCCAGCCCTTGAAACAAGCATTGGCCGCGAACAAGTTTTCCGAGATTATGGGAATCGTCAACGGCACGACAAACTATATTTTGTCCAAGATGACCGCCGAAGATGCGGACTTCGCCGACGTTCTCGCCGAAGCGCAGGCACGCGGCTACGCAGAAGCCGATCCGACAAACGACGTGGAAGGCTACGATGCCCAGTATAAGACCGCCATTTTAAGCTCCATCGCGTTCACGTCCCGCGTCTCGCCCGACGACATCTATGTGGAGGGCATCACGCGGGTCTCCAAGCGCGACATTGCCGTCGCCAAAGAGCTGGGCTACGTCATCAAAATTGTCGGCATCGGCCAGGACTTAGGCGACGCCTTGCAGCTTCGCGTCCACCCTGTCCTGCTTTCCATGTCGCACCCGCTGGCGTCCGTCAACGACGTGTACAACGGCATCTATTTGAAGGGCAACGCCGTCGGCGACGTGATGTTCTACGGGCGCGGCGCGGGCAGCTTGCCCACCGGCAGCGCCGTCGCCGGGGACATTATTGAAATCGCCCGCAACATTCAGAGAGGCGCGACAGGCCGTTTAGGCTGCACCTGCTACGATCAGAAGCCCGCGCTGCCGATTGAGCGGCTTCAAACCAAATACTACATCCGGCTCACCGCCCATGACCGCCCGAAGGTCCTGGCAAGCCTCGCCAGCGTGTTCGGCGACTTCAACGTGAGCATTGAAAGCGTCGTCCAGCGTGCCTTGCCGG
>CAXUBO010000080.1:7406-19178 GCA_964249345.1 uncultured Armatimonadales bacterium | reverse complement strand
GACCCGCCCGACCGGCGGGCTTGTTGGAGACGGCAACGGCGGCCTGATTAACTCGTTCTTTCCCAACCATTTCCAGGACGGCACGACGTTTCAGTGGGCCGCCCCCTTTAACTTTATCCCGCAAACGCTTGGGCAGGTGACGGTGGATGACAGCCAGCCCGCGCCGACATTCGCCAACGGCATTGCGACCGTCAGCGGCTTTACGTCCACCGGCTTTACGTCCGTCACGGCCCCCGGCGCGGCGACGGCAGGGGCGGACACCAGCCCTGCCGCTGAGAATGCGACAAACGCCGAGTATCTGCGGATTGCGGCTCAGACGGACGGCTCAGCGGTTTGGACCCTGGTGGAACCCGATGCCGGGAACTACTCGCTGTACCTGCATATTCCGAGTGACCTGCCGGACTCAGCGGGCAACGTCGAGCTGCGCGATACGCAGGTGGTGTATGCCATCCAGGTGCGGGATGCGAATGGAAACGTCACCACCACCGCGACCGCGACCGCCAGCCAGACGGAAGCCAACGACAGCCAGTTCCTGGCCGGGCCGTTCCAAGTCGCTGCCGGCGGCTCGGTCGCCGTCACGCTCACTCGCAGCATCGCAAGCCCGGTGATCAACTCCAATGCCAACGCCAACATTCTTGATTATCTGGTCGCCGACTCGATGACTTTGCAGCAGACCATCGGCGATGTCCAAAGCTCGCCCACCGTCATCACGCAAACTTCTTATCCCGCCGACTTCGCGCGGGCGCAGTATTGGGGCATCTACGTTCCCGCGACGGTTTCCACAACCACTGTGGCGGCTTCCACCGCCACTGCGGCGCAGGACGAGGCATTCTACGCCAACCCGGACACAACCGATGGCAACAGCCTGACAACGCAGCAAGGGAACATCCTGCTGAAGACCGGCGATCCCACCAAGACAGTCAGCCAGAGCGGCACGACGCCTGACCCGACGCGGCTAATCCGCCAGCTTGTTTACTTTGGGCGCTCCGATCCTGCCGCTACGGTCACGACGACCCTGGACGACAGCAGTGCAGGCTTCCAAAATACCGGCGGCACGCCAGTCAGCTCGGCAACCGCCAGCAACGGCGAGTATCTTAAATACACTGCTACCCCTGGACCTATTCCGACTGCGCTTACCACGGCCGCCGCCACTTGGAACGTGACGGCTCCGGCGGTCGGGGCTGGAACCAGCCTTTTCGTGTACGCGCACATTCCTGCGGACCTGACCGGCGAGCCGCGCCTGAGCCGTGTTTACTACACGGTGACAGCCAACGGCCTCACTTATGGCCCGGTTGCCATCAGCCAAATCACGCAGGGAACCGATGCGCTTGTGGCCCTGCCGACCGGCGCAATTACGGCAGCGGCGGGGTCCGCTGTGGTTGTCCGCATGTTCTCGACGGACACGCCGGGAACGACGACCACGGCGGGGGCTACCGGCGTGCCGGTCGTGGTCGCCGACTCGGTCAATGTCAGCACCGGCACGGGGCAGGGCGCGATCTACTGCGTGGACGGCTTTACCGGCGGCGTTCTGTGGCGCTTTGAGACGCCCGGCTCGGCCAGCGGCGCGTCCGCTCCCGTGTTTGCGTCGCCCGCCATCGCCCGGATCAATGTCCTGGTCACGCCGCCGGCCTACGATGCCGCCGGCGCGGTCACGACGCCTGCCGTGTATCAAAACAAGCTGGTCGTGATTGTCGGCGACAACAACGGCCTGGTTTACTGCTTGGACGCCATCGGCAACGGCGACGGCACGAGCAATGCCGCCGTGCTGAACCAAGCCACGTTCCAGCCTAACACGATTCCGCAGCCCGCTTACGGCACGACTGTTGCGCCGCTTGTCGCCGGGACGGCTTATGCCACGGCTGCCGCCGCCGCGCATGTCGGCACAACCCCCGTTTACTGGATTTACCGGCCGGATGCGTCCCAGCCGAAGTATGTTACGGGAAACACCGTCGGAGCCGTGAAGCCGATTGACCCGACGACGGACCTGCCGGTCCCCGCCGCATTCAATACCGCCTCGCCGAATATTTTTGTGGACCCGTCTGTCCCCACCGCCACGCCGACCGCCTCAAATTCCATTGTCTACATCGGCAATTCCAACGGCGTCTTGTACGCGCTGGACGGCGGCGGCGCACCGATTGACGGCGCTTTGGCGACCACGTTCACGAAAACGGGCGACACATTTAATGTCAGCCAAATTGGGAACGGGTTTGATGTTCCGACGATCAACGCCAACAGCAGCAGCCCGTACCCGCTCTCCGCCGTGGTGCCGTCCGCCCAGCCGCTGTGGTGGTTCAGCCTGCGCGGCGTAGACCCGAACTCGGCGGACAACGCTTCGAGCGCCGACATTGAGTCCGCGCCGGCCCTTTATGTCAAAGCGACGACGACGACAACGCAGGGACAGAACGGGCCGACGACCACGACAACCTATCTGCCGACAGTTTATATCGGCTCGGCGCATGAGATGGAGGTAACCTCCAATGTCGGGCGCGTGTATGCCCTGAACGGCCTGTACGGCCCGTCGGGCGACAACGGCCAGCGCAGCCCTGTTCCGACTGCGGCCAATTACACGCCGCCGGGCGGCTTCAACTACAATGTCGGCCAGCGCCCGGCCCTCACCGCCACGGACACGTCCGACTGGACATTCCCGGATGCCTACGGCTCCTACAAAATCGGCACCGGGACTGTCCCCGGCCAAAGCTACAACAGCAATGGCGGCAGCGGCGGGGCGCGTCCGGCCCTGGGTAACATCACCGGCTCGCCTGTCGTGTTCACCAACACAGACGAGACGGTGAACCCGACGCGCATTTACTTTGCCGCAAACTCCGGGTACGAGTCCACCACGGCCACGCCGGTTCCGACCGCCCGGCCTGATGCCTCGGCCACAGGCCGCGTCTGGGCCGTCAACTTGGACGGCTCGGTCGGCACGACCACCAACTCGACAGCAACGCCCAAACATTTTTGGGCGTATCCCTTAGCAAATGACCCGAATGATGCCGCCAAAGACAGCACGCCGGAACCCGATTCGCCGATGGGATCGTTCCTGCGGGCCACGCCGGCCATCGGCGTCGTCCAGTTCCCGACGACGATTGCCATTGCCGACACCGGCACTAACGGCACCGCCGGACCTCAGGGCAACTACACACCAGGCGACTCGTTCCAGAACCCCATCAACGGTAAAAGCGTACCGATGCTGTATTTGGGAACGCAGGGCGTCAACGACACGGCCCTGTATGCCATAGACATTGACGGCGACATGACCTCGGACAGTGAAGGCACGGCCACCGGCACGGACACGCGCACGATCTACCGCGTGCCTTCTCCCGACGGCTCCATTTTCCAGTCCTCCGTGGCTTTGGTCACGAACGCAACCTCCGCGGGCGGCAACGGCGGCGACATCTACGCGGTCGCCGGGAACACGCTGTACGACTACGGCGCGACCCCGATCTCAAACCCGGAAACGCAGGCGTCCGCCGGCACCTTGAACGAGAACTTCCCGCTGATTCCCGAAAACAAGGCGCTGGTCGGCTTCGGCCCGATTTCGTCCCCCGCCATCGCCGGCGCGAACACCGAAGACCTGCTCGTCATCCCAAACCCTTCGGGGACCAATCCGCCGACGGCAACGCAGGTTGGGCTGTATTCCACGAACACGACTGATTGGGTGATTGTCGGCGACAGCTCTTCGGGCCTCTGCCGGGGCGTCACGCCCCAGGACATCAACGACATCGACATTCCGCTGGCGCTGGGCCGCGTCGTCCCGCCGAACCCGAACCCGGCCGGCACGGCGCTCCTGAACGCCCTCAGCCAGACTTTCCTGGTGCAGAGCCTTACCAACCTAAGCAGCAGCAAAGCGCTGCCCGTCGGGGCCAACCAGCCCCTGCAAGTTTACGACTGGGGCGAGAGCGTCTACGCCTGCTTTACCAACGTCGCGCCGCCGAACCCAAATAACGACCCTGCCCTGTATGTGTATGACCACACGCAGTACCCCAACGGTCCGGTCGCCGGTACGTCGTTCTACACATCCGACGGCTCATCAAGTCAGGCCGTTACGTTCAACTTGTCCGATGCCGACACGACCACCACCAGCCCGCTGCTGCTGGACAACGGCTCGGTCAGCCCGGCCGTGCTTTCCACCGCCACGCTCAACGCGGCCAATACGGCAAGCTCCGCCCTCAACGGCATCATTGTTGACACGGGGACGCTGCCAAGCACCTTCGCCGGTGTCATTCCGTTCGTGCAGAACTTGCAGACACAGTCCAACACGCGCTACCTCGGCGTCTATACTTACACGATTGCCGACGGCACGGCACGCAACAACACGCCGGGCGCACGCCGCCGCTTCCTGAACGTCAAACAGAACGTCACCGAGTATAGCTACGATGGATCAAACTACACGCTTGTCGGCCCGGCTGTCATCACCGGCGATGCGACCGGCAACAACATCGTCGTCAAGCCCGGCGGCGGGGCCTTCGAGAAAATCCCGGCGATAGACCAGCCGACCTTCGGCATCCTGAACCCGCTCGCCGTGCGTGGCGGCGGCGTCCCGCTGCTCAGCAGCAACGCGGTAGCCGTTCCCGTCGGCGATGAAGCAGGGCCATTCCGTGCGGTGGACACAAGCCAGAATGCGCTGCCGACGCAGGCCAACCCGACTTCCGGCGACTTGGATGCCTTGCAGGCGCTAACCAACGGAAATGATGAGTTGGCCTATGCGCCGTCGTCTACCACCGGCGTCGGCGGCAACCCGACGCGGCGGCCCACGCCAGCCAATGACCCCGCCGGCATCACTGCGACGACGAGAACGCTGGTTGTCGTCACAACCACCGGCGAGCTTTCGCACAATACCACCGGCGGCAACCAGGAAAGCTCCGCCGCGCCGACGGGAACCTACAGCGGAACCTCGGACGGCCTGCCAACCACCGCCGGGTTCGGCGGCTACAGCTTGGATGTCTTTGACCGAGGAGCGCTGTTCAATCTCGCTCAGAGCCTGCGGCTGAAGATGACGGTCCCGACCAACACTCTGTTCGCGCCCCCGGCAGGCAAGGACGGCCTTTACTGGAACAGCAACTTCGGCATCGGCGGGCTGAACCCCGATACCACCGGGCATAGCTCGGTCGTCAACTTCCTGCCGTGGGAAACCCCGCCGACTTCCTACCAGGTCGGCGGCCAGGCCAACGGCAGCCAGGATTACCCGGACATCGCGCCCGGCAACATCACGCAGATCGCGCAGTCCAACTCCTACAACGCCGCGCCTGGCGATTTAACGTCCAACAACATCACGCTGCCGCAAGGCCAGCCCGGCGCGGCCAGCGGCGGCGGCCCTATCAAGAATCGCATTGTCCATGCAGACCCGGTCAGCATCCAGATCGCTGTGCCGAACCACCAGCCTGCCAATCAGCAGTTGTACCAGCAGCCGGTCGCCACGTCGTCCGGGACACAGGCGTACAACACAGCGTACCAGATTACGCCAATCAACGAAGCCGGAAATCAGTCGTACATCAGTGCCAGTGAGCAGACCTTCCCCATGGGCTATGTCACAAGCAAGCGGCTGTATGTGCCGAACGCGAACGGCTTCTACAGCGCCCAGCGCCCGTACCGCGATGTCCGCATCTATACCGGCGTCAAAGTAGACATGCGGACCAGCATCGACCAAAACAACAATGCGACCACAGACATCGGCAGAGTCCCGGCAGCGTTCGGCGTCCAAACGGAGTTGGACACCTTTACGTTCAATCCTGCGGCTAATCCGCTGGTGTATCCGCTTGGCTTGTTTACGCCGTACAACCCAAACTTCCAGTTGGGCAACCCTGATTTGTCGTACTTCAAGCCGCTGGTAATCCACAACGACGGCAACGTGAACCTGCTGAACGTGCATTTGGATCAAAGGGCTGCCGACGCCAGCGGCAACCCGCAGACCTTGCAGCTCTACTCGGATGCCAATGATCCGCTGTCCTTCTTGCAGGGCTATGACCTCAGCGGCATCACCGGGCCGCGCAGCGCAAGCCTGACGAACACTTCCATTGTGGAAGAGCCGTTCCTCATCCGCTCGTCGGTAGACACAGACCTCATCGCGGCGTATGGGCGCAACCCGTACATTATGAACGGCTACAATGCGACGTACCCCGGCGCGACGTTCCACAAGCCGGTCGTCGGCAGCGATCAGCCTTCCACGCTGATGGTGCCGGATGCCCCGGATCGGTACATTCCCGGCGCTTCTCCCATTACCGGCAGCGGCTTCCAGGTCTCGCCGACCGGCTTCCCGATTATGCCGACCGGCAGCAGCGGCGTTGTTTATCAAGCGCCGCCTTATGTCAGCCTAGCGTTCCCGTTCGGAACGCCGGTCGGCATCTACCACACGGCAGCTCCGCAGGACCAAAACTCCTTGCGCTTGTTTGAGGGCCTAGACACGGCAGCCGCAAACGCCTACAATCCAAGCACGCTGAACTACTTGTACCCGCCGAAGTATGGAACAGCCGTCGGCGGCATCGGGCAGCCTTCCTATAGCCAGACGACGGGTGAAGTGCTGGACAGCAGCCAAAGCCCGGAGGACATCTTCAACGGCAAGCAGCCGATCAGCACGATTGGAACGCAGCTTATCGGACAAGTCAAGGAGCAGCGCCTGACTGACGGCTCGACCTACGGGGCCGTGCCGATGATTGATGCCGGCCCGGCCGGGCCGTCGGTCACGCCGCAGGCGGGAGGCACGGCGCAGCCGACTTCCACGCCGGACTTCGCGCCTGCCGCGTTCCGGGACCAGACGACCGGCAACCTGTCGGTCTACTGGACGTCAGGGCGCAACAACGGGAACTTCGGCATCGTCGGGGCCAACCTGCCGTTCAACCCGCCAAGCGCCGCATCCAGCACAGGCTACTTTCTGCCGTCTGTCGCTCCGACGGGGGCAAACCCGACCGGCGAGTGGTGGAAAGAGTTCACGCCCGCTGTCCAGGCAAACGCCGTCAACAGCGGCCTGAGCATCACGCAGGGCGCAGTCGGCGGCTCGAACTACGGCTTTGACGTCGGAGTCAGCACGAACGCCGGACCGTACAGCAACACGCTGTATTCCTATACCGTCAACCCGGTAGACGGAACGCTGACCGCGCCCCTTTCGGTCACGCCGCCTTCTGCCGGCGCTCAGGTCAAGTACGGCGTCCACGGGCTGTATACAAGCTCGAACTTCAGCGGCAGCCCCAGCTTGTGGGCGTTCTGGACAGCATCCACACGCGGGCGCACGGCGATTTACTACAACTCGCTCGGCGCAAACGGAACGTGGATACCGGCGTCAGGGTCTACAGCGCCCCCGACAATCGGCCTCTTGCCGGTCCCGGCGGGGCTAACGGCGGTCGCGGATGTCAGCCCGCTGCTGATGCCGTATGCGCCCGTCAACGGCGCGTTCGGCTCAGTCATTGAAGCTACCTACAGCGGCACGTCGCCCGACGGTGCCATTGACCTGTATACCAGCCGCTACCTGCCGGACACGACTACGAAGTCGCAGCTTGACCTCGTCGCCTTCCCGCAGGTCACGGAAGACTTGAAAGCCGTCGGCGGCTGGTATCAGGCCCGCGATGTTGCCTGGTCCCGCACCGGGGCGCTGAACGTGTCGGTCGTTTATCCGGCTCCGGCCGCGAACGGGCAGCCTCAGTTTACGACAACGAGCCTGCTTTACAATGGCACAACGCCGCAGTTCACGAATGCTATCTACGACAAGACCAGCGGCCTGCTGGTGCTGACCGGGGTTCACGTCCCTTACGTCACGCCGCCTGCCGCACCTGCGCCGTCCTTCACGGTCAATACAGTCTATGTGGATGCCGCGACAGGCCGTGTCCGGTTCTCCCCGGCTCTGCTGCCGTCGCAGAGCTTCACGCATATCCAGGCGACGTTCAGCCCCCAGGCCCGGCGTTTGACCTTCAGCCAGGATGGCCGTGCCAACACCGGAGCCGTGACGTTCCTGGATACCTACCTGAAGGCGAATGATGACCCGACACTTGCCAAAGGCAGCGCACCTTCCAACAACTTCGAAACAGACCGGCGCTGGGTCATCTGGCGCAAGTCCGGCGTTGCCGGGACGCCCAGCACGGCGACGCTCTACTTCAAGACCCAGCGGCTGACGGCATACCTGCCTTCAGCAGTAGACACCACAAAGTCGCTGACGATCACGCTGAATGGGAACTCGTACACGGGAGCCGTTGATGTCGAGAACCTGCCCGCCATTCTTAACCCGAACGGCACGGTAGAATATCCCGCCGCCGCGCATCTCTATTTCCCGGCTGCGTCGGATGCGGAAGGAGCGGCGATTATCGTCAATTACACGCCGCTCAACGGGACCGCCACGACCTATCCGGTATCGGGGACAACCGATACCGTGCAGTGGCAGGACGAGCCGGAGTCAACCGACCCGAACGCGGTGCCGTTTGGCAGCAGCATTGACGCCCTAGCGGCCGTCAATCCCGGCTACGGCGTTCCGATTGACGTTGCGGCGAATGAAAACAACGTCGCCGCATTCCTGGACCCCTTCGCCGGCACGGCCAGCTCGCACAAAGTCTGGCTGTTCTGGAACAGCACGCGCAACGGCACGGCGGACATTTATTCGGAAACGATAGACCCGCGCTTCGCGCCGGCCACGCAGTAAGAGCAGCCCCCCCTGCCCCCAATAATGGGGGAGCATGATTAGGAAGGCAAGCCTTCTGACTCTGACTCCCCCATTATTGAGGGCAGGGGGGCTTTTTCTTGACGCATCGGGTATCCTAACAGCCTATGCGTATTTTTGCGGCGATGGACATTGGCACCAACTCAGTGCGGCTCGCCGTAGTGGAAGTGCAGGCGAACGGCACCTGGACCACGCTGGCATCCCAAAAACAAGTCGTTCGGCTGGGCGAAGGCGAGTTTGATCCCGCTGCGCCCAAAGACGGCAAAGCAAAGGAGCAAGGCAAAGGGGACAAAGAACGAGAAGATGACGGCAGCCGGCACTCGCTGACCGAGGCGGCGATTGCGCGGGGCGCTCTGGTCTGCGCCCGGTTTGCGGAAGTCGCGCGAGGCTTCGGAGCCGAAGAAATCGTTGCTCTGGCGACCGCTGCCGTCCGCGAGGCCGACAATGGCGATGCCTTTGTGCAGCGTGTCCGCGATTTGGCCGACTTAGATGTCCGAATCATCTCCGGGCAGGAAGAAGCCCGCTTGATTTATCTGGGCTGCGTCAGCGGGATTGACCTGCCGCCGAAAAAGAAGGCGCTGTTTATGGATATCGGCGGCGGCTCCACCGAGCTGATTGTCGGGGACAGCGCGGGCTATGCGTTCTTGGACAGCCTCAAAATGGGCGCAATCCGCTTGACGGCGGAAGGAATTGTGAATCAGTCTCGGCCAATTTCCGGGGAAGACTGGGCCGCCTTGCAGCGCCATGTCCGCAGCCTGCTGGCTCCCGCCGCGCGGGCCATCGCCAGGGCCGGCTTTTCCGTGATGTACGGCTCGTCGGGAACGGCCCAAAACCTCGCAGAGATTATCGCCAGCAGTGCGCCGGCTCCCAATCCAACGTCGCTGCGAAATTATGAGCTGTCGCTTTCCGACATTCAAGCCACGACAAAGCGCCTGTGCAGCTTGACTCTGGAACAAAGGCGGCGCGTGCCGGGCATCAACCCGGAGCGGGCCGACATCATCATCGGCGGCGCGGCGATCTTGCAGACGGTCATGGAGACGGTCGGGGCGGGCGCAATCCGAATCAGTGACCGGGGCCTGCGCGAAGGCATCATTGTGGACCGCCTGCGCCGGGGCGACAGCCTCGGCGTGCCGAGCATGGACGCAGCGGACGACAGCGCCCGGCTGCGCTCCATCCGGCAGCTCATGGCGGCAACGCGCGTGGATGAGGCCCATGCCGCGCATATTGTCCGCTTGGCGCTGATGCTGTTTGACCAGTGGAAGGCGCTGGGCCTGCACGACTATGGCCGGGCTAGAGAGCTTCTGGAATACGCCGCACTGCTCCACGATGCCGGCTTTTTCGTCTCCCACACCGACCACCAGCAGCATTCGTACTACCTCATTCGGCACTCTGAGCTTCTCGGTTTTAATGACCGCGAAATTGAGATCATGGCAAGCCTCGCCTTGTACCACCGCAAGTCTGTCCCGCGCCGCAAGCATCCCCAGTTCGCTAGGCTCGATGCCCGCACCCAGCGCCTCATCCGCGTTTTGTCCTGCGCCCTGCGCTTTGCCGAGGCGCTGGACCGCAGCCATTTAATGCTGGTCAAAGATGTTGCGAGTGAAAAGCTCCTCAAGCCCGACCGCGTCCGCCTGACGCTGTATGCGTCTGCCGATGCTCAATTAGAGCTGTGGGCGGCGGAAGCGCAGGCTCCCGCCTTTGAGAAGACATTTGATCTGCCGCTGGAAGTGCGTGTTTTGCCGGTTCCTGCAAGCATCATCTCTGCAAGCGTTACTCCTGCGAACATCGCGGTGGCAGAACGAGTATAAGACAAAGGAATGGGGGCGTGAAGAACGAGGGCGTAAACGCTTTCGTTCCACGCCTGTTATTAAATAGAAAGCAAACATCTATGAAACGCTTCAAACAAGTTGTCCTGCTGGGGGCTGCCGCCACGGCGACCGTTGCCGCCGTTGCCTTCGGGCAGGCCAAAGCGAAAATGGACGCCGCCGCGCCCACGGTTGGCGCACTCGCGCCCGCTTATTCGCTGCCGGACCAGACCGGCACCGTCCGCACGTCCGCCGAGAACAAGGGCAAAGTCACCCTGCTGGCCTTTTATCCCGCCGACTTCACCGGCGGCTGCACGCTCGAAGCACACTCGCTGTCGGCATCGGACAAAGACCTCCAGGCGATGGGCGTCCAAGTGTACGGGGTCAGCGTGCAGGACCCGAAATCGCACCAGGCGTTCTGCACCAAAGAAGGCATTCCGTACACGCTGCTGGCCGACACGCAGCACGTCATGTCCGCCGACTACGGCGTCCTCATCCCCGGCGCAAATATCGCCAACCGCGTGACGTACATTATCGGGGCTGACGGTAAAGTCGCTTATGTGGACAAAGACGTGAACTCGCACCTCAACACCTGCGGCGACGACTGGATTAGCTGGATTAAAGCGCACCCGGCAGTAGCCAGTACCAACACTTACGTTGTAAGACATCGCGGCAGTATCGGAATTGATAGGCCCCTTGCTGGCAGTCTTGCCCTTGCCGGTCTTAAGACCACCGGCCCTGCTGTCGTCGGCCAGCCTGCACCGGGCTTCACCTTACAAGACGCGCAGACGGAGCAGTCACGCTCGCTGACTTCGCTGATGCAGGGCGCTAAGGCAACTGTGGTGATGTTCATCTCCACGCGCTGCCCGTATTCCAATGCCTATGTCAGCCGCATGAAAACGCTGGCGGCGAAGTATGCGCCCCTCGGCGTCTCGTTTGTCGGCATCGACTCCGACCAGAACGAGCCGGTGTCCGAAGTTGCTTCCTATTCCAAATCGCAAGGCTTTCCGTTCCCGGTGCTGGAAGATAAAGGAAACAAAGTCGCCGACGCTTACGCCGCCCGCGTGACGCCGGAAACGTATGTCCTCAGTAGCAGCGGGACTTTAGTCTACCACGGGCGTATTGACAATGACATGGACCCGGCGAATGTCCGTACGCATGATTTGGCAAACGCGATTGACGAGACACTGGTCGGCAAACCTGTCGCCAAAGCCCAAACGAAAGCCTTCGGATGCAGCATCAAGCGGTAAGAACCCACCTCCTTGCTTCGCAGGGGTCCTCCCGAAACGGGAGGACGAAGAGCTTCAAACTCCTCGCCCTCCCTAACAGGCA
>CAXUBO010000080.1:0-7396 GCA_964249345.1 uncultured Armatimonadales bacterium | reverse complement strand
AAACGAAAGCCTTCGGATGCAGCATCAAGCGATAACCCCTCCCGGCTCGTTCCTCGCCACCCTCCCCGAAGCGGAGAGGTGAAGAGACTACCCTGCCGCCGATCCAAGCCTCTTTGTCCTTCCCTTTGGGGAGGGCCGCCACTTGTGGCGGGGTGTGTTATCTTTGTGGTGGGTTGGGTTCCTGCTCCTCCTCACCATGCCCTCCGCCCATGCCGCGCCAATCAGCGTCACGCCTGCGGATGCGCCGATCATCAAAAAAGCCATCGCCGCGCAGAAAGGCCATGTCGTGCTGGTCAACTTTTGGGCGACCTGGTGCGGGCCGTGCGTTGCGGAGTTCCCGGCGATTGTCCAGACGAGCCGCCGGTACAAAGCATCGGGCCTGCGCGTCTTTGCCGTGTCCGCCGACCCCGTGAAAGACACGCACACCAAAGTCGCGCCGTTTTTGACGAAGGCGGGCGCAGATTTCCCGGCGTATGTGGAGAAAAGCACCGACCCGGAAGAGTTCATCAACGCCTTTGACCCCGCGTGGCAGGGCGACCTGCCGCGCACGATTATCTACGATCAGTCCGGGCGGCGGGTCAAGACGCTGACCGGGGAGCAGACGGCCCAAAGCCTCGCCGCCGCCGTTCAGCCGTATCTTCAGCCTTCGCATCTTCAGCCTTCGCATCTTCAGCCTTCGCATCTTCAGCCTTCGCGTCCGGCAAGACGGTATGCACGCAAGTAAGCCAGCGGAAACAGCCGCATCGTCCCCGCCGCAAACTGACGCGCGGCAGTCTCGCCTGCCGCTGCTGGCGCTCGGCATCACGGCGGTAGACCTGCTGGCGGTCTACGTTTTCTTAGGGCAGCGGCTGTACCCGCTCAACCCCGTGTGGGTGTACCTGCTGCTGTACGCTGTTGCCTTCAGTGCGTATGTCTACGCGGCGGGGCGAGTTGTGCCGGCGCTGCCCCAAAGCTGTCTGCGCCACGCGCTGCCGCTCATTTTGGGCGGCGCGGCGCTGTACCGCCTGGCGGTTGTGTTTGCCCCGCCGCGCCTTTCCACCGACATCTTTTTGTACATCTGGGACGGGCGGCTGATCAACCACGGGATCAACCCCTACCACTGGGCGCCGAACGCCCTGCCGCTTAGGTATTTGCGGGACTCGGTCTGGAACCAGGCCGAGTACAAAAGCTACCAGTCCATTTATATGCCGGTCTCGCAGGGAGTCTTTGCCCTCGCGAACGCGCTGTTCGGTACCAACTCCGTCGGGTATAAATTTCTGTACATGCTGTTTGACTTCGGGGTCATTGGCTTGCTGCTGGTTCTCTTGAAGCGACTGAACCGGCCTTTGACCCAGGTGATCTGGTATGCCTGGTGCCCACTGCCGATTACGGAAGTGTCGCTGGCGGGGCATCAGGACATTGTCGGCGTTTTTTTTCTGCTGGCGGCGCTGACCCTGGCAATGCGGGAACCGCGTAAAGTCCCCTGGGTCGCGCTGCTTTTAGTGGCGTCGGTGATGACCAAAGGCTTTGCCCTGCTGCTGCTGCCGCTGTTTGCGCGGGTGCATGGCCGGGCGTTCGCGGTCTGGGCCGCCTGCGGAATGCTGTATCTCGGAATGCCGCTTTGGGTCTACCTGCCGGAGTTCCTTCACGGGATGCACCAGTATCTGGAGAACGTCCATGCAAACTCCGGCCTGTTCGCTTGGACCAACCTGGGCCTGAGCTTCGTGACAAGGCACTGGCACTACTGGATCACGGAAAAGCTGTCGGATGCCGCGATTATCGGCGTCACCTGCTGGTCAATCCGGCGGCCTGTCGGGTCATATGCCGAGCTGCTGCGCCGGTCGTTTGTGGTGCTGGCCGTGACGCTGCTGGTCATTCCGACCCTGTTTCCCTGGTATCTGCTGTGGACCATCGCATTCGTTCCGCTGCTGGGAAAGAGGCCGCTGTATTCGTTTGTGCTGCTGTCGGGATTGTCGGCGCTGCTGTATGTGTATTACTACTCGCTGCAAGCGTACTGGTGGGTGTCGGCGGCGGAATATGGCCCGTTCTATGCGCTGCTGGCTTGGGAACTGTGGAAAGCAAAATCAAATGCGCGTGATGACGTACAACATTCGGGGCGGGCTGGGGATGGACGGGCGGCGCTCGGCGGAGCGCATCGCTGAGGTGGTTGCAGCGCAGGACGCCGATATCGTATGTTTGCAGGAAGTCCATCAGCGCCTGCCGCAAAGTGGATTTGTGGATCAGCCGGGCCAATTCGAGAAGTTTCTCGGCCTGCCGGTAATTTTTCAAGCCAACCTGCGGATTGGCCTCGGCGGCTACGGCCTGGCAGTCGTCTCGCGCTACCCCGTCGGCACCGTGCAGAACCATTTGCTGCCAAGCGTCCGCGAGCAGCGCGGCGTTTTGGAAGTGCGTTTGGATACCCCAAACGGGCCGCTGTCTTTGTTCTGCACCCACTTTGGGTTAAACGGCGAAGAGCGCGTCAAGCAGGCCGCGAATCTCGCCGAGCTGGTTCTCGGCACGTCATCTCCGGTGATTGTCTGCGGCGACTTCAACGAACGCGCCGACGCACCGGCTGTCCGTCTGCTGCTGGAACGGACAGGCTTGGTAGACGCCGACGCCGCGCGTGATAGACGGACTTATCCGGTCAATGCTTTAGAAGCCCGGATTGATTACGTTTTTTATTCGCCGATGCTGGCCTGCCGCGAATTATCCGTGATCGAAACAGACGCTTCCGATCATCTGCCATTAGTGGGGGAACTTTCGCCGCCTCGCAGTGAAGACTACATGCCATGAAGCGTGTAACAGCCGTGCGGGAATATATTTGTGAGCAACCCGGTCACCAACAGCCTGCCGCTTCTGTTTCCAGAATTCTATTTCAAGAATAACGGCCTGCCCAGCAGTATCGCCCCGGATCACCTGCTGTTATTATAAAAGAAGCAAGGAAACTCTGCAATGGCCTAAAAGGGTAGTTTGTGCTGTAAAATAAAGCACACACCTAGACACTAAACTGGCAAAGCCTATGTATCTCACTTCCCGCGCTATCCTTCCTGCTGATCTGGACGCCTGCTGGCGCATTGCTCAGGGGAACCCTTTTTATCCGCCCGCGCTGAAGCCGAGCCGAACCGAGTTCTGGCAAACACTGCTGGCCTCAAATTCCGCGCTCTCGATAGTGATCGAGGATGCGGATCGTGCTGCCAGCGTCCGCATGTGCGCGTTCTCAATGAGCGTGTTCGTGACGGAGGAGTTTGCGGCGGCGGCGCGGACAGCGCTGCCGCCGTGCGTTGACGGGCATCTGCACGCGCAGGCAGCGTCGGACGGCGTTTCCCCAATTTTAGGCCCGGCGGCGATTGGACGTGCCAATGCCCGTGATGGCTTGATTTTGTTTGCCGGACCGTTTGGGTACGCACCGGCAAATTCCGAGAGCGAGCAGGTCGCCGTGGCGGAAATGATGTTTTCCGCCCTGTTCCGCGACCACGCGGGGTATCAAATTAAAGAGCTGCTGCTGGAAACTCCGCTTTCCACGCGGTGGCTCGCCAGCAACTCGGCTGGGATGCTGCGGCGCACGGATTATGCAGACTATTTCCGGGCGCACCCAAATCTTCTGCCGCCCCCGGAGGAGCATCCGGCGCTTTACGGGCTGACCCGCTCCGAAGCCTTTGAGGCGCTCGGCAGCCGCCTCTTGCCTTTGTTCCTGTATACGCGGCCCCGGTTCGGCTTCCGGCCTGCCGAACAGCGTCTGCTGAGTCAGGCTTTGCGGGGCGGAACCAATGAAGAAGCCGCTCAGTCGCTTTTTATTTCGCTTTCCGCCGTGAAAAAGTGCTGGGAAACAATCTACGCGAGGGCAGCGCTGATTGAGCCGGAACTGCTGGGAGCGGTGCTGGGGCTGGAAACGAAGCGGGGATCGGAGAAAAAAGACCGCCTGCTGACCTATCTGCGCCATCACCCGGAAGAGCTGCGGCCATATCAGCGTTGAGAATTGTCAGCGTTGAACTTTTTCCACGACGGCTTCTTGGGGCGCAGCTGTGGCCGGGGCTGCCGAATATACCGCGCTGAAGTAAAGATGTGCGCCTTTGTTCGCCAGCAGAGAACCGGCGAGAGTCATCACGCCCAGCAGCAGCAGCTCTCGCGCGAACCCGGCCAGGGATAGCCCGATGTTCGCGGCGGCAGGCGGCGGTGCGCCCGGCGTTTGCAGCGTTTCCAGACCGGGAACCGGCGACTGAAACAGATGCAGCGCTGTGACAAAGACAAAGACGAGAATGCCGATGCCCAGCAGGAAGACCAGCAGGGCAACCAGGCGGCAGGAAAGGTCAGCGGAAGAAAGTGCGGGACGCGGACTTGGGACGGGCATCGGGGCGGTTCCTGTTAAAGTTTCGGGCATGTCTTTATCATGGCACACGGAGCGCACCATCGTCAAGTCCGTTTAAGAGACGCCGACTCACGCCCCGATGTTCCCAGAAGCGCTACTCCCAGCCAAGCTTGACCAGCACAAACGCCAGCAGCGCGGTCAGCGCCCCGCCGATCAGCGTATCTCGCAGCACTCGGTTCATAGATATATTCTCTTTTCTAAATACTCCCGGCGCACGGCCCAAAGCAATCCAAAGAACGCCGGCCACCAGATCAAATCGTTAAAGACGTTGACCCAAAGCGAGGGCCAGGGCAGATGGCCTAACAGATGGTGCAGCGCCCAGCCCGCCGGTCCCAGTATCTTACCGCAAAGTCCCAGCAGCGCAAACGGCCAAAAGCGCGGCGGGTCCAGCGCGACGCACAGGTAGCCAATCGCGTAGACGCCCACAAACATCCCGATACACGCCGCTAAAATCGCCGGCAGCGGCCCAGCGGCCTGTTGCTGCACCGCGCTCATGCCCATCCATCCCAGCATCAGAGCCGGCTTCAGGCCAACCACCGTTCCCCAAACGACATTGTAGGCCGTTGCCGCCCAGAACCAGCCTTTGTAAACGCGCCACGGGTTTTGGATACTTGTGACGGGAAGCGTCCGCGCCATTTACTTTTTCTCCGGCGACTTCGGCAAGAGCGGCTTGACATACCAATCTGTTGCAAGCGTCAATCCCTGCGCCGCCAGCATTGTCCGCTTAGGCTTGTCACCGTGTCCGCAGATGACCAGCAGGCTTTTGATGCCGCGTTTTTGCGCCTCTGTGCCTGCCGCTTGGAGCAACTCGGCACCGACCGTCGGCCAAAGCGTAGGCGCGGCAACTGTATAGTCGTCAATCGTGCCACGTTCGTTTTCTAGCACAAAGCCGTCCACTTTGCCGTCCTGCTCATGCGCCAGCGCGATATTCTGAGTGTCTGCGATTTGCCCTTGCATGTAGGGTGCGAATGTCTCACGCGGCAGCGAAGACAGACGCCAGAACACGGGCGAGTAGGCGGCGTACTCCCGACGCTTCTGCTCGCCGAGTTCCAGCACACGCGGCACATCGGCAATAGTGAGTTGGCGAATGCCGCTGGTGGGCGGCTTGTTCGCCAGCGGAAGTGGGGCCGTGTACCACTCGGAGGCAACCGTGTAGCCGTGCCGGGTCAGCGCCGCCGCACGGGCGGTATCGGCGTGAGGGCAAATCACGCGCGTCAGAACCGACCCGCGCTTTGCCGCTTCCTGCCCCGCGTCCGCCAGCAGGCTTTCATCGCCCTGCCATTCTTCTACAAAGCAGACCGGGCCGCCGGGATCATACACCGGCGGCGCAGATAAAACAATCGCCCGCAGTGTGTTCGTCCCGTGCGAAAGAGTGAAAAAGTTATCTTGCATGGTTCCCTTCTCGGCGGTGCTGGTCTTCGCCGCCGGCGGGCCTGCCTGTGCTGAGGACGGGACAGCCTGTGCCGTCATCATGGCAATAACTGCGATGCTCGCCGATAGGACGGGCAGGGCTTTACCGCTCAATGCCAAGCTCCTTCCAGATGCTGTCCACTTTGGCCTTCACGTCGGCGGGCATGGTCAGGACATCGGGCCACTCGCGGGTGAAGCCTTCGTCGGGCCATTTGCGGGTGGCGTCTACGCCCATTTTGGAGCCGAAGGCCATTAAAGGCGAGGCGTGGTCCAGCACGTCAATTGGGCCTTTGACAAACGTGATGTCGCGCTCCGGGTCTACGTTGGCGAACGCCCGCCAGACGGCCTCGGCGTGGTTCTGGACATCCACATCTTCGTCAAAAACGACAATGCACTTGGTAAACATCATCTGGCCCAGGCCCCAGAGCGCGTGCATGACCTTGAACGCATGGCCGGGGTAGCGCTTCTTGATGCGGACTAAGGCGAGGTTATGAAACGCGCCTTCGGCGGGCAGGGAGTAATCAATCATCTCCGGGACAAATAATTTCGCCAGCGGCAGAAAGAGGCGCTCGGTCGCCATGCCGAGGTACTTGTCTTCCATCGGCGGCGGGCCGACAATCGTGCAGGGGTAGACAGCGTTCCGGCGGTGCGTGATTGCGGTCACTTGAAGAATGGGGTAGTCGTCGGCCAGACTGTAATAGCCCGTATGGTCGCCGAACGGGCCTTCCCGGCGGCGGACACCGGCGGGGACAATGCCTTCAATCACAATCTCAGCGTTTGCCGGCACTTCCATGTCAATCGTCTTGCACTTAACAAGCTCGACAGGCTGCTTTCGCAGGAAACCCGCAAAGACCATTTCGTCAATCTCGTCCGGCAGGGGCGCAGTGGCGGCGTAAATCTGCGCCGGGTCGCCGCCCAGCACAATGGCGACGGGGATGTCCCGGCCTTTGGCTTCAAAGTTTGCGTAGTGGCGCGAGCCGACTTTATGCCGCTGCCAGTGGACGCCGGTTTCATGCGGCCCCTGCTTCTGAATGCGATACATGCCGACATTGCGCTTGCCGGTGCCTTCGTCTTTCGTATAAACCGTCGGCAGGGTGATGTACGGCCCGCCGTCGTCCGGCCAGCAGGTTAAAATCGGCAGGTCGTCCAAATTGGCGTCCGCGCCCAGATGCACCACTTCCTGACAAGGCGCAAACGACGACGACACCATCTTGGGCGCAATTTTGCCGAGCGCGGCGAGCTGCGGCAAAAGCTGAAGCTTGCCGAGAAAGCTTGCGGGGACATCCGACGGTAAATGAGTCAGCGCCGAGATTTGATCGGCGATTTCTTCCATATCGTCCACGCCCAGCGCCCAGGACATGCGCCTCCGTGACCCCATCAGGTTGATCGCCAGCGGAAACTTAGACCCGATGACGTTCTCAAACAGCAGCGCCGGTCCGCCGCCCGGCATCTTCATCACCCGGTCGGCGATCTCCGTAATTTCCAGCTTCGGGCTGACCGGCGCTTGAATGCGCCGCAGCTCCCCTGCTTTGTCCAGCCGCTGAATAAACTCGCCCAACCCTGCATACGCCATGTGTCATGGTCCATTCTAAATCAAGAACTACCCCGTGCAATTTTTCACAATGTCTGCATGGAGTATAC
>CAXUBO010000079.1:0-19333 GCA_964249345.1 uncultured Armatimonadales bacterium | reverse complement strand
GGCGGCGCGCGCGGGCCGCGGGGGGCCCGGCGGGGCGCTATGCGCCGGCAGAGGGTCAGGTTTTGGCGAAGCCGCAGGTTTCAGCGGGGTAGGGGGGACGGCTTGGGGCTTCAGGAGAGGCGGCGCGGCTTGGGCGTCCTCAAATAAAGACCGGAGCTTTTTTGCCAGCGCGTCGTCTTTAGAGGCCGCCTGCGCGAGACGCGAGCGAACGAGGGGAAGGGCGAAGCTTTTGGCGTCGGGCCGGACACCGTTGAACGCTGGGACAACGGCCAGCCGGTAGTCCGGGTCCTTCAGCAAAGCTACGACCGCGCTTGCCTTGATTTGGCTGAGCCAGATGGCGGCTTCTTCGGCTGTCGGCACGTTGGCAGAGGCAGACTCTCCGGCTGCCCCTGGCTCTTCTGCCGGCTCCGGCGAGAGGGCCGGAGCGGCGTCTGTGTCCCCAACCATCTTACGCGGCTCCCGTCAGCGCAGGTTCCGGCAAGGCCGCCGGGGCGGACAGAACCGTGAGAGGTCGGGACGCAGGGCGGCGGCGCTCCGCATCGGTCACAAGCTGGCCGCAGGCGGCGGCAATCTGGCGGCCCCGCTCTTTGCGCTGGGTGACAGTCACGCCCGCATCTTCCAAAATGCGCCGGAATGCGATGATGCGGCCTGTGTCGGGGCGCTCAAACGGCTCGGCTACGGAAGTCGGGTTGTACGGAATGACGTTCACCGCCGCCGCCGTGCCGCGCAAAAGCCCCGCCAGCTCGCGGGCGTGCTGCGGCTCATCGTTGACCCCTGCCAGCAGCACATACTCAAACGTCAAGCGCCGGCCTGTGTGCTCCGCGTAGCGGCGGCATGACGCCATCAGCCGCTCTAACGGGTACGTTTTGTTGACGGGGACCAGCCGGGTCCGCAGGGCGTCGTTCGGCGCATGAAGCGAAACCGCCAGCGTGAGCTGCAAGTTTTCGTCCGCCAGCTTGTCAATGTTCGGCACAATGCCGACCGTAGACAGGGTGATGTGGCGCATCGCCACCCCGCACTCGGCATTCAGAATGCGAATGGCTTTCAGGGTGGCGTCATAATTTAAGAGCGGCTCGCCCATGCCCATCAGAACAATATGCGTAATTCGGCGTTCCGAGAGCGATTGCAGCAATAAAAACTGAGAAACAATCTCGGCGGTAGACAGGTTGCGGGTCAGCCCCTGCGTTCCCGTGGCGCAGAACGCGCAGGCCATTGGGCAGCCGGCCTGGGTGGACAAGCAGACCGAAACGCGGTTCTCGTCAGGCAGCAGAACGCACTCAATTGGGTGTCCGCCGCTGACCGTCTTTGCCAGGGCTTTCACGGTCCCGTCGCGGCTGTCTTTTTGCTGCTGGACAAGCAGAAGCGGCGAGCCGCTGAACGTCTCCGCAAGCGTCCCGCGCACTTCTTTGGGCAAGCTGCTCATGGCAGCGAAGTCCGCATTGAACCCGCCGCCCATGCCCGGCAAAAGACGCCGGTACAGCCACTCCGCAGCCTGCGAGCCGCGATACGCCGGCAGCCCCATTTCCGCCAGCCGCGCCCGGATTTCTTCGGTTGTCAGACCGATCAAACTGTTTTGTTCTAACACGCCTTCAGTATACCTGATTCAAGAAGGAAGGAGTTTCCGGCATCTTTGGCGCTGATGAGTGTGCCGCTTCACGCTTTTTTTATGTTCACGCTTTTTTCATATCTTCCGGGGATACTAACCCCGACAAAACTTTTTTCGCGCAATGCCACCCAGGAGCACACCTCACATGAACACAACACAAAACAAGCATTCTCAGAAGTCTTCCCGAAAGCCATCCCAGGGCTTTACCTTGATTGAACTGCTCGTCGTCATCGCCATTATCGCGATTCTCGCGGCGATTCTGTTCCCCGTCTTCCAGAAAGTGCGCGAGAACGCCCGCCGCACCTCCTGTTTGTCCAACGAAAAACAGCTTGGCCTGGCATTTGTTCAGTACACGCAGGACTACGACGAGCGCTATCCTGCCGGCGCTGTTGCCGGAACCGAAGTAAAAAGCACCGGCCAGGGCTGGGGCGGTGAAATCTACACTTATGTCAAAAGCACCGGCGTTTACAAATGCCCGGACGACAGCACGAGCCAGCAGACAAACAACGGCTACCCCGATTACCCGATTTCGTATGCGGTCAATTCAAACACGGTTATGGGAGGCGCGGGCGCGACACTCTCCCAGTTCAATGCTCCCGCTTCCACGGTTTTGCTGTGTGAAGCTTTCGGCGCTCCTGTCCGGGTGGACCAATCCGACGAAGGCGTGTATTCCGGCACGAACTATGACTTGTCCCCGTCCACAGACGGCCTTCCCGACCCGACCAATGCAGCGGGCGTGCTGTGTGACTCCATCACCTGCGCTCATGGTCAGGGCGGCGGATTTGATTTGCAGCTTGCCACCGGCGTTATGGACGGCGGCACGAGCGGCACACTCAGCCCGTCGCTTTATAACATGGACATGCCGCTGCCTTATACCGGCGGCGGGGTAGGCATCCACACCGGCGGCTCCAATTTCCTGCTTGCCGACGGCCATGTGAAGTTCTTGCAGCCGAACCAAGTTTCCACAGGGCATAACGGCCATCCCGGCCAGGATCAAGAAGACGCCAGCACCGCCGGCTTCAGCGGCTTCAACGCCGCCGATACCGACACAATGTTCGTTGATCCGGGCCACACTTACGGCGTCGCGGCGACGTTCAGCTTGAACTAAAACGCGCTAAAAGCCCGGCATTGAAATGCCGGGCTTTTATTTTTCGTCCGCCGGAAACGGCCTGAGCGTCAGCTTGGTTTGATGCTTTGCGGTGCGGGCGATTTCCGGGGCGCGGCCTTGAAAATAATGCTTCTGCCAGCCGCGCTTGGCGGCATCGGACTGCGGGTTCGGCAGGGACTCGTTGAACTCATTGCGGTCCACAAGCCAGCGCTCGTAGCGGCGCTTGGCATCCGGGTCTGCGGCAATCGGCAGGCTTTGGGGGTGAAAACCTTCCAGCTCCCCGCGCTTCTGCGGGACCACCATGCAGATCGGCTCGCCGATGTCAAACGTCACCGGCCAGTGCGGGCGGGTCATCTTCCAGTTCATCGTAAACGTCGCCACCGACCAGTCCGTTTCCACAATCCCTTCTAATGCTTGAATGCCGTCTTTCGGCAGGTTGGCCGGCCCGCGTGCCAGCAGGTTCCAGTCCGGCGGCGTCCGAAACAGGTACGGCAGGGTCCAGGTCAAAATGCCGTAGCCGAAATGGCTGGACATCGGCAGGGCGCCTTCGCCTGCAAGCGTCGTGATTTTCATGTCGCCCGGCAGGTTGCCGCCGTTCCAGACGGCCTCGAACTTGTGCGAGTTTAAGATAAACCAGCCGGACTGGGCGGCAATGAGCATCGGCAGGCAGCGGTTCGCAAAGTGCAGATGGGTCGCGTTCATCCATTCTCGGTAGGCGGGCGCCGGCACGACCGGCATGTCCATCCACGGCGCGACATTATAAGCGATAAGCTGCCGGGGCTTCGCGCCCCGGCTTTTGACCAGGCGTTTTTTAGCGGATTGGTTTCGTTCAGTGATGTCTCGTTCAGTCATTGGTTCTCGATTTGCGAAGTTCCCGGCCTTGAAAGGCCGGGTTCTTTCCGGTAGGAACTACCGCACGCCCAGCAGCAGATCAAACACAAGCTGGTCCAGCTTTTCGTAGGGCAGCGGCTTCTGGGCCAGCGCCTCGGCATCAAACACTTGGCTCTTCAGCAGTTGGGCGTTTTCCGGCGTAAATTTGGCGCTTAAAAGAGGATCAAGCGCCGGGTCAGGCGCGTTGAGCTGCTGCCAAATGGCTTGAATCTCCGGGTTGGCGTTGAACTGCGCCGCCTTGTCTTTCAAGATCAGATACGAGCGCATACAGCCACGGGCAAACTCCCACACATCGCCCGGATCGCTTGTCCTCAAAGGGTGCGCGTCAAAATGCTTCGGCCCAGCGTAGCCGTAATCTTCCAAAAGCTTCACCAAAAAGAAGTTCTGCTTGTAATCTTCCTGGCCGAACCGCAGGTCCTGGTCAAAACGCCCCGGCTTCTGGCCGTTGAGGTCAATGTGGAACAGCTTGCCCGCCTCTAGTGCCTGCGCGACGGCATGGTAAAACGACAGCCCGGCCATTGTCTCATGCGCGAACTCCGGGTTGACCCCGAACATCTCCGGGCGCGACAGCGTGGCGATAAAGCCGAGCATCGCGCCGACGGTCGGCAGGAACAGGTCGCCGCGCGGCTCGTTGGGCTTGGCTTCCAGTGCGAAACGGAGCGTGTAGCCCTGCGACAGCGAATACTCGGCAAGAAAGTCCAGCGCCTCCCGAAAGCGTTTAGCGGCAGTCACCGGGTCTTTGGACGCTTCCACTTCGACGCCTTCGCGCCCGCCCCAGAAGACGTAAGTTTCTGCGCCCAGCTCAACGCCGAGGTCCATCGAAGCCATGACTTTCTGGCGGGCAAACGCACGGATTTTCGGGTCGTTGGACGTAAACGCGCCGTCTTTAAACACCGGATGCGTAAACAAATTCGTGGTCGCCATCGGCACGACCATGCCGCTTTCCTTTAGCGCTGCCTTGAACTCCTTGACAATGGCATCCCGCTCCGAGGCCGACGCGCCAAAGGGAACGAGATCATTGTCGTGAAGGTTGACGCCGTAAGCACCGAGTGCGCCGAGCCTGCGGACACGCTCCGGCGGCGAAACGGGAACCCGCACCGGACCGCCGAACGGGTCTGCGCCGGGGTTGCCGACGGTCCAAAGCCCAAATGTAAACTTGTCTGTTTTCTGCGGTGTATAATCAGCCATAACGCTCAAATCTCCTTTGATCGGCCGGCACATTTTCTGCAATTTTGTTCGCTCTGAAGCCTATTTATTCCTGCCTTGCTCTTATCATACACATCGCTTCTAAGGATAATTTGCAGGAATGCCATAATGAACGGCGTAATCCAACGCTTTAATCCAAATAAGAGTGAACCAAGAGAAAGCCAATTTAGCCATGCCGTTTGTGACTGGAAAACGCTCCGTTTGTTCCACGCAGCCTGGGAAAGGAACATCGGAAAGCTGCGCCCGCTGCCAATTCGCTCGCCGTCCGGAAACCGACAGCCCGACTTACCTGCTGCTGGGACCGCCGAACGGCAACGCGCGGCAGGCGCTGATCAATGCCCTGGAAGAAGCCAACACTCCCTACCGGGCCTGGGACAACGTCCTTGCCCTGCCGGCCCTGCGCGAGCGCATCAGCGGCGTCACGGCGGCGTTCCTGAGCGCCCTGCCCGACGCAACAGCGGCGGATGTGAAAGGCACGTTCTTTTCGGGCAACCTGGACGATCCCGGCTCCGCGCTGGCGGCATTCGTGCGGGCCGAGCCGCTTTCACTTCTTAAAGAACGGGCGCAGCATGACTGGGTACGGGACGCGATAGACGACAACTGGCTGTTTTCCTTGTTCCACCCCATCGTGCAGGCGGACTCTGGGATCGTTTTCGCATATGAGGCGTTGATTCGGGCAAAAAATCCAAAGACAAATGAAATCATCGGCGCAGGGCCGCTGATTGACGCCGCCGTGAAGCTCAACATTGAGCATGTCTTTGACCAGCGGGCGCGTCAAACCGCCATCCGCAACGCGGCGACGCTTCAGATGCCGCAAATACGCCTCTTTATCAACTTCATGCCGAACACGATCTATGACCCGGAAGTTTGCCTGCGAACCACACTGGAAGCGGTGGACGAGTGCGGAATGCAAATCTCCGACCTCGTATTTGAGGTCGTGGAAACCGAGCATATCCCGGACATGAAGCGGCTGCACAAGATTTTAGACTACTACCGGGAGCGCGGGGCCGGCACGGCGGTGGACGACATGGGCGCAGGCTTTTCCAGCTTGGAGTATCTCACAGCCCTGCGGCCGGACTACGTCAAGCTGGACCGGCAGCTTGTGGTGCAGGCGGAACTGAAGCCGTCGGCCCGGCAGAGCCTCGATATCATCGTTGACCAGGCCAAGCAGCTCGGCATCAAAATTATCGCCGAAGGCATTGAAACGGAAAGCCAGATGCAGATGTGCCGGGGGGCAGGCGTTGATTTCATGCAGGGCTTTTTGTTCGGGCATCCGGCGAACCCGCCGCAAGCCTCACGCCCGCTGCTGCGCCTGCTGTCCGCTGCCTGAAAGAACGCCGCGCCAGAAAAGGCCGCTCAAACGCCAAAAAGAACAGCCGGGCCAGCCCAATAATCAGCGGCAGCGCAAGCGCGAGCGCCAGTACCCGGTGCAGCGGGTTCTGCCAGGCCGGCAGATACGCCGTCACCAGCGCGTTCCCCAGCAGCAGGCAGGGCATATGCACCAAATACAGCGAATACGCAAATGTTCCCAGCGTCACCAGCGGAGGCCATGACAGCAGGCAAAACCGCTGCGGCGACCGGCTGATTTGCAGCAGCAGCGCCGCCGCGCCCGCCCCGGCGACGCTGTCCATGACCGGCAGGTATGCCCCAAAATCTCCGCCGCCCTGCGCCGTGATCGGATGCGCGTGAACCAAAACTACCAGGCCGGTGAGGCTCAAAACGACGGCAAGCTGACACCGCGCTTTCTCGCCCCGGCGCGGGCGCTCCGCCGAAAGCGAGCCGGCGCAAAGGCCCAGTGCAAACAGCCCCAAGTACCAGGGACAGGCGAGAAACATTTTTGGCTGCCACCGCAGCAATGAAAGCGTCGCCGCGCCGCCGGCCCCTGCCGCCAGTAGCAGCACCCCGCGCCGTCCGTACCGGCGCAGAAGCACGACCATCACCGGAAACAAAAAATAGATGCGCCATTCCACTGCAATGCTCCAAAATGGCCCATTGATGCTGTTCAGCGACGGCAGGATGTCCTGCATCAAAAAGACATTCGCCAGCACCGCCGCTTTGCTGAGGTGAAGCGTCTGATGCCCCAGCGTTTGTATCACAAGATCGGCGGCAAGGCTGAACGCGAGCGCGGCATAAAACGGCGGTAGGATGCGCCGCGCCCGGCGCTTAAAGAAAGCCACTGCCCCGCCGGTAATCTCCCCGCTCCGAGCCACCGGCAAAACCAAGCAGAACCCCGACAGCACAATGAAAACGTCTACCGCAAAGTGGCTGTAAAGCGTCCAGTTCGTTGCCCGCCCCAGCCAGCCGCCGTGCGCGTTGAGGCCAAACGGAACAATCCACAAATGCGACAAGACCACCCACAGCGCGGCAACCGCCCGGACGCCGTCCAGAAAATCCCGATGGCTGGGAACATGGCGTACCGGAAGTGATGCTGGAGAAATGAGAACCGGCTTTTCAAAAGTAAAAGGCTGATTCGCTTTCGGTAAACGAGCAGGAGGCTGGGGCAAGGGGTTTTCCTCAACAACGGTTGTGCAGGCGTTTTGTGCAACCTTTTTTCGTGATCGGTGTCCTAGATGAAATGAAACCAACTGCACTCACAAACATTCTGTCTGCTGTCATTTATTCTGCGGCGCTGGCGATACTTGCCGCGCCCATTGCTCTTTCACAAAAACAGACGGCATCATCACCGCAGGCAAGGCACAGTCGTCAAAGTGTTGTTACGCAAAAAGAGTATCTGCATCTCGTTAAGATTCAGCAGGGGATTAACCAATCACAGCGACTCTCAGATGCGGACGTAACATTCCTTGTCAGCGAACTCAACTCGCTGTCCCCGCAGAGCATATCTCTAAATCAGCTCATGGCGGCTAATCTGGTGCTGGCTCATACCTACGGGATAAAGCCCAAAATAACAACGCTGTCTCAGCGTCACCGTTTGTATGACGCTATTGTTCCGTACACTTACATTCCCGACTCAGCAACAGAAGTAAATGCTTCGCTCGCCCTTGCCTCAACGCGCGATCCACGGGCGGTAGCCCGCTTAGAAAACCTGGCTTGGAGCAGCCCTTATCCGGTCGTGCGCTTAAGTGCCAACAACTTTCTGATGCAGCTTCAGAAGGTGCTGACACCGCGCAAGTCTAAGACGTAGACTGTGCTACTCTTCTTCGGTAGCCCATTGCGGCTGAATATCTTGGGGGACGCCTAAGTTTTGCAGGACACGGGCGACCACGGTGTCTACCAAGTCTTCAATCGTTTTCGGCTGATGGTAGAACGCCGGGACGGCGGGCAGAACAATCGCGCCGGCTTCCGTAACTGCAACCATGTTCCGCAGATGAATTAAATTGAGCGGCGTATCGCGGGCGACGAGGATCAGCTTGCGGCGCTCTTTCAAGCAGACATCGGCGGCGCGGGTCGTGAGGTCATTGGAAATGCCGTGCGCGATCCGTCCCAGCGTCCCCATGGAGCAGGGAATGACCACCATGCCGTCATGCACAAACGACCCCGACGCCGGGGGCGTGAAGTAGTCTTTCGCGCTCAGAAAATGGATGTTGTCGTAAGCGGCCTCGCCGCCGAGATACGCTTGCGCCGAGTAAGGCCGGGTCAGCACGCCCCCGGTCTCCGTGTGAAACACGGCAGCGGCGTTGTCGGACAGCATCACATAAACGTCGTCGTAGTGCCGCGCCGCCTGCCGCAGAAACCGCACGGCGTATAGTGCCCCGCTGGCCCCGGTAACGGCGACGACCAGCCGCTTAGGCGGCATTGTCATTCGTCCAGTTCTTTCCAGTCCATGCCAAATCGTCTTTCTATGAGGCTCTCAAGCTGCTGGGTTATTATACGTCTTTTTTGTTTATTCGGCAACGATTGCTGAAAAATGGGGGCCGCGCAGTTAAAGTCATGCAATTCATCGCATGGCCTTTTCAATCCGTGGACTTCAATCCGTGGACTTCAATCCGTGGAACCTGAGCAGGAGATTGAAGCGCGGCTGCCGTAACTTGCAGCATGACGCCCAAACTTCCGGAACCGGAATTCTCGCCGCTGGACGACTGCGGCGTTCGGATAGCCTTTGGAGACGAAATCAGCCCGGCGGTCCACGACGCCCTGCGCCGCTTTGGGGCGGCGCTGGACGCCGAACCCGTGCGCGGCATGACCGAATGGGTCTGCGGCTACGCCGTTGTCACGGTTTATTATCAGCCCTGGCGGGTCTCGTATGACGCACTTTGCGCGGAGCTTCGGCGTCGCCAAAGACGGCAGCACGTCGCGGACGCTCTCCCGGAGCGGCTGGTAGAGATACCCGTCTGCTACGGCGGCGAGTGGGGGCCGGACCTGAAAGAAGTAGCAGCCTGCTGCGGCTGCTCCGCCGCGCAGGTGATCCAGCGGCACGCAGAGCCGCAGTACCGGGTTTACTTTCTTGGGTTCCTGCCCGGATTTGCTTATCTCGGCGGCCTGCCGCCGTCTTTGGCGACGCCGCGCCGAACAGTCCCGCGCCTCATGGTGCCTGCCGGGGCAGTCGGCATTGCGGGCGGGCAGACGGGCGTGTATCCGCTCCAAACTCCCGGCGGATGGCAGATCATCGGGCGGACGCCGCTGCGGCTGTTTGACCCCCTCCGCGAGCCGCCGTCCCTGCTGGCGTTTGGCGACTGGGTCAAGTTCGCTGCCATCAGCCCGGGCCAGTTCGCCGAGATGGACGAGTAGTTGAAAACTACGCGCTAGGCGAGGCGTCCTGCGGACGACAGATAGGCTTATCTTTCACTCGAAGAGTGCTTCCCCTAGCGCGTAGTTTTCAACTACTCGGCAACTTCTGGCACCGCACCCGCGAATAATTTAGAGGAATACCATGCGCCGGATTGACTTAAACGCAGACCTCGGCGAAGGCTTTGGAGCCTACACGCTGGGCGATGACGCCGCGCTGCTGCGGGCCGTCACTTCCGCGAACATCGCCTGCGGGCTTCATGCTGGCGATCCCGGTGTGATGGCGCGGACAGCCGCGCTTGCCGCCGCGTCGGCGGCTGCCCTGGGAGCGCATCCGGGGCTGCCGGACCTCGCGGGCTTTGGACGGCGGAGAATGGCCGTAACTCCAGGGGAAGTACGCGATTTGGTGACGTATCAAATTGGGGCGCTGGTGGGCTTTGCGGCGCGTCACAGCCGGACACTTCAGCATGTCAAGCCCCACGGGGCGCTGTACTGGCTGGCGGAAGAAGACCCGGAAATCGCCGAAGCCGTCGCCCAGGCCGTCAAAGATTGGAACACGCCTTTGGCGCTGGTCGGCTTGTCCGGCGGCAGGCTGATTGAGGCGGGCCGGGCGCTCGCCCTGCGAACCGCGTCCGAGATTTTCGCCGACCGGGCGTATCAGCCTGATGGAACGCTGCTGCCCCGGACAGAGCCGAACGCCGTCCTGCACGACTTAGACAAAATCACCGCCCGTCTGACGCTCTGGGCGCGGGAGGGAGTGCTGACAGCAGCCGACGGGTCTGCGCTCCGGCTTGACGCCGACACGATTTGCCTGCATGGCGACTCTCCCTCTGCGCCGATGCTTGCCGCGCGTGTCCAAGCTGTTCTGGAAGCCGAGGGCATCCGTGTGCAGCCTCTGGGTGCGTTATAAATGAGTGCGTCATGATCCCGCTTTTGGAAGTGGAAACCGGCGGCCTGCTGACGACGGTGCAGGACTTGGGCCGCGCTGGGCGGCAGCGAAGCGGCCTGACGCCCGGCGGGGTGATGGACCCCTTTGCGGCCTGCGCGGCGAACCTGCTTCTCGGCAACCTGCGCGGCGCGGCGACTCTTGAAATCACGCTGCTTGGCCCTGCGCTGCGGTTCCTGGCCCCCGCGCAGATCGCGCTTTGCGGCGGCGATCTGTCCGCTCATCTGGACGAGAAACAAATGCCGCTGTGGAAGACGGTGCGGGTGCAGCCGGGCCAAACGCTTTCGTTTGGCCGACGCCGCACCGGGGCAAGGGCTTATCTCGCCGTCGCCGCCGGCTTGGGTGTTCCAGAGCTTCTCGGCAGCCGGTCCACGTTCCTGCGCGGGAAGCTCGGCGGCCTGGAAGGCCGCCCGCTGCGGCCTGGCGACATTCTGCCGGGGGGAGCAGCCTCTTCGCGACGCGCCGTGCGCGGCCTGCGCCCGCAGGACATTCCCGCGTATGGCCTGCCCGCCGTTCTGCGCGTCCTGCCCGGCCCGCACCGCTCGCATTTCTCCGGTGCCGGACAAGCCGCGTTGTTCGCGGCATCCTATCTGCTGTCACCGCAGTCGGACCGGCAGGGGTATCGCCTGGATGGCCCCGCCGTAGAACGGAGCGGAACCGGGGACATTCTTTCCGAACCCATGCCGCTGGGCGGCATCCAAATCCCGCCGGACGGGCAGCCGATCCTGCTGATGGCGGACCGCCAGACGACCGGCGGCTATCCCCTGATCGGCGTCGTCATCTCGGCGGACATTCCTCGTGCCGCCCAGCTTGCACCGGGGGATGCCGTGCGTTTTGTTCCCGTCACTCTCGCGGCGGCGGCAAATGCAGCCAAAGATGCTGAACGCTTTTTGCGCGTTCTGGAGCTTGCTTAAACAAAGGAACTTAGTTGAAGCAGCGCCGGGCGAAATCCAGAAGATGGGCATTCACTTCGGCGCGGCATTCCAGCAGGCTCAGATGCCCGCACTGAGGAAGCAGCGTCAGCTCCCCAAACCGCAGACGCTCCGCCATTGCTTTTTGGATATCCGGCGGCATATTGATGTCTTCATCGCCGGTTAAAAGCAGCGTCGGCACTTTAATCGCAGGCAGGAGTCGGCGGGCATCATAAGCAAAGCAGGCCAGCGCTCCGAGGCCGGCGGCACGCATGGAAAACCGGGCGCAGCGGCCCGCGACCAGATCATTCTGCCCCCGGCTTTCCCCTCCTGCATTGGTGCCGAACATGAGGGCCAGGTGAACGCAGCCCATCTGCCAGATGAGCCGAACAAAGCCTTCAAACGGAGCCGGAAAGAGTGCCATCAGCCGGGCCAGTGGCTCCCAAAACCACGGGCGCATCGGCGCTAACACCCGCCTGCCTTTCATGGCTTGCAGCAGCGGCGTATCCGTTCCGCCCAGCAGGGCCAGCCCACGCACGGACGCCATCAGCTCCGGGTACGCGGACGCAAACAGCGGCAGCAGCATCGCGCCGACGGAATGCCCGGCGAGCAGGCAGCCTTGCGGGTGGCGTCCCGCGTCCGTGGCTTCAAAGACCGCCGCGAGATCGCCGGTCATCGTTTCCAGGGAATAATCGCGGTTCTTTGGCGCTTCCGAGCGGTCAGTGCCGCGCAAGTCCCAAACGATGACCCGGTACTTCTGTGAAAGCGCTTTTTTCTGGTAGTACCAGGTGTCATGGGTCAGCGACCAGCCGTGGGACAGCAAAATGGCCGGGGCATCGTCCGGCCCGAACTGCTCCCATTCCAGCAGGACTGCGCCGGGGCCAACGGCAAATCCGCGCTTCTCAGGGAGGAGCGCCTCCGGCTCATCAGGATCAGCCCGCCTCAAAAAGCGCAGCCACCAGCGGCCCGTCAACAGGAGCGCGGCGAGGGAAAGCCACGACCAGGGCAGAGAACGGCGGCGCACTGCCGCCGCGCTTTTCCAAACGCTGAGGGTGAGAATCAGAAGCGGAGCGATTGCATACAAACCGGACAAAATGCCAAGCCACATGGAATCATCATACCCGGCACTTTCAGTGCCGGATGCGCTTTTCTCTACGCCAGCTTCCGTTCCGCAAAATCGGCCTGCATGAAAGACACAAACACCTCGGAAAGCAGCGGCTCGAACTGGGTTCCGGCCCCCTTGGCGATTTCACCCAGTGCAATCTCCCACGACAGCCCCTTACGGTAAGGGCGGTCGCTGGTCATGGCGTCAAACGTGTCGGCGACTGCAAGAATACGGGCAATGCGGGGGATTTGCTCGCCGCCGAGCTTGTCCGGGTAGCCGCCGCCGTCCCATCGCTCGTGGTGATGGCGGACGCCGGGAAGGGTGCCGGCAAGTTTGGGCGCTTTGCGGATAATGACCTCGCCCAGCGCCGGGTGCGTTTCCATGATCCGGCGCTCATCGTCATCCAATTGGTTCGGCTTCTTTAAGATAGCGTCGGGAACGCCGATTTTGCCGACATCGTGCAGGGTTCCGGTAATATGCACCAGGTCCACTTCCGAGTCCGGCAGGCCAATTCGCTGGGCGAGAGCCACCGCGTAGCGGGCAACGCGCTGAGAATGGCCCTGCGTGTAAGCGTCTTTGGCGTCTACGGCGGCGGCAAGCGCCTGAATGGTTGACAAGCTCTCGTCCTTTAAAAAGCGGTGAAGCTGGTACGGGTCCGCGTTTGCATCTGCGCCGGGCAGTGTGTCAAACCGGCAGACCCGGTTGCGGCCAAGTTGTTTGGCACGGGAAACGGCAAGCTCAGCGGCCAGCACCAGCCCCGCGCCTTCGGCGGAATGCGTCCCGAACTCGGCGCAGCCCACGCTCAGGGTCAAGCCGCCGCCGGCTTCTCCCCGATTTACTTCTTCCACGCCTAGTTCTTCCAAGCCTAGTTCTTCCAAGCTTAGTTCTTCAATCACCCACCGAATCCGCTCGGCAAGCGTTTCGGCCTCCGACAAAGACCGCTGCGGAAGCAGCACCGCAAATTCTTCGCCGCCGTAGCGGGCGGCGAGGGCAAACTCCGGCAGCAGGCGCTGAAGCGTATGCGCCGTTTCCCGCACGGCCTGGTCCCCGGCGGCGTGGCCGTGCTTCTGGTTGTAAAGGTGAAAATGGTCCAAATCCAGCAGCAGCAGCGACAGGCTTTCCCCGGACTGAGCGCAGCGCATGGTTTCGGTTTCCAGGCGCTCTTGAAAGCGGCGGTGATTGTCTAAGCCGGTCAGAAGGTCGGTGTCAATCAAGGCCAGCAGCCGCTCCTGACTGCTTCGCAGGGACACGGTCATCTCATTGAAGACTGTCTGAAGCAGACCGATTTCATCGGTCCGGCTGATGGGACATTGCTCCGGCCAGCCGCCGCCCCGCAGGGTCTCGGCAGCCTGCACCACGCCGTCCAGTGGCCGGGTCAGGCTCCGCGCCGTCCACGCGCCGACGCCGAGCGCCAGCAGCAAAGTCAGCAGCGAGGCGGCAAGAAAGACTACCAAGCAGCGCCGGTACAGCCGCATCGCCGCCGCGTAAGGCCGCAGCGTCTCAAACCCCATGCCGTCTTGGCGGTTTGTCGTCGGCAGCGGAGCGTACAAGGCGAAATACCGAACGCCGGCCACGGAAACAACAGTCGGAGCTGTGGGGGCCGGCAGGCTTCCGGGAAGATGACAAGACGCGCCGACAACCTGGCCTTGATCCAAAAATGCGATCTCTGTGCCAAGCGACTCATGCAGACTCTGCGCGACCGCCGAATCAATGGGCCGATACATTGTCAAGGTGCCGTAAATCGTGCTGCCGATCCGCACCGGGACCGACACGGCCAGCATCAGTTGATCCTGGCGGAACGTGATGCCCGACCATGCCTGGCCGCTCATCGCGGCGGTGATGCCGGGGTCCCGTCCAAGAGCCGCATGAACGGGGGAAGCGCCGTCGGTACCGGCCAGCACAGCCCCGTCCCGGTCCGTCACGATGACGGCTTCGACGCCAAGCCTTTTCTCATAATCCCGCACTTTGTCCAGCACCGTTGCCGGGTCGCTTGTGCCGACTGCCGCCAGCAGGGGCGGGTCATCGCCGACCACCTGGGCCTGGCTTAAAAGAACGGCGCTGCGCTCACGCAAAAGCTGGGCCAAGACTCCGCCGGTGGCCCGGACATCCTCGCGCACGGCTCGGTCCATCTCGCGTGCGACCAGCAGGGTAAAGGCCAGCAGGATCACGCAGACCAGACCCACTGCCGTTCCGGCAATCAGCAGCAGGATTTTGAGGCGCAGTGTCAGCCGCATAAAGACCCCTTTCGGAGAGCAGCTATTTCCGGGCCAGCGCCAGCGTCAAAGCCTGCGGCTGAGGGCCGACAAAGACGGTCTCGGTCAGCTCCGCGCCGCTTTCATGCCAGCCGTGGAGCGTGTAGGTACCCGGCGGCACATTCGGCAAGCGGAAGCGGCCTTCTTTGTCGGCCACAGCGTAATACGGCGTGTCAACCACAAGAATATAAGCGTTCATGTACGAATGGACGTTGCATAGCAGGATTACAAGCCCCGCCTTGTCAAACGTGACTTTTTTGGAAGCGCCGCGCGGATACATGCCAAGATCAAACTTTTTGGCCTGGAAATACGCAAAGACGTTGTGAAACACCGTGTCGTCGTTTGGAAAATGCACTGTCGTCCCGCGTGTGACGACAGAAACGCGGGGCATGAACATCTTGTCGCGCTGATCTACCACGGCATTGGCGAGCGGCGCGGCATGAACTGTTGCGCTGGTGAGATAAACAACTGCGCCCGATGCCGCGCTTCGCGTGTTTGCCTTCTGGCTGGCTGTTACCGTGCCGCTGACGACGCCGGCCAGTGCGTTTTGCGCGAGAAGTGCGCTGAGAAATAAGATGCCGAGGCAGGCAATGAAAGTCTTCATGCCCCTTTGTCGGCAAAAGTGCGAGGAATTTAAAGTACGAGGAGTTTAAAGGTCACAAAGTAAAGTTCACTCCCTCGTTCTTCTCCCGCGCCCTTTACCCGCTGCCCTAACGGCTGTCTGCCGGCATTCCGATAATCAGAGGCATGAAAGCATTTTATTTCTGGCTGCTGTGCCTGCTGACGCTTTGGGGAACGATTTTTGGAACGGTCTCCGCCGGACACGCGCAGGCGCCAAGCGCCGTCAGCGAGCTGGACCTTGACCTGCGGGCAAGAGTGGCCGCTGTCGGCGCTTCAGGAAGCAAATTGTATACGGCGGCGCTGCGGACAGAGCGCACTCTGGCGCCGGGCCTGCGCGTGCAGCTCTACGGCACGCACCGATACGGGCTGTACGGCGTGCAGCAGGCGGCGATTGAACGTGAATGGGGCGGCGCAGCGGGGCAGGGACAGGCCGGGATTGTCCGGCTGCCGTTCGGCATCTACAACCCGCGCGAAACCTATGCGTCGGGCCTGATTGACTATCCGCTGGCTCGCGGCGACTTCGCCTACCATTCCGTAGACTGGGCTGTGCCGGGCGTCTTTTGGACCGGCGGGCCGGCCAATCTGCAAGTGGAAGCGGCGGGTTTCAGCGGGCGCGGCACGGAGATTTGGAACAACACGGGCGAGGTGCGCGGCGGGGCGGGGCGCGTTCAGACCTACACGGGAGACGCCATCTTTGGCCTGAGCCGCTGGGACGGCGCGGTGCAGAACAGCCCGGCGTCCCCCCGCACCCAGCCGGTCCACATGACCGGGCTTGACCTGCGGTACACGAAAACGCAGCTTGTGATGCGCGGCGAGTATCTGTTTGGCACGCTGTCGGGCAGCCGGATGATCGGCTGGTACTTGGACGCCTATTACCGGCTGCCCCAGCAGGAGCATTGGAGTCTGGTCGGGCGCGTGGAAGCCCTCAAGCCCGGCAGCAGCTACGCCCAGGGCCGTCAGATCACGCTCGGCGTCCGTGATGTCGTCGCACCCAATTGGACGCTGGCGCTCAACTGGCGGCGGAACAACGGCCCCGGCTACGGCCAGTATTGGACGCCTTCGGCCTCCAGAGGCGGGGATGTGCTTCTGCAAGCCTATCACCGCGTCGGCTGGTAGCCATTTTGCACCACCGGCTTGCTCCGCGCAAAAACCGTTCCGCGCCAACTATTTTTCTGCTCCCTTGAAGACGAGCAGACTTCGGGCGTTGTTATTCGTTTACCGGACATTTTGGGTGGGTATGTGTGACGCGGCGTACATTTTGCGCTGTTTCAATACATGACATCCGAAGGTGGAACAAATGAACACAATGACAACAACGGTAACGGATTGGTCGGGGTCGCTTTGGCACGGACTGACAGCCGGCCTGGACCGCTTTGCAAACGGCGTTCCCACGGTGCTGGGGGCAATCCTGATTTTGGTAATTGGCTGGATTGTTGCCGGGGCGCTGGCCGGGCTGGTCGCCAAATTCGCACGGATCGCCCATGTGGACACGCTGGCTGACCATGCCCGCGTCAATGACTTTCTCAGCCGCGCAGGGACGCGCATGAAGGCCAGCGACATTCTCGGCGAGACGGTTAAATGGATTATCCGGCTGATTTTCGTTGAAATGGCTGCCGAGCAGTGCGGCTTGACCCAGGTGACGGCGCTGGTGAACGGCATTCTCGCCTACATCCCGCGCATTCTTGTGTCCCTGCTGCTGCTGGGCGTCGGCGCGTTTCTGGCGAGCCTGCTGGCGGGCATCGTGCGCGGCGCGGCCTCGGAAGCCGGCATGACCAGCGCAAGCCTTCTGGGCAAGCTGGCGTCGGCGGCAGTGATGGCGTTTGCGATTATCGCCGCCGTCAATGAAATCGGCGTCGCGCCGGTCGTGGTCAACACGCTGTATATCGGGCTTGTGGCCGCGCTTTCGCTGGCGCTCGGTCTGGCGTTCGGCCTCGGCGGGCGCGACACAGCGGCCAAGCTGACCGAGCAGTGGATCGGCCAGGCCCAGAAGACCGCCTCTAAGACAGCCGCCGCGTCCGACGGCTCCGCACCCCTCGCGCGTCCGGCCTCGGCCCGCACTTACAGCGAAAAATAGGCTGTTTGCTTGAGGCAAGAGGCAGGAGTAATCCTGCCTCTTTTTCTACTTAGGCCCGCAGCACGGCGCGAAAGACAACCACCAGCGCGAAATCGAACAACAGGCCGTGCCACAAAATCGGCACAATGATAGAATGGGTGCGCTGGTACAGCCAGGCGAAAAACACGCCCGCGCCCAGCACCCCCAGCACGGCCGCTTCCGCCCAGCCGGGCCGCAGCAGCAGGCGCAGCACCAAGTAGTGCCAGGCGGCGAATGTAAACGCCGTCCAGCTCGCGCCCAGAGCCCAGATCGTCTCGCCCGTGCCGCGCAGCTCGTTCAAGACGACGCCCCGCCAGAACAGTTCTTCTAAAGTCGCGTTGACCGCCACAAAGTAGACGCCGAACGGCAGCAGCCAGACCGTGCGGAACCCGCGCCCGGTGACGACATGGCGCAGGTCTACGGCGTCAAATAAGTCGCGGCCAATCTCGCTGTACACGAACAGCGTCAGCGGCAGGATCACCGCGATGGCTGCCGCAAGCGCTGCCCCCTGCCGCACTGTCGGCCAGCGCAAAGCCCCGCGCCACAGCTTCCGGCCCCAAACGGCAGCAGGCAGCAGGCACAGCCCGTGATACAGCACGAACGTCCACACAATACTGTCCAGCCGGTACATTCCCAGCCACACCGCCGGCAGGGGCAGCAGCGTCAGAAAAATGACGATGGAAAGACGCCGGCGGGGGTGTGGAGCAGTCAGAGGCATAAGCTCAGGGTAGCACACGGCGAAAGCGCGTGTCAAGAGAAAACTGTTCAAGAGAAAATCGTGAGGGAACCGGCGCCCCGGCTGCTTTGTTTTAGAAAGAAGCGTGTGCTGGAATAAACAAAGAATTCACCCGACACGAAAAGAACTAGAAGAGGCTTCCGTGACTACTCCCGAAACGCAAAACGAACCGCGCAATGTCGTCATTATCGGCTCCGGTCCTGCCGGACTGACGGCGGCGATTTATGCCGCCCGTGCCAACCTCAGCCCGCTGGTGATTGAAGGCGGCGCTCCAAACCTGCCCGGCGGGCAGCTTATGATTACGTCGGATGTGGAAAATTTCCCCGGCTTCGCGCACGGCATTATGGGACCCGATTTGATGGACCAGATGCGCCAGCAGGCGGGGCGTGTCGGCGCGGAGTTTTTAACTGAGAATGTTTCTTCTGTCGATTTCTCGCAGCGCCCGTTCCATATCAAGACCGACGACAACAAAGAGTTTTGGGCTAAGACCGCGATTGTTACCACCGGCGCGTCCGCGAAGTGGCTGGGCCTGCCGACCGAAACCGCCCTGTACGGCAAGGGTGTCTCGGCCTGCGCGACCTGCGACGGCTTCTTTTTCCGGGGCCGCGAAGTCGTGGTGGTCGGCGGCGGCGACACCGCGCTGGAAGAAGCCAACTACCTGACCCGCATGGCGTCTAAAGTAACCATCATTCACCGCCGGGAGACGCTGCGCGGCTCTCAAATCATGCAAAAGCGGGCCTTTGACAACCCCAAGATCGAGTTTGTTTGGAACACGGCGATCAAAGCCATTCACGACCCCGACGCCGGAAAAGTCACGGGCCTGACCCTGCACAATTTGAAGACCGACGAAGAGACGTTCTTCCCCACCGACGGCGTCTTTATCGCCATCGGCCATTCGCCCAACACCAAGCTCTTCGAGGGCCATTTAGAAATGGACCCGCAGGGCTACATCGTCACTGAGCCGGGCCGCCCCGTCACCAACATCCCCGGCGTCTTCGCGGCGGGCGACGTTCAGGACACTGTCTACAAGCAGGCCATCACCGCCGCCGGCTCCGGCTGCCAAGCGGCAATGGACGCCGAGCGGTTCCTAGACGAAGAAGCCGAATAAACGCCTTGCGTCAAGAGACCTCACCCGACAATCTGCCGAGTGAGGTCTTTTTCCGTTGGAGCAGGAAA
>CAXUBO010000078.1:16476-19508 GCA_964249345.1 uncultured Armatimonadales bacterium | reverse complement strand
TGTCAGTGTGTGCCGGAAATCGCAAACAATCCGGCCACGCCGACAACGTACAAAATCAGCACGATCAGCGAGTCTATTCCCATTCGCAGGAAAAGCCTGCCGGGACGAAAGACCAGGCCGTAGACATACACCGCCGTCAGCAGGACGCCGAGGCCGGCCAAATAAATGTCGGTTTTCTGCGCCTGCGGCAGCACGGCCTGTCCCGAAAGCACCGTCGCCAGCAGAAACAAGACCGGCAGGAACGCATTGCCGCCAAAGATGTCGGAAATCGCGAGGCTGTAATCGCCCAGCTTGATCGACGCTGTTCCCGTTGACAGCTCCGGCAGCGAAGTCGCTGCCGCCAAAATTGTCGCTCCGAACAAAACGCCCGTCATATGCAGGTGCCGGGCGATGCCGTCACTGCTTTGTTCCAAAGCCACGCCTGCTGCGAGAGTGACAAGTGAAGCTGCGCCAAACACGGCGGCAACTCGCGCCGTGCTTTTGCCTTTGTTTTTTTCGTCGGCTTTTTGTTTGCGCGACTTCATGCTTTGCGTTTCTTCCCCGCCCGGCGCATCGCCTTTGTTCTGCCAGGGCAAGTCGGTGCGTGCCTTCTTCAGCAGCCACAGGCCCGCCACCCAAACGGCCGCCAGCGCCAAATCTTCCGGGGTCAGCCGAAAGAAAATCAGCGTTGGGGGAAGCTGCGTTCCCATCATCGTGACGACCAGCACGGCAGTCACGAGTACGCCTTCTAAAACCAGAACAAGGGACGCCGCTTGCCAGGTCAGCGGGCGCTTGCCGGGAACGCCGACATCGAGCGCAACCAGCACGACGGTTTGCAGCGCAATTCCGCCGAGAATGTTGCCGATGGCAATGCCGATTTCATGGTGCAGCGCGGCAGTCACCGTGATTGCGATTTCCGGCAGGTTCGTCGCCACCGCCAGCAGCACCAGTCCGCCCAGCGCCTCGCCCAGATGTAGCCGCCCGTCCAGGGCGTCCGTCGCATCCGACAGAAAAGTTCCGGCAATCCAAACTCCCGCCGCCGCGACGGCGAACACCAGCAGCAGCAGTGGCAGCGATAGGTGAGACAAGTCAGGCATAAGGCATTATACCCAAACCAGAGAAAAAGCCCGCTTCCTACGCCTGGGGATAAGCGAAGGAAGCGGGCTGGGTGGATGGGGAAAGCAAGACGGGTTGCGGCTAGAAACTCAGCATCATAGCCACGAGAAATCAAGCATCATAGTACAGGAAGAACTCGTAGGGGTGGGGCCGCAGGGCGACGCCTTCGACTTCGCGGGTGCGCTTGTAATTGATGTAGGTATCAATCAAAGACTGCGTGAATACGTCCCCGGCCAGCAGGAAGTCGTGATCGGCTTCTAGGGCGTCCAGCGACTCCGTCAAAGTATAAGGCGTTTGAGCGATGCCCTTTTTTTCTTCCGGGGACAGATCATAAATGTCTTTGTCCACAGGGGCCGGCGGCTGAATTTTGTTTTGGATGCCGTCAATCCCGGCCATTGCCATTGCCGAGAACAGCAGGTAGGGGTTCGCCGTCGGGTCCGGAGCGCGGAACTCAACGCGCTTAGATTTGGGCGAGCCGGCAATGGGGATACGCACGGCGGCGGAGCGGTTGCGGGCCGAATAGACCAGGTTAATCGGCGCTTCGTAGCCCGGCACCAGGCGCTTGTAGGAGTTAGTCGAGGCCGCGCCGAACGCCAAAAGGGCGCGGGCGTGCTTCAGAATGCCGCCGATATAATAAACGGCTGTCTCGGATAGGCCACCGTAGCCCGACGCATCGTAAAAGATGTTCGTGCCGCCTTTCCACATGGAAACGCTGGTGTGCATCCCGGAGCCGTTGTCCTGGAAGATGGGCTTCGGCATAAACGTCGCCGTGTAGCCGTTCTGGGCGGCGGTGTTCTTGACGACGTACTTGTGCATGAGGAGCTTGTCGGCCATGTTGACCAGCGAATCAAACTTGATGCCGATCTCGCACTGCCCGGCGTTGCCGACTTCGTGGTGATGCACGTCCACTTCAATGCCGGCTTCGAGCAGGGTTAAGACCATCTCGGAGCGCAGGTCGGAAAGCGTGTCCGAGGGCGGCACGGGAAAGTAGCCTTCTTTGGTCCGCATCTTGTAGCCGAGATTAGGCTTTTCGTCGCGCCCTGAGTTCCAGGCGGCTTCATCGGAGTCAATCGCGTAAAAGCCGGAGTTTGCGGTCTGGCCGTACCGGATGTCGTTGAAGACATAAAACTCGGCTTCCGGCCCGAAGTACGCGACATCGGCAATGCCGCTGGACTGCAAATACGCTTCCGCTTTCTTGGCGATATTGCGCGGGTCGCGGGGATACTTTTCGCGCGTAATTGGGTCTTCGACATCAGCGATAATGGACAGCGTCGTGTTTTCGGTGAAGGGGTCCAGCACGGCGGTGTCGGCATCGGGGACCAGCAGCATGTCGGATTCGTCAATTGTCTGGAAGCCGCGCACGGAAGAGCCGTCAAACGGCAAGCCGACGGTGAATACGTCTTCTTCAAAACGGTGCGCTGGGAGCGTAAAATGCTGCCAGGTGCCGGGAACGTCAACAAATTTGACGTCAACGAATTTCACATCGTTGTCTTTGATTAAGGTCAAAACGTCCTGAGCTGTTTTAGCCATGAAAAGCTTCGGTCTCCTTGATAATTTTTCTGGTAGTTTCTTTGGGTAGTGACTGCGTGCTGCTCGGCGGGCGACGGCACAAAAAAATGTCCCTGAACACAAAAAAACGCCCCTGAAACAGCCTTTTCCGCACTACTTCCCCTGAGGAAAAGAGTTTGCCGGAAAAAGCCGCTCAGGAACGTCTGTGTTCCGTTTACCGAGCCTTTTGCGATGGGGAGAGTATACAAAATTGCGAGGGTTTCTGTCAAGAGGAACAAAGTTGTATTTTTGCGTCCGCTTGACTTTCAGCTTGCGTATGAATTCTCCTTTTGTTTCCGAGTTTGTGCTATAATACGACAAAACCGTTCTTAACGTTTTTCTCTTAATGTTTTTCTCTTAATGTTTTTCTTTGCCCCTGTACCTCTGGA
>CAXUBO010000078.1:14441-16376 GCA_964249345.1 uncultured Armatimonadales bacterium | reverse complement strand
GTTTTTCTCTTAATGTTTTTCTCTTAATGTTTTTCTTTGCCCCTGTACCTCTGGAGACCACGCAATTATGGCTGCACGTTTACTGCTCGCCCCGGCGATTTGCTTTTGGATGACCGCGTTTCTGAGTGCGGGCCTGCATCCTGCCATCGGTCAGGCTAACCCGCCCGCACCTAGTCTCCCTTCTTCCGGTCCGCCTTCTGCGGCGAGGCTCGCCCAATACAATCAAGCGGTCAACGATTTCAATGCGGCGACACGCGGCTCGGACCCAGCCAAGACCGCTTCCACAATCACCGAGCTGCAAGCTCTGGAAAAGACGCCGGAGTATCAAAATGATGCAACCGTGCATAATCTGCTGGGGTATCTTTTTCTCGCCCAGAACGATCCCGCATCCGCCATTCCAGAGCTGCAAACGACAGTTCAGCTTAACCCAAGCAATCTGGACGCCCGCAACAACTTAGGCAATGCCCTGCGCCAGACCGGCCAGTACGACGGGGCGGCGACCCAGTACCAGTATGTGCTGGCCCATCCGGCAGCGTCCGGCCCGGACCCGGCGCGGGTCAAGTTCAATCTGGCGACCGTGCTGGGCCAGGCGGGCCGGACCGATGAGGCTCTGGCGCTGTTCTCGGAGCTGACGGCGAGCGGCAGCGCCGACGCCGGCGTGTACAAGAATTACGGCTTCTTTTTGCAGAAAGCCGGACGAAGCGCAGATGCCGCCGCCGCACTTCAAAAAGCTGCCGACTTAAACCCCAAGGATGCGTCCGCGTCTCTCAGTGCGGGGGAGTTGTACGCAAAAAGCGGCCAGTACGATGCGGCCATTGCGAGCCTGACGAAAGCACTTGGTCCCCAGGCGGACCCAAAGCTTGATCCGGCGGCGGAATATGATGCGTACTTTGCACTCGGAGAGTCGTATGCCGCGAAAGGTGACCAGCCGCAGGCGATCAAAGAATTTGATACAGCCTCCGCGCTTCAGCCGCAGAATGCCGTGCCGCTTTACAACAAAGGCGTTTTGCAGCAGCAGGCGGGCTTAAACGCCGACGCGGAGACCTCCTACCGAAGCGCCCTGCGCCTTGACCCAAACAACGTCCAAATCCAGACCGCGCTGGGTGTTCTGCTGGCCGACATGGGCGACAATGCCGAAGCGGCTTCTCTTCTGGCCGCGAGTGTCCCCAAACTGCCGCAGAATGCCCAGGCGGCCCCGTTTTACAGCCGCCTCGGCGACTTGTACGCCAAGCAAAAGAACTACGCCGATGCGAATCAGGCACGGCTTGAGGCTCTTTCGCTCAACCCCAACGACACGGACACGCGGGTCGCGCTTGCCGACTCGTACATGACCCAGGGCCAGTACGTCAGCGCCCTCGCCCAGTACAATGAGGCCGCGCAGGCCCGACCGACCGACGCTGCCATTCAGAACCAGCGCGGTGTGGCTTACAAGAACTTAAAGCAGTACCCAAAGGCGCTGGCGGCTTTCAAGAAAGCGGCGGCCCTGAGCCCGGACAACGCGCAGGTTCAAAACAACATCGGTGTTTTGTACGAGCTTCTCGGCAGCAAGCCGCAGGCCATCGCGGCTTATAAAAAGGCGCTTGCGCTGAACCCGCAGCTTGCCGAGGCCCGGCAGAACTTGGGCCGCTTCACCGGCAAATAGGATTATCCAGGATAGCCCTTCGGGTAAACACCAAGCAGTATGAACCCACGGATCAAGTCTCTCGGCATCATGGCGAATGCCGGCAAGCCGGCGGCGCTGGAAGTCGCGGCGGCTGCCGATGCCTACCTGCGTCCGCGCGGCGTGACCATCAATCTGCAAACGCGGGTCGCCGACGCCCTGAGTCTCGATGGGCGCGGCCTGCCGGATGACGCCGTCGCCGAGTCTGACGCCGTGCTGGTGCTGGGCGGCGACGGCACGATTTTAGCGACGGCGCGGATGTGCGCCCCGCGCGG
>CAXUBO010000078.1:0-14341 GCA_964249345.1 uncultured Armatimonadales bacterium | reverse complement strand
TGCTGGGCGGCGACGGCACGATTTTAGCGACGGCGCGGATGTGCGCCCCGCGCGGGACGCCGATGCTGCCGGTGCATGTCGGCCGGTTCGGCTTCCTGACCGCCGTGGCCCCGGAAGACTTGACGCCGGCGCTTGATGCTTTGCTGGACGGCAACTATGCCGAAGAAGAGCGCATGATGCTTTGGTGCGAAACCCACCGGGATGGACTGCTGCAAGACTCCGGGCTGGCCTTAAACGAAGTGGTCGCCGCAAACGGCCCCCTGTCGCGCGTTTTGCACCTGCGAACATCTATTGACGGCAAGTATGTCACCACCTACGCCGCCGACGGCATCATTGTGGCAACCCCGACCGGCTCCACAGCCTACTCGCTGTCGGCAGGTGGGCCGCTGGTGCATCCCAGCCTTCAAACGCTGCTCGTCGTTCCCATCTGCCCGCACACGCTGACCGCCCGCGCCCTGCTCATCCCGCCCGACGCCAAAGTCACCGTGGTTGTCGAGCGCGACCCGCACGACATGGTCCGCGTCACAATTGACGGTCAGCTTGGCTTTCCTTTGCAGACCGGCGACGAAATCCATATCAGCCGCGCCCGACACCACGCCCGCTTCCTGTCCGTCAGCGGCGCGGACTTCTACACGAAGCTGCAAAACAAGCTCCACTGGGGCGAGACGCTGTACTAGCGTAGAGGACGCAGAAGCGCATTTGGGTTTTATTTCCCCTGCCGCAAGCCGCACTTGCCTCAGCCGGCTGTCTTTGGAGATGGTGTCACAAGGCGCGATTGGGTATAATAAAAATACCCATGCTTGTTGAACTCCATGTTACGAACTTTGCGCTGATTGACCATCTGGACCTTGCGTTTGGCGCAGGCCTCAATATCCTGACCGGAGAAACCGGGGCGGGAAAGTCCATTATTATTGATGCCCTCGGCCTCGCGCTGGGTGAGCGGGCCGGGCATGATCTCGTCCGCACCGGCGCGGGCAAAGCGACGGTGGAAGCTGTTTTTGATCTGAAACACGCGCCGGCGGAGATGCGCCAAAAGCTGGCCGATGCCGGACTCAGTGATGAAGAGGGCGACGAGGAAGACACGCTTTTGGTCACGCGCGAGCTGGCAAAAGGCGGCAAGTCGCAGTGCCGGATCAATGGGCGCCTCATGCCCGTAGCAGTGCTGAAAGAAATCGCTGAAGGGTTGGTAGACGTTCACGGTCAGCATGAGCATCAGTCCCTGCTTGCAGCGGACCGTCACATTGATATTTTAGACAACTGGGGGGGCAAAGATGCCCTAGCCCTCCGGCAGCAAGTCGCTGACCTCGCAGGGGAAGCCAATGCCCTGAAGCGGGAGCGCGAAAAGCTGCGAACGGACGCACGGGAACGCGCCCGGATGCTGGATTTGTACCGTTTTCAGCAGGAAGAGCTGGCCCAGGCCAATCTGCGGCCCGATGAAGAAGAAGAGCTGGCGGCAGACCGAACCCGCCTGGCGAGCAGCGAGAAATTAAGTGCGGCGGCTGCCGAAGCGTACACGGCTTTGTCCGGCGGCGAGCGTGGCGGAAGCGGCGCGTTGGACGCTCTCAACGGCGCTTTGTCCGCTGTGGAACATGCGGCAAACTTAGATGAAAATCTTGCGCCCTTGATCGAAACCCTGCAAAATGCGGTAGTGTATGCCGAAGACGCCGCACGCGGCCTGCGCGTTTATCAGGAAGGCGTTGAGTCTAACCCGGAGCGTTTGGAAGAAATCGAAGCGCGATTGGATTTAATCCGTACCTTGAAGCGCAAGTACGGTGAAACCCTGGGGGAAATTATTGCTTACGCGGCAGACTTGAACGCGAAGCTGGATGCTTTAGAAAACTCGGAAGCCCGCGAAGAAGCACTGACGACGGCAATTGGGGCTGCCGAAGCCAAGCTGAACGCCGCCGCCGCGAAGCTGACGGCGGCCCGGCGGAAGGCCGCCGTGAAGTTCGCCGCCGGCATCACCCGCGAGCTGACCGACCTCGGCATGACGGCGACGAAATTTGAAGTGTCCATAGAGCCGCAGACAGTATCGGGGAAAGGGGCAGACAAAATCGAGTTTCTGCTGTCGCCGAACCCCGGCGAGCCGCTTCGGCCTTTGGCAAAGATTGCTTCGGGCGGCGAGATGTCGCGCATCATGCTGGCAATGAAGTCCGTGCTGGCGAAGTCCGGCACGATCCCGACCATGATCTTTGATGAGATTGATGTCGGCGTCGGCGGGCGGACCGCGCAGACCATTGGGGACAAGCTGGAGGCGCTGGCAAAGGACGCTCAAATCCTGTGCATCACGCACCTGCCGCAGATTGCGTCCCGTGCCGCCACGCATTTCTTTATTGAAAAGCAGGTGCAGGACGGGCGCACGACGGTCTCGGTCGCGCCGCTGGACTCCGAAGGCCGGATTGATGAGATTGCCCGGATGCTTGGCGGAAGCCGCCGCTCGGAAGCCGTCGTGCAGCACGCCCGCGAGATGCTGTCAGCGGCCTAAAACCAAGCGAGTCAAAGCCAAGCAAGACAAAATCAGCGAGGCGAATGGGATGGGGACAAGCGACAGTGTTTTTCAAGCGCGACGTTTTGCTGGCGCAGGAGTATCTCGGTTTCCTGCTGCTGAACATGTTTGATTTGTTTTTGACCGGCTACATTTTCCACCTGGGCGGCATGGAAGCGAACGGGCCGGCAAACTACATTTACGCGCATTACGGCCAAAAAGGCTTTGCGTTTTACAAGTTCGGCCTCGTCACCATTGTTGTGCTGGCCTGCGAAGGGTACTCCCTGAAAAACATTCGGATTTCGCGCATTATCGTCACCGTCGGCTGCCTGGTTTACCTGCTGGTGGTCTTCTGGGAAGTGTTTCTTATCATCACGCAAGGCAATGGACTCAAACTCTAATTTCACACTCTCTAATCCCACACTCTCTAATCCCACACTCGCCAATCCCACAATTCGGCCTGCCTGCGAAGCCGATTTGCCGGCCCTGACTGCCATCTACAACGCCGCCGTCACCGGCACGGCGTTCACCGGCCATCTTCAGGCGCTTTCGGTGGACGAGCGGCGTGCTTGGTGGGAAGCGCATCAAGACCCGCGCTTTCCTGTTCTTGTCGCCGGCACCGGCGACGCGCTCACAGGCTATGCGTCCCTCTCTCAGTGGTTTCCCACGCCCGTTTACGCCCACACCGTTGAGTCTTCCCTTTACTTGGCCCCCAATGCTCAGGGACGCGGCCTCGGAACCATGCTGATGCGGGCGCTTTTAGAAGAAGCCCGCCGCCTGGGCCACCACGTCATTCTCGCCCGCATCTGGGCGGACAACGCCGCGTCAATCGCCATGTGCCGCAAGTGCGGCTACGAAGTGATCGGCGTTCAGCGCGAAGTCGGCTTCCGCGACGGCAAGTGGGAAGACTGCGTTGAAATGCAGGTGATTTTGTAGCAGGTAATTTTGTAAACTGTCTTTTTGGCCCCTGAACCTTAGTTTAGGCCTCAAGCTATCCCCGGCAAAAAAGACCTTGCCAGTTTGGCAAGGTCTTTTTGTATCACTTTAATCCGAGGCTAGATGCAGCTTTCAAGATCGCACCAGGCGGCATAACGCGGTCTAGCAAGAAAGCCCCCCCGCTGAATCGTCCAAGACGTGTCGGATATTCGTTTTTATTATAGCACATTTTCACCAAAACTAAACAGGCCATACACGGCTTTCAGGCAGACAAACCGGCTAGCTTGTAACGCGCTTATACAACGTGACAGGTACAATCCATCCCCGGCCCCTTCGTACTTCCAGTATGCAAAAGTAGGTATATTCTGAAATTGACTTCGTCACTTCGAGCCGGGTTAGCCCATGACGGCCCTTATCCGCAAGACCAATTTTATCAGGCTCAGTCATAACCTGCCGCAGTCTCAAAACATCCGGCTTCCCAATGGGTACTTGGCCGCGCAACACTTCGCCGCTTCCACCATGTTGCTTGTAGATATGGCGAATACCATCAGCATCAATCATGTGGTAGTAGCCAGCGACATCGATCCCCAAAGTCGACAGAATACGGACTGCTAATTCATCGGAAACTGGGATAAACCCACCTCGCTTCTTGCTGGAACCAGTTAAGGCAAAATCGTATAGCTGCGAGACTGTTTCCTTCCATTGTTTTGCAAAATCTGTTCCTTCGTCGGGTGTCATACTAGAGTCTGCTTCGCTACTGGCTCATATTTTTGCATTCGCTCGCGCCGCGCTTTTTGCTGGGCATACAACTCCTGGTAAATCTCAAACTTAGCGGCGTGGTAGTCTGCCGTGTCGGGGTTCGGCGTGATGACCGAGGCCGAGCGGCACATGGACTGCATGGCGGCGGGGATGTCCGCGTAAGCGCCGGAAGCGACCGCGCCTAACAGGGCCGCGCCGAGCAGGACGGCTTCGGGTTCTTCGGGCAGGTAAATGGCCGCGCCGGTGATGTCGGCGTGCTGCTGAAGCCAAAGCGGGTTCTTGGTCCCGCCCCCCGTGGCGTAGAGGCGCGTGATGGCGTAACCCTGCGTGTTCAGAGCATTGATCACGGCCCGCGTGCCGTAAGCGATGCTCTGCACCGTCGCCAGATAAAGCTGTGCGAGAGAGGCCAAAGACGTATCCAGGCTGAGGCCGTCTACCAGGCCACGCGCACGCGGATCGGCGAGCGGAGAGCGGTTGCCCAAATGCCCGTCAAAGACGTGCAAGTCGCGGGTCAGCAGAGCAGGGGAGGCGAGGCCGGCTTCTGCGGTCAGCCGCTCGACTTCGGCATTAATAACTTCGTAGACGCTGTGGCCGGATTGTTCGGCCAAACGGCGCAGCTCCCCGGACGCCGCGTGGCTGGTAAGCGTGTAGTCAACCAATGAACCCGTGGCCGATTGCCCGCCTTCGGTCAGCCAAAGGCCGGGAATCATCGCGCTGAAGTACGGCCCCCAGACGCCGGAAATGAATCGGGCTTCCCGCGAGACCGCCATGTGGCAGGTGGACGTGCCGCCAATCAGCGCAAGCGCACTGTTCCAGCCGCCGTCTGCGTCTAAGACGCCGAGGCCGCCTGCGTGCGCGTCAATGATGCCGACGCCCACAATCGTCTGCGGTGTCAGCCCCAGATGCGCGGCGGCTTCGGCAGTCAAGGGACCGATAGGTGAACCCATCGGGCGGATGTCCTCGCTTACCCGCCCGCCATCCAGCAAATCACCGAGGCCGACGGCAGCGAGAAAATCTGTGTCCCAGCGGCCTTCTTCGCCGAGATACGTCCATTTGCAGACATTAGTGCAAAGCGAGCGCACGTCAGCGCCGGTGCTTTGGTAGGTGAGAAAGTCCGCGAGGTCCAAAAATTTGCCCGCGCCGGCCCATGTCTGCGGCAGGTGGGACTTCAGCCAGGCCAGCTTGGGGATTTCCATTTCCGGCGACAGCTTGCCCCCAACAGAGCGCAGCACGCCGTAGCCGCCTGCGTTGATGGCTTCGGCTTCGGCCACCGCCCGGTGGTCCATCCAGACGATGACGTTGCGGGCAGCGTCGCCGCTTTCCGAGACTGTGAGCGGCCTGTCCTTTTTGTCCAGCACAGCCAAAGAACACGTCGCGTCGAACCCCAGCCCGGCTGCCTGCTCCGGCGCGACGCCGCTGTCCTCAACCACTTGCCGGACGGCCTTGCCGACGGCATCCCAGATGTCGTCCGACGACTGCTCCGCCCAGTCCGCCTTCGGCTGCCACATCTGAATTGGCACAGACGCAATTGCCCGCCGCCGTCCATACAGGTCAAACAGTCCCGCCCGCACGCTTCCCGTCCCGACATCTACGCCGATGACAAATTGTTCCGTTTGGCTCATGCCGCACTTGTTCGCCGCTTACGGCGCGGCTTCCTGCTTGGGGAAGGCTTTGACATGTCCATCAAAATACAGCACCAGATGAGCGCAGGGCAGGTCCATTGTCGCCTGCACCGTCTCCGCAGGGGCTTCAATGGACGCTAGAGACTCGCCCGAAACGCCGTGATAAACCCAGCGGGCGCTGCCGACGCTGAACACATCCGTTGTTTTGAGGTAGGGGTAAAGCGTCTGTTCGATGTCTTTTGTCGGCGGGAAATGCTCGTCGTAATCCTGCGCGTATTGGACCAGAGCCAGCCCAATCTGCTTCAAGTTGGAGAGCGCGAGTTGCTGCTCTTCTTCGCAGGATAGCTTGAGGCCGACGGCCATCTTCTCGTGCGGCAGCAAATCCGTGTTTGTTGTGAGATTGGAAACGCACAAGTCGCCGTTTGCAATAAACGCCACCTGCTTGCCCGTGGGAGACCAAGCCGCCTGAGGGTCACTTTGGTACGGCGCGTCAACCTGCGGACGGCTTGGCATGACACCGGCAGCGGCAGACCCCAGCGGCAAGTTGCCGAAGGTCGTGCGCCGTATCCAAACAATGCACGACGGAGCATGTCCGCTGGTATCTTTGAGATCGTCCAAATCCCGTTGCTCGGTGTCCAGCGTTAGGTCCGGGTACTGCTTGGACGCTGCCGGTGGGGCTAATTTAGTATCATCTGGAAGCGAGCTGATTAACCCCGTGACGACATCAAATTGCTTTTGCTCGCCTTCCTGCCAAATCTTCAAGTGGCTGTTGTCAGCCCACAAGGCAAAAACAGTTTTGGGCGGCAAAGCCAGCGGCAGGAACTTGTCTTGTTCCGGGTCATACAGCAAATATGCATTCTTGTCTGGTGCCGGCTTGCCGTTGTCTTTCTGAGTGTGGATACTCTGCATGAACATAAGCCACCGGCCGTTGGGCGACGGGTAGCAATCAGCAGAGCCGGCGAGATCGGCGCTTTGCTGCTCCGGCGGGAGCGCCGCCTGCAAGTCAATCGTTTTTGTGCTTGGCGGGTTGGCGCTGGTGTCCCAGCGCAGGAACTCACTTTCGGCTGTCTCGGATTCATTGGGAGCGGGCAAAAAGCGCTGAACTATAAGATACTTTCCGCTGACGCTCCAGCCTCGCAGCATCAAGCCCGCACCCTGACTGTCTGCCGGCGCGGTCAGCGTAAGGCGGCTGAGTTCATGTCCGGTGCGAACGTCTATGGTTTTAACGAAATGAGCCGTGTCGTCGCCCTGCGGCTCGGAGCCGACACAGGCGATTTCCAGGCCCAGCGGGTCATATTGGAACTGCTCCACATGGGCGTTCAGCGTCAAGGGGCGCATGGGGCTGACCTGCACAAACTCGCCTTTGTGCGTGTACAGAATGTCCGGGCGCAGGCTGGACGGACGCGGCGGCGGGGCAAGGGAGGGATCGGCAGCGGCGGGCAGAGGCAAGGCCGGCAGCAGGAAGATAAACGCAAGCAGGAACGGGCGCATGAGGTCTCCTCAAAATATAGGGTTGGAGACTATAACGCAGGCAAACGTGGTTTGGGTTCGGCCTAAAGCACCGTATAGGGAGTTGCCGAAACAACGCCGCCGACAGCGTTCAGCTTGGGCAGGAGCGAGGCAAGAGTCGCTTCGCTGGTGTCAAACGTAATAAGCACATGGCCGGGGCCGGTGACGATGTCCAGCGAAACGTCCTGCGCCGCACAGACGGCGGACAGGGCGGCGACAAGGCCGGCGCGTTCATCGGTTTCCAGCAGAACCACGCGGCGCGTGGCTTCCACGGGCGGTGTTTGGCTGAGCATCGGTATCTCCTTGTGCGTCGGAACGGAAAAAGTGTGAGTGACTGTAAAAATAAAAGCCGGTGATAATCACTAAAATCAAAGAAGCGGCGTAGATCGTCGCAAACACTTCCTCGCGCTTCAGCTTAAAATACCGGAAGTTTGCGATCAAAACAGCTAATCCCATCGGCACAAGCGCGGCGATGTTAAACCCCCACGGCGACAGCACAAACAGCATAGTTGCGGTTAAGAGGCCGCAAGTCCACCAGAACGTCCCGCGTAAATTGAGGTCCAGCCGCAGGATAACGGCAAAAAAGAAGGCAACAAACAAAATGTCGCCCGGCCCGATGAAGCCAAGCGGATGCAGCCCGTTATGATGGGACGCGCTGCCGACGCCGGGAACGACCACCGAAACGTGCCGGACTACTTCTGGGTGCTTTGCGACGATGTTCTGCGTAAAGCCGATGGCGGTCATTGCACCGAGGTAGTCAACCGGCATGGCGACCAGCGCAACCGGCAGCAGCACATTCGGCTCCCGAATAATGGGAGAAAGCAGAATGCCGAGAAACGTGCAGCCGAACGCCACGGCAAGGCTTTGTCCAAACGGGATAAAGAAGGGGGGATGGGGGACGCGCGACGCAGGCATCAGCAAAAGGAATATCCAAGTGGCAGCACACAAAACAGCCAGAACCCCAGAAACAAGAGGGCGCGGCCTTGCGGCAGCGATGGCCCATGCCAGCCACAATTGCAGCAGCATGAACGCTGCCGTTGAGGACAGCATCAGTCCTGCAACCGCCGCAAGGCTGAGACGAGGCGGCAGCGAAACAAATGGCAGCAGCAGATTGAACGCGAGGTACGCCAGCAGCGCCAGCCCGGTGCTGATCGCTGGGCGGCGCTTTGGAAGAGTGTCGGAAGTGATAGGCGCGGGTGTCATTGCTCGTCGTAATCCCGGTGGGAATGGTTTTCGCGGCGCAGCAGGTCTTCAATCTCGCCGATAGTGGCGGCGGTCACCAGCAGGCCGCGCAGGGCGGAAACGCCGGGGAAACCCTTGAAGTAGTGCGTGAGCTGGCCGCGCATTTCTTTGACCGCCCGCTCTTCGCCGACTGCCGGATTTTCGGCCATTGTCTTGAGGTGGAACAAGGCGGCGTCAATACGCTCGGCCAATGTCGGCGCGGGCCGCAGGCCGCCGGTTTCTAGGTACGCTTTGATGTCGCCGAACAGCCACGGGTTGCCCATCGCGGCCCGGCCCACCATGACGGCGTCGCAGCCGGTCTCATCCCTCATGCGCTTTGCGTCTTCCGGCGTTTCTATATCGCCGTTGCCGATGACGGGAATTGTCACGACATCTTTGACGCGCCGAATAATGTTCCAATCGGCGTGGCCCGTGAAGCCTTGCGAGGCATAACGCGCATGAACGGCAATCGCCTGAGCGCCCGCATCCTGCGCCCGGCGGGCGAATTCAATCCCGGTGGTCTGCGTCGGGTCCCAGCCGGACCGTATCTTGACCGTCACCGGCACCTTCACGGCATCTACCATCGCTTTGACGACTGACTGCGCCAGGCAAACATCTTTCAGGAGCGTTGCCCCTGCGCCGGTCTTAGCGACTTTCGGCACCCAGCAGCCCATATTCAAATCAATAATATCCGCCCCCGCCGCTTCGACGACCTGCGCGGCTTCAGCCATGAGTTCCGGGACGCCGCCGAAAAGCTGCACCGAAACGGGCCGCTCGGCATCCGACCAGTCAAACATGCCGAACGTCTTGGCGTTCTTGTAATGGATCGCGTGCGATGATAAAAGCTCCGTCACCACCAGTCCCGCGCCGTGATTTTTGCACAGCAGCCGGAACGCATGAGAAGTCACCCCGGCCATCGGCGCCAGCACCAGCGGCGTTTCAATTGTCACCGGCCCAATTTGCAAGGGCTTCAATTTGTTCGCTAAAATCGTCATAAATGTTGTTTGATCTGTTCGTGACTATTCGATAGCTCTGCTATCACTTGTTCTATGTTGGCAAAGTTCATTTTGCTGCACACAGCGTCCGCGCCAGCATCAAGCAGGGCTTGGTTGCCGGCCAGGTGAGAAGAGATAGCTATGAGCGCGGGGCGTGATGGGCTGTTGGCTACTTCCTGAACCAGCTCAACCCCTTTGCCGTCATCCAAATCATAATCCAACAGGACAAGATGATAATGCGTTTCGGACAAGCATATACGAGCGGCAGCTAATGAAGGAACAACTGTGACCTTGTGTGCAGTGAGGAAGTTTTTGACTGCAACCTGCGAAAAGCCTTTGTGATTTTCAACCCACAGAATATCCATTCTTATTGATGATTTCATCCTTTACTCGTTCAAGTAAACTTGGATGGAACTGCTGCACTTGGTCAAGCACCTTTTTCCCAAACTGAACGTACATCCGAACCGCTTTCTTGACTAAATCGCTGTCGTCGTCTGCGATGCAGTAACGCTCCGGGTAAAACTTGATGACCAGCTTCCCTTCCGCTTCAAGTTTCAGCAGATACTCTTTCGCATTATCAACGCGCACTTCTTCAAGCGGCATGACCGGCTCGCTGCAAACAAAGTCTTTGCTGTAGGAAGTTTGCCCCGTGAGAAAGCCGTCGCCAGGAAGAACATACAAAGAGCCGCTCGCCGCGCCGTAGCGCCGCTCAAAAGCCCCCGCAAACCGTTCGCACAGGTAGGGTAAACCATCACAAACCCCTGACGCGCAGGTGAAATCCCCGCCCAGCCGTCCGAGAAAGACCGCTGCGACTGCAATGGCGTCGGCTGCGTACACCCAGTCCTGCCCATGCGTGCCAACATGGGGCATAATCTGCGTCAGACCTTGTATTGGAGAAGCATGGTAAACAATTTTTTCGCGCTCCATACCCAAGATTATACCACAGCCGCCTAGCCCACAGGCTCGGCTTCCACGCGCTTCGCCACTGTCTTTTGGCTGATGACGAGCGCCAGCGCTCCCAGCACGAGCAGGCCACCAAAAAGCTGCGCGTCGGTCAGGGTTTGATGAAGCAGAACCCACGCCAGCAGGGCGGCAATGACGGGTTCCAGGAGAATGGAAAAGGCGACCAGTGACGACGTGAAATGGCGCAGGGACCAGTTCAGAAGCGTGTGGCCGAAAATCTGTGGGCCGAGCGTCATCCCCAGCAGCGCCTTCCAGACGCTTGGAGAATACGCAAGCGTTGCGCCGCCGCGTCCGAGCAGCACGGCCCACAACAGGCCCGCCGCGACGGAATACGCGACTGTGACTTGGCGCTGAGAAGAAATCGTTTCGTGCAGACCTTCAACGCAGAGCAGGTAGCTGCCAAACAGCAGCCCGGCGCTCAGGCCGAACACGTCGCCTAAAAGCGTTGCGTGGGAGGCAGCTTGCTGGGATGACTGCGTCACTAGCCAAAGGCCGATCCCAGCGACTGCCAGCGCCCCCATGTCGCGCCCCGTCGGACGCCGCCGGCCCAAGACAAAGCTCCCGAAGGTCGTCCAAAGCGGCGTCGTGCAGGCAAGCAGCGTCGCGCGGGCCACGGAAGTGCGGTCCAAAGCCGCAAACCAGGTCACGAAATGAGCGGCGAGACAGAGCCCCGCCAGTATCAGCCGCCAGCGCAGGTCTCTTCGAGTGGGACCAGGCACGCCCCCGCCGCGCCGCACCAGCGACAAGCCCCCAAAAAAGAGCGCCGCCAGCCCCAGCCGCCAGGCCGCAATCGCCAGCGGCGTCGCCTGCGCCAGCGCTTGATGGGCGAACAAGCCCGCCGTGCTGACCAAGAAAACCGCCAGCAGCAGGAGAAAACGGCTCACGAGGACTGCCTTGCCGCGCCCCGGTCCCACAGCAGGCGCAAACCGTCCAGCGTCAAATGCGGCTCCAAATGCGTGATGCGCGTACTGGCTGCGAACAATAGCTCCGACGCATGGCCTCCGGTGGCAATGACCGGGCAGTCCGGCGCGTCCATTTCGTCCTGAAACCGGGCGATCATGCCGTCCACCAGCGACAGCGTCCCCAGCACAATGCCCGATTGCAGGGCATGAACCGTGTTGCTGCCGATGGCGCGGGGCGGGGGAGCCAGCTCCACACGCGGGATTTTGGCGGCTTTCGCAAACAGCGTTTCCAGTGATAGCCCGATGCCTAAACAGATCGCGCCGCCCAGATACACCGGCAGCCCGCCCGGCGCAGACGGGGTCGCGACTGCGTTAAACGTCGTCGCCGAGCCGAAGTCCAGCACAATGCACGGAGCGCCGTATTTATGCACCGCCGCCGCCGCGTCCACCAGCCGGTCCGTGCCGACATCCCCCGGCGGCGAGTACCCGACTTCCAGCCCCAAATTACTCCCTGCCGTGACTTCCAGCGGCTCCACTCCAAACGCCTGCTGGCTGAGCCGCCGCAGCGCCGGGGTCGCGCCGGGAACCACACTCGCCAGCGCTACGCCCGTGATGTCCGCCAGCGCCAGGCCGCTTTGAGTAAACAGCGCCCCCAAAAACGCCGCGTACTCATCGTGCGTCCGCCCCGCTTCCGTCCGAATCCGCCAGTGCCGCAGAATCCTGTCGCCGTCATACACCCCAAACGTCACATTAGAATTGCCCGCATCCATCACCAAAAGCATAAGTCATTATAGCACGGAGAAGTCTGCAAAAAATAATTGTGCTAGGACGCTAGAAATTGCAGTATTTGTGCTATGATGAGGTATGACAGCGTTGAAGGAGGAAAGCATACAGTTTTAAGCCACATTTTCCGTCTCTTGACTGATTTATGCTCGGATGAAAAGAGGAACATCTTTGAACACTCACAAGGCTTCGTCACTCGACTACACCTGTTCTTTGAACTGATCGTCGCTTCCTTGACGCTTTTCTGCTGGCTTGCTCCGCTTCACGCGACACCTATCGCCTCCGATCCGAGTGGTGGCGGTGCGGGCGGCAACGCCGCTTCTGCACCCGGACCCTCTTCCTCTTATCCCTGGGTAGGCACCGTTGACGGTACCAATACCGGCACGGGCAACAAGACTACCACAATCCCAACAGTGACCTGGACCTCGCGGGGCGACATGAGTGTAGACTTAACTCTGTACCACAACAGTCAAACCAATTTTCCCAGCCCGTTTGGCTACAAGTGGCTTTTGATTTATGAAAGCCGAGTCGCTGCTGACAGCAGCGGGAATGTTGGAGTGATCTGGGGAGACGGCCGCAAGTACACATTTGGCAATGCGTCCGGCGTTTACTCTGCACCTCCTGGCATCCATGAGCGGCTTGTTGTGAATGGCAGCAATCCCGTCGCCAGCTACGACATCATCGAGAAGGATCAAACAAAATACCACTTTGCGAATTATAGTGGCGGTTATGTTTTGAACACGATCACCGACGAAAACGGCAACCAGATTACGGTCAACAACAGTTCAACCGGCAGCTTGATCAGCATTACCGACTCCAGCAACCGCACGGTGACGTTTGGCTATAACGGTCCCTCTGCCGGCTTCTACAATACGATAACCGACCCTTTAGGCCATGTCGTGACCCTCAGCTATGACTCGGACGGGAACTTGTCGTAAGTGACCTATCCGACCATTAATGGAGCGTCTTACAGCACCACACTTGGCTATGATGCAAATCATAATGTTACAAGCGTGAAGGACGCCAGGGGCAACACGTCTACATTCTCCTACAACGCTGCTGACAACAGCCTTGCTTGGGAGAAAGACAACCTCGGCAACAAGACGACATTCGCCTATGGCAGTCCCTACTCCTACCAAACGACGGTTACGGATGCCAACGGTCACGCGACGCTTTATTCTTACGCAGGCGGCGCACTGTACGAGGTGACTGATGCCCTCGGCGACTACGACGGGCGCTCATACAATTCCGATTACGATCTTGTCCAGTACGAGAGCCGGCGCGGCTACTACTGGGGGTACTCTTATGACGGCATGGGCAATGTGCTGACATCCAAAGACCCAAACCAGAACACCACAACCTACACCTACAATGCTCACAACAAGCCGCTGACGATCACGCTGCCGTCAGGACGGAGTGTGGCAGCCACTTATGACGCAGGCGACAACTTGACCCAGGTGCAGCAGAAAGACGCTTCTGGGAACGTCGCCGCCACGACTACGTTCACCATCGGCAGCTACGGCCTGGTGTCCGACAAGTACGACTCGAACAACCACCACACCGCCTACACCTACGACAGCAACGGCAACTTGGCAAGCGTCACCACGCCGCTGGGCAACAAGACCCAGTGGGCCTATGACGCCCTCGGCTTCCAAACCGAGCGCCTTGATGCGATGGGCCGCGCCACCTACTACACGCCCGATGCCTGGGAGCGCAACGTCACCACCACCTACCCGGACAACACAACCAACACCTACGGGTACGACCCCAACGGCAACTTGACCGCTTTTGCCAACTACACCGGCTCCTGGTCGCGCTCCTACGACGGCGACAACCGGATGCTCAATGAGTACATCGGCTCAACCCGCCTCGTTAGCCATTCCTACGACGGTTCCGGGCAGCTTGGTTTGCTGTCCACCACCACGGACACCGACGGGCGCGTCCTCTCCTATGCCTACTCCGCCAGGAACGAGCTGGCCTCCGTCAGCGAAGCCGCCGGAACCGAAAGCTACGCTTATGACGCCGACGGCAACCAGATGCACCGCTACCTCCCGAACGGCCTGCGGACCGACCAGCATTACAACTACGACGACACCCTCGGCAGCTTCTACAACTGGAACGGCCAAAGCACCATCCTCCAGTCCTACGGCTACACTTACAACGCCG
>CAXUBO010000077.1:19124-19701 GCA_964249345.1 uncultured Armatimonadales bacterium | reverse complement strand
GGCCGTCGGGGCCGTCGGCGACGGCTTTGGCGGTCCAGCCGGGATAAGGGCCGTAATCGTTCTGCGTGGGGACGCCGGTCGCTGTGTTATAGTCCCAGATCGCCGCCGTGCCGTTCGAGTTGTCCCAAAGAATGCTGGTTGTGCCGGGGGGGACGGCCTCATACGCGCCGATAGCGGGGGGATTGGGCCGGGTGTGTCCGTCCTTGTCTGTGGCCGGTGCGCCGGCTGCCGTTCCCGCACCGAGGCAAGGAGAGCCGGCCTTCAGGTGCAGGTCTGCGGGCGGGTAAACAAAGAGCGGGCTGGCGTTGATGTTGCCGGTACCGGGGTAGCCGCCCTGGATGTCGCAGTGGGAAGCAGCGGCGCTGGTCGTGGCGGCGCTTCCGTTGCCGGGCTGGTAATTGCCGATTTCGCCGCCGCTGTCACCGTAAACAATGTCGTTGACCAGTGTGGCCGTGCCGTAGTTGAAGTTGCCGATGCCGCCGCCGCCGCCCAGTGCCGAGCCGCAGGTGTTGGCAGTCAGGCTGCAGTTCGCAACCCAGATCACGCCGCTGCACTGGGTGAAGATGAAAATGAAGCA
>CAXUBO010000077.1:0-19114 GCA_964249345.1 uncultured Armatimonadales bacterium | reverse complement strand
GCCTGAAAGGGTGCAGTTCGCGTTCAAGATCGTTCCGCTGCCGCTGTTGCTGTTGAAGATGCCGCCGCCGCCCAGGGTGCTTCCTGCCGAGTTGCCGGACAGGGTGCAGCTTGTCACGCTGACCGTGCCGGCGCTGCCGCTGGTGCTGCTGTTGCTGTTAAAGATGCCGCCGCCGTCGGAATGGGCGGACGAGTTGCCGGACAGGGTGCAGCCTGTGACCGAAAGAGAGCCTGGGCCGCTTTCCTCATTGTTGTAGATGCCGCCGCCATCCCCGGCGGTGCTGGTGTTGTTTGTAAAGGTGCACTGGGTCAGCATAACCGGGCCGCTGGTGGTGACGCTGTAAATCCCGCCGCCGTTGCCGGAAGTGGAGTTGCCGGTAAACGTGCAGCCGACGACCGAAACTGTCGCGGCGGAAGTGGCGTTGACATAAACGCCGCCGCCGGTCACTGCCGTGCTGTTCTCAAACACGCAGTTTTGGAGTGTCACGCCGACGCCGGAAAGGAGAACCGCGCCGCCTGCGCCGGTGCCGCTGCTGGCGTAGCCGTTTTCAATGGTCAGGCCGCTGATGACGGCGCTTGTCTCGCCGGAATGCAGGTAAAAGCCCCGGTGGTCGCCGGAGCCGTCACTGGATGCCGTGCCGCCGCAGTTAATAATGGTGCCGGCCGGGCCGCTTTGGGAGATGAGCGTGATGTTTTTGCCGCCAAAATCCAAATCGACGTTTCCGGGTCCGGTGTAAGTGCCGGGCGCCAAAGTGACCGTGTCGCCGTTTGCGGCGGCATTGATGGCCGCTTGAATGGTCGGGTACTGCGATGATGGAATGGCAAGCGCTCCGGCTTGGACCCCTCCCGGCAGGCAGAGCGTCAAGGCCGCCATGCCGCCGGCAAAAAGCGCCGGGCGCAGATGTCTCGGCTTCGTGAAAATCTTCATGTGTATTTATCTTTCTGGGTTTTCTGACAAGGCAGCGATAAAAGCAGCGGAAAAAGTACGGTCTCTTGTTTGCGTCAAAACCGCAGACTGAGTATAACACAAGAAAGTTCCGCTTTCAAGCACTTTGCCTGGCTTCCGCGAAAACCCAGCAAGTTTAGGAGTAACTTTTTGCACGAATTCTGCCGAACGACTTGACGCGGCATAATTGTTATGCCAGAATGCTTGCGATCCTTTGTTTGCTTTTGCCCATAATTCCGCCGCGTCTCATCACAGCAGCCAGCATTTGCCGCGTTTGTTTTCTTCGCAGCAGCACTCACCATTTTTAGCACTCACCATTTTTTAAGGAGACAGCCCTGGAACCCATGCCTAAACCAATACTGCGCGACTTGCCCGATAGACTGCATGGCAAGCGCGTACTGATCCGCCCTCTGCGGCCCGGCGATGGCGCGGCGATTTATGAAGCGGTCAACGAGTCGCGGGAGCAGATCGGCCCGTGGCTGCCCTGGGTAGACAAAACCCAAAGCGCGGAAGACAGCGAAGCCGCCGCACGGCGCGGGGCGGCAAGGTGGCAGACGCGCGAGGACCTCATGGTCGGCATCTGGAACAAAGCCACGGGCCGGTATCTGGGCGGGAGCGGCCTGCACCGGATTGACTGGGCCGTGCCGGCGTTCGAGATCGGCTACTGGCTGCGGACTTCGGCGTGGGGCCAGGGCTATGTCACCGAAACGGTGCAAGTTCTGTGTCAATTTGCATTTGAGACGCTCGGCGCAAACCGCGTTGAAATTCGGCTTGACCCGCGCAACACTCGCAGCCGCGCCATTCCTGAGCGTCTCGGCTTCGTTTGGGAGGCCACGCTCCGCAGCCATGTCTGCGATGGGGCAGGGGAGCTGCGGGACACACTGATTTTCGCCTTGACGCCGGACGATTACGCGCAGGCAAAAGCGCAGTGGGGCGGTGAGCAGCCTCCAAGAAAGCAGTCTTAAAGAAAGCAGCCTTAAAGAAAGCAGCCTCGGAAGCTAAGCTATTCCGCCGCTGACAAATGCACCGCAGTCAGCGCCCCGCCGGACATCTCCACGGCGCGGGCCGCGACAAGGAGGCGATGACACTCCTCCACGTCGGCTTCGTAGCAGAGGAGGCAGCAGCGCTCGCGCCCGGCTTGCTGCGTCAGCGCAGCCATGGCAGCCTCCTGCGTTGCGAGGTACGCCGAAAAACCCGCCCGGAACGCCGCTTCATCATGGTCAATTTTGCGGCGGTAGCGGATGTCGCGCGGCGTGCCGAGGGCGCGGATGTGTGCGTACCGGATGCCGCACTGCGCCGCCGCCCGGCCAAGCGCGGTCTTAGACAAGCCCGGCTTTCGGCTTTGCGCCCGCTCCCGAATGTCCAGCAGCGTTTGTATGTCGTAAGACATCAGCGTCTGCAAAAGCGTGTCCTGGCTTATTCCCTCGTATCCCATTGTGTAAAGTTCAGACATGCTGCGTCCTTATCCAAGACCTGCCTATTCGGCGCGAGCAGACGCATTTCCTTCCGGCATGAAGCCGCGTGCGGCTGTCTTAGCATACAGCGAAGTGACTATGAATGATAATGACTGCGTTTTATTGGCACGAAATTTAGGTACAATAAAGGGCGAAACAAAACACAAAACACACAAAGGATTAGCAAGGAGCGGAATTTGTTCGATTATCTCATTGTTGGGGCAGGATTTGCAGGGAGCGTTTTAGCGGAGCGGCTGGCTTCTCAGGCAGGCAAGCGTATTTTACTGATTGACAAGCGCTCCCACATCGGCGGAAATGCGTATGACCGCTACAATGACGACGGCATTTTAGTGCATCCCTACGGACCGCATATTTTCCACACCAATGCCGAGCGGATTTTCCGGCATCTGTCCCAGTTTACCGAATGGCGTCCCTATGAGCATCGCGTCTTGGCAGAAGTAGACGGGCATCTGCTTCCCATTCCCATCAACCGCACGACGGTCAACACGCTTTACGGCTTGGACCTCCAAACCGACGCGGAGTGCGAAGCATTTTTTGCGTCCCGCGCCGAGCCGGTCGGCCACGCGGCTACGTCGGAAGACGTGGTGGTCGGTAAAGTCGGGCGCGAGCTGTACGAAAAATTCTTTCGGGGCTACACCCGCAAGCAGTGGGGACTGGACCCGTCGGAACTGGACGCGCAGGTGACGGCCCGTGTCCCGACCCGCGCCGATACCGATGACCGCTACTTTCAAGACTCGTTCCAGTACATGCCCAAGCATGGCTACACCCGGATGTTCGAAAGAATGCTGGATCACCCAAACATCAAGATCATGCTGAACACGGATTACAAAGAAGTCCGCGCTTTGGTGCCGTACCGCGAAATGATCTACACCGGCCCCGTGGACGAATACTTTGACTTCCGCTACGGGCGCCTGCCGTACCGCTCGCTGGAGTTCAAGCATGAGACTTTGGACACGGATCAGCACCTGCCCGTCGCGGTCGTAAACTTCCCGAATGACCACGACTACACGCGCATCACGGAGTTCAAGCAGCTCACCGGACAGCAGCACGAAAAAACAAGCGTTGTGTACGAATACCCGCAAGCGGAAGGCGATCCCTATTATCCGATTCCAAAGCCGGAATGCACCGCGCTTTACGCCAAATACAAGGCGCTGGCGGACAGCGCCCCCGGTGTCCATTTTGTCGGGCGGCTGGCGACCTACAAGTATTACAACATGGACCAAGTGGTCGGTCAGGCGCTTGCGGCCTTTGACAAGCTGATGCAGGATAAGCCGGCAAGCGGCACACGGGGCGAGGCGCGTGCCGAGCGGGTTACGGCCCCGGCGCGGGCGGAGCGCCCGCGCCTGCGTACTGCGGCGGAAGCCGCTTGATCCGCGAGGGAAAAGATAATCCGCCGCCGGAGCTTTGGGGAGGCGTGGAATGCACGGTCAACCGGGTCGGCCGCCAGTGCTTTGACGAGCTGAGGCGCAGCGGCCATGACCGGCGCTTGGAAGACTTGGACTTGTTTGCCGCGCTTGGCCTGCGGGCTCTGCGTTTTCCGGTCTTGTGGGAGCGGACCGCGCCGCACGGCCTCGGATGCGCTGACTGGAGCTGGCCTGATACACGCTTAGACAGGATGCGGGCGCTTGGCATGGAGCCTATCGTCGGCCTGCTGCACCACGGCAGCGGGCCGGAAACGACGCATCTGCTGGACCCGGCGTTCCCGGAGCAGTTTGCGGCGTATGCCGGGGCCGTCGCCCGGCGCTACCCGTGGGTGACGCGCTACCTGCCGGTGAATGAGCCGCTGACCACCGCCCGTTTCAGCGGCCTGTACGGCCACTGGCACCCGCACAAGCGCGACAGCCTTTCGTGGGCCAAAATCCTGCTGAACCAGTGCCGGGCTGTCGTGCTGGCGATGCAGGCCATTCGGGAAGCCGCTCCCCATGCCCAGCTTATTTTGAACGAAGACATTGGTACGACTTTCAGCACGCCCGCACTGGCTTACCAGGCCGAATTCGAAAACGAGCGGCGCTGGCTGGCGTTTGACCTGCTCTGCGGTCATGTCCACGCCGATCACCCCATGGCGCATTACCTGCGCTGGCTGGGCGTGCCTGCCGCAGAGCTTCGCTTTTTTGAGGACAACCGCTGCGTGCCGGACATCCTCGGCATTGACTATTATGTGACCAGCGAGCGCTACTTGGACGACCGTACTGAGCAGTACCCGGCTTCCGTGCTGGGCGGCAATGTCCGGCAGCGCTACGCGGATGTCGAAGCCGTGCGGGTTCGCCCCGAAGGGATTGCCGGCCTCCTGCCGCTGCTGCGCGAAGTTGCGCGGCGGTATGCCCTGCCGATTGCCGTAACCGAAGCGCATATCGGGGCAAGCGAGAATGAGCGCGTCCGCTGGTTTTGGGAAATCTGGTCGGCGGCCCGTCAGGCACGCGGCGAAGGAATTGACATTCGTGCCGTCACTGCCTGGGCGCTGCTGGGAAGCTACGACTGGGACAGCCTCGTCACGCGCATGGACGGCCATTACGAATCCGGCGTGTTTGAGCTGCGCGGCGGGAAGCCTTGTCCGACCGCGTTGTCTGAGATGCTGCAAGTGCTGGCTGTGTCGGGAACCTATGACTCCCCCGTGTTAGACATGCCCGGCTGGTGGCGGCGGCCGGAGCGTCTTTTGTATCCTGAAGCGGGCCACCTTGCCTTGACTGCCTAGCTGTCCGCTTTCAGTTCATTTGCTCAAGCTTCGCTTATGGAAACCGTACTTTCTTTTTTGCATCATTCCGCTGATTTTCCTGCGGCGCTTCGGCTGCCGCCGCCGAAGGCGCGTCTGCGTCTTTCCGTCGTCATTCCGGTCCGCAATGAAGCGGAAGCCATTGTACGAACTTTGGACTCGCTGGCCTGCCAGGTGGACTTGTCTGGGAACGCGCTTGACCCGGATTCTTATGAAGTGCTGCTGCTGGCGAACAACTGTACGGACGATACCGCCGAATCTGCCCGCTGTTTTGCCCGCCGGAACCCGCGCTTTTCGCTGCATGTCGTCGAAGCCGCCCTGCCGCCGGCCTGTGCCCACGTCGGCACGGCCCGGCGGCTGCTGATGGACGCCGCCTGCCGCCGCTTGTTTCACTGCAAGCAGTACCGGGGCGTGATCGCGTCTACCGACGGCGACACGCGGGTTGCCCCGGACTGGGCCGCGCAGATGCTGGCGGAAATGGATGCGGGGGCGGATGCCGTCGGCGGGCGCATTCGGGTGGAGCGGCAGCGGGGGGAAGACCGGGATGCACGGCTTTATGCCCTGCGGGACATGGCCTACCAGCGCGGGCTGGCCCGGATGGAGCATCTGCTGGACCCGGACCCTGCCGACCCGTGGCCGCGCCATCATCAGTTTTTTGGCGGCAGCCTCGGTGTCACCGCCCTGGCCTACCGCCATGTCGGCGGTCTGCCTGTGCTGCCGTGTTTGGAAGATGTCGCGCTCGGTGATGCCCTGCGGCGCGTGGATGCCCGCATTCGTCACTCGCCTGCTGTGCGCGTCAGCACGTCGCCCCGCCAGGAAGGCCGGACCGCGCTTGGCTTATCGTCGCAGCTTCGGGAATGGGGAGAGATGGGCCGCGCCGGCCAGGCCCACTGGGTCCAGCAGCCGGCGGCTGTTGCCGCCCGGTTTGCAGCCCGGCGCACCCTGCGCGGCATAAAACACGCCGGGCCGCCGGAACTTTCCGCGCTTGCCGGCGTTCTTGCCGTCCCTGAGCGTGTGCTTCACGAAGGCTTGGCCGATCCGCGCCGCCCGTTCGGCACACTTTGGGCCGCTGTTATGGAGTACCACATGCAGCCTTACGGGGATTGGGCGCAGCGCTGGCCCCTCATTGAAATGACCGAAGCCCTGCCCGACCTGCGCCGCCGCCTCGCCGCCCTGCGCCGCTCCGGCGGCTGAACTGGGACAAAACCTCCACATAAATTCAACATTGCTTTTGTTGACAATGACGCTAAAAGATGTTATGATGAGACAACCTCCTAGCCTGCCTGCTCTTTAGGCACCCTCCGAGGCATCGCGTGTTCACTCAGTTCATCAGCACTTGCTTGAAGATTGGAGACCACCATGCCCGCTACTTTCTCATCGCCTCGGCTTCATCATGTTTAGCTTGATTTGCTTCCTGCTTGGCTTCCTTGCAGCCCACGCCCAGGCTGCCTCGCCTCAGCCGGTTGCCATTGCCGTCGGCGGCGACAATTTGACCCGCCTCCTCTGGAACAACCCCGACGGCAGCATCAGCCTCTGGCGCATCAACAGCGACACTACCGTCGCCGCACAGTATCCCTACGGGCCTTACCCCGGCTGGGCCACTACTGTTATGGCTGCCGGAGCCGACAGCGCCCCCCGCGTCCTTTATAACCACACCGCCGACGGCCAGATGTCCCTGTGGCGCACCAACCCCACCACAAACGCCTTCAGCCAGTTCTCCTACGGTCCTTACCCCGGCTGGACGGCGCAGGCCGTCGCGGTGGGGCCGGACAATGCGCCGCGCGTGCTGTGGAACCACACGGCGGATGGGCAGATCACGCTGTGGCGGGTGGGGACTGACGGCACGTTCAGCCAGTATGCTTACGGGCCGTATCCGGGCTGGTCGGCGGTAGCGGAGGCGGTAGACAGCGCCAACGCGCCGCGCCTCTTGTGGACGAGTGGCACGACGGCGTCCTTGTGGTCGGTGGCGGCAAACGGCGGCTTGACGTTCCAGAACTACTCGTTCCCGGCGGGGTACACGCCGGTCGCTTTGGCCTGCGGGACGGGCGGGGATGTACGGCTGCTGTGGAGCGACGGGCAGGGGGACGCCCAGGTGTGGACTATCGCTGCCAGCGGCAGCTATACCAGCGTGACCTACGCGGCGGTTCCTGCCGTTCTTGCTTCGGTGATGCTTAACCCGTCAAGCGTGACCGGCGGCAATTCAGCCACCGGCACGGTGACGCTGAGCAAAGCGGCTCCGGCAGGCGGCGCAACGGTCAGCCTCACGAGCGACAACACGGCGACTGCGACGGTTCCGGCAAGTGTTTTCATTGCAGCGGGTGCGGCCAGCGCGACTTTTACGGTGACAACTACGGCGGTCACGGCTACAACGACTGCCAACATCGGAGCCTCGTACAGCGGGGTAAGCCAAAGCGCAGCGTTGACAATCAACCCGGTGCCGGTGCCGCTTTACTTGTCCAACTTGACGCTTTCCTCAACCTCTGTGACCGGCGGCAGTAGCGTCACGGGTACAGTGACTTTAAGCAGTCCGGCTCCGGCGGGGGGCATTACGGTCAACCTCCTCAGCAACAGCGGCGCGGCCACTGTTCCCGCGACCTGCGCTGTGGCGGTTGGGTCAACTCAAGCGACCTTCAACGTAACGACGACCGCTGTGTCTACCAGCGCAATCGTGGCGCTCTCAGGCTCTTACAATGGCTGGACGCAAGGGGATGAACTGAGTGTTCTGTCATCCAGTCCGCCGCCCGCCCAGTCTCCAGGTGTACCGCTGATTCATGTCGCTCCCGGCAATGGATGTGCCATCGTGTCTTGGAACCGTTCGCCAGATGGAACAGTCAACGGGTACAAGGTCTACCGCACCAGCGGCGGCACAACAACGCTGCTGACTCCGACACCTTTTGCAAGCAACTTCTACCCGGACACGGGGCTAACAAACGATACAGCGACTTATACTTACCAGGTTTCGGCAGTGGATACTCAGGGCCAAGAACATGCTCTCAGCGCCCCGGTGAGTGCTTCTCCTTCATCCGCCGCTGCAACACTGAACTGGATAACCCCACTGTCAGCGGTCACGGGTCAGCTTAACGCGGATGTCTCGCTGCCGACGGGGGGACAGATATTTGGTTCCCTCTTGTTCATTGACGGAGTGCAAGCCGAGGGAGGAGGCAGCGAAGCACTTTATGTCAACGGAGCGCAGACCTATACTGCTGGCGTTGGGTATGACTCTACACAGTTACCTAATGGCCCGCATACGGTACAGTTCTTAGGATTTGCTGATCCCAACCATACTGTTGCCGCTGTTACTCCTCTCACGTCTATTCAAGTCAGCAACACCATTAGCAGCTTCCGCGTTGATAATAGTTGGTTCGTACCCGGACAGGGAGAGCTATGTTATGTTTCTGCAACTGCTCCCACCGGGTCTACTTGGACGGTGCAGGCCACTAGCGCAGATGGCACTAGCGTTATTCGCACCTGGCAGGGGGCATCTTCTTTGGTTAAACTAGCCTGGGATGGCAAAGATGCTTCGGGAAACCCTCTGCCTATCACAGACTACGCGATCCAGCTTACGGTTCAGCCTCCCGGAACGTCATCGCAAGCCGTAACTGCTCGCGGCGCAAAAGCGCAGCCCAAGCCGAACGCAGCCACAGCGGTCAAAAAGACCCACCCAGTAAAAATGCTTCAAGGTCAACCCATTGCCTTAGCCCTCATCAGCGTTGGCGCGAGTTACTACACTAATGCCAACAGCAGCACTCCAATAGCGACACCAGCCCAAGACATTTCGCTTGCAAATATGCTGACGAATGTGTATACCACCCTATTTGGAGCAAGCAACTTCCAGATCATTAGGAGTGACACATTCGATCCTGGACTAGTGGTTAGGAAGGATGCATATGGGAGAAACATTACGGCGCTGAAACAACTCGAAGCCTGGCTGGGAATAGCACAAGTGTTTTACTTGTTTGGACATGGAGCTGGGCCAGCCGGCGTTCCCGGTGCCAGTCAAATCCCACGCTCCACAATCTTTGGGGCCTACGACATAAACTCCGGTCAACACTTAGAACTCTATGCAGCCCCTGTCATCTTTGACTTAAGGGATGATTTTGTCGTTGTGCCGACGTATGTAAAAGGGAACAATTACGTCTTTGCATGGATTGACTCCTGCAACTCGGCAGGCGGGGACCCGGTCACGGGTCAAATTGGAACAGTGGATAGTGTATGGGCGACGGCGTTCAACGCCACCACATTTGTTGGCAATAATGGCTTTTGCATTGTCAACAACAACGGCCCCACCGCCGGCAGTTACTGGTATCAGTGGCGCAACACATTTTGGAACAATCTGGCAATGGACCAGAACGTCACCCAGGCCTACCTTGAATGCTGGGTGGTAGATGGAAAGGGAAAAGGACCGGGCGGAACAAACATACCCTATGGGACTGTAGACCCTAACGTCTATCCTGATTACTACCTATTGCCGCCATCCACAGCACAAGTAACCTGCACTCCCGGCGATGGGTATGGCAGCAATCCGCGTGTTGTCCTTTACGGTCAGCCGAGCCTGACTACACTGGTTCCCCAGTAAGCAGCAGCCGAAAAAGCGCAAGGGAACAATTCCCTTGCGCTTTTTCCTAAACCCGTTCCATCACGTCTAGGCGGTAGGTTTCTTTCCGGTGGCCGGTGAGGTGCTTGAGGCTATCCATTCCCAGAAATGCTTCATGCACCTCATCGCCGGTCAGCGGATAGTCATGCACGGGCGGCGTCCAGTGGACCAGCATCAATTGGCCGCCCGGCGCGAGATGGTCCAAGATGGCTGCCTGCGCTTTTTGAAAATCTTCCGGGGACCAGTAGTAGCCGACTTCGGAAACTAAGATCAGGTCAAACGCGCCGCCCGGAAACTGGTCCGGCACCTGCATTTGTGCAATCTGCACCTGCGGCAAGTCTTGGCAGCGTTCTTTCGCCCGGACCAGCGGCGCTTCGGAGCCGTCCACTGCCAGCAAGCAGCCGCAGCGCGGGGCCAGCATCGCCGTCAGAACGCCCAGCGAGCAGCCGATCTCAAAGACGTTCGCATAATGCTCACGCGGCAGGGAGCGCAGCGTGTCGGCGTACTTCTCAAGCTCGTAGGGCTTGGTCTCAAATCCCCATGGGTCGGCGTTCGCGGCGTAAACATCATCAAAATAATCCGGCTTCAGCGTGTTCGGCTGGGCAATGTTTACCAACTTAGGACCTCCAAATACACTTCCCAGGGACGCGCAAAGTGCGCCAGCACTTCCGGGGACAGCCAGAACCCATGCGGGTCGTCATCAATTAAATGCGTCACCTGGGATTCGTGCGCGGCGACGGCGGCCTGCTTGGCTGCTGCCGCGTCCTGCATCTCCAGCCGGAACGCCCGCGCTTCGCGGGGCTGAGGGATGTCTCCCGGCGCGGCCCGCTCCCAGGCCCAGACCGGATATTCCAGCAGGCGCGGCTGTGCGGCAAGCGTGCTGAGTGCGGCCTGCATAAGCTGGCTCGTGGCCCGGTGGTCGGGATGCGGGTCACGCCGCCAAGGCAGCAAAATTGTCTGCGGCTGATCGCCCGCAAGAAAGGCGCGGCAGAGCGCAGCGGCTTGGGTGAAACCGGGGTCAAGGCGGGCGGGGACCGCGCCGTCGGGAAGGCGCAGGAATGTCGCGGCGGCAGCGTCCGCACCGAGAAGCGTCAGCGCTTCCGAGGCTTCGCGCTCGCGCAGATCGCGCAGCCTCAGCGGCGGATATTTTTGGGACGTCGGGTGCGACTTGGTGCCGTCGCTGATAAATAGGACGCTGACCGGCAGGACGAAGCGGCGCAGCAAAGCAATCGCCCCGCCGCAGCCTAGCGTTTCGTCATCCGGGTGCGGGGCAACCACAAGCGTTTTGCCCCAGGAACACACAGTTTCCGGCGGAAGCAGCGGAACAGCCTCCGCGTTGTCCAGAAAATTTACCGTGTCAGCAGCGCCAAAGGGCATGGGAAGGGTCTGCGCTTTCTAAAACGTAGCGTCCCGCGTCCACCAGCGCCGCGTCCGAGCCGGGCTGGCGCAGGTAAAGCGTCAAGTCGCGATGGATGCGCTCAAACGGGTTCGGGCGCAGCAGGCCGCGAGCACCGACGCACCGCTCAGACAGCCGCAGCACGTCTAGGCAGATATTTTCAATCACGGCGCGGGCCATGTGCGCGTATTGCACTACCGTATCGGCACTGGCTTCCGGGCTGTCCGTAATCTCCCCCGCGCCGCGCAGCCAAAGGTCGCCGGTCTCAATCAGCGACGCCATCTTGCCGACGCGCTCCCGCTGGAACGGGTCTTCCGTTCGGTTCTGCTCGCGCAGAAACTTGCATGTGTAGTCCAAAATCGCCGCTGCGCCGCCCATCTGGACCGCCATGAAGCGGATGCCGCCGCCGCCGAATGCGGGCTGCGTGTAGTAGTCGCCCGGCTTTCCCAGCAGATCATCCGCCCCGACTTCAATTCCCGTAAAGTCCATGTGAACGCTGGCCGTCGCCCGCATTCCCAGCGGATGCCAGAACGACGGGTCGGAAACGGACGCCTGCACGCGCTCCGTCGGCACAATGACCATCTGCCAGCCGCCGCCGTCCATCGCTCCGGTAATCAAAGGCCGCGCGACATGCTCCGCGCCGGACGCGAATGTTTTCGCGCCTTGGAGCTGGAACCGCCCATTTGGCAGCGCGTAAATGTGAACGCCGTCCTGGGCCTGCGTATTCCAAACGCTGAACTGCTTGCCGGCATGAACGTCCGCCGCCCACGCGGCCTGCCGGTCGGGGGTGCCGAACTTTTGAAGCAGCAGCAGCGCGTTGACATGGCCTTCAAACAGCCGTCCCACGGCGAGGTTGCCGCGCCCGATGTGGCGCAGCAGCGTCAGTAGGGCCGGGGTCGTGCCGGGGAGGGAGCCGATGCCGACGCCGCCAAGCTCCGGGCGCAGGACTGCCGCCAGCAGCCCCGTCTCATGCAGCCACTGGAACTCGTCTTTAGGAAACGCGCCGTCGCAGTCAATCGCCGCCGCATGGTCCGCGCACCGCTCTGCGACATGGGAAGCGCAGGCCAGCGTTTGCACGGTTTGGGGGGAAGTAGTTTGAGTCATAACGGTTCTTGCCGTCCAAATTTTACCCGCGCAGATGCCGCCGCTAAACCCGGCCGCTGGCGGCTGCATATCAGTCGGCGTGAGAGCTGCTGGACAAAGGTTTCTTTTCCAAACCTGGTGGCTCGGCTGTTTCCCCCCTGCTGCGATACACCCATGACAGCCGGAAGAAGCCGCAAAAAAGCGACCGGCGCACTCAGCGCCAGTCGCCTGCCTTTTGCAGCTTTACTTTCTTTGCAGTTTTACTTTCTTTGCGACTTTCACCATTTTGGGTGATGCAGCGGGTCTCGCTCAGGTGCAAGGCCTCCGTCATTTGCGGCGCAGGTATAGTAATTGGCATCCACATAATCCGCTGCCGTCACAATCGGCTCTCCGGTCATCGTCATCACCGGCAGCCCAATTCGGGACAAACTGATCTTCGGCGTGCCTGGCACAAACGGCAGGCGCAGATGCGTCACTCCTGCCGGAACAAGCTTGGTGACGGTCGCTCCGCCGACCGACAGCGTGACTTCGCCGGGCAGTGCCAGAAAGCAGTCCACAAAGATGTCATCAGGAATGGCGCTTGTTCCTGTGCTATAGCCGCTTGCGGTGTCCGCCACGACAATCGGCCCCAGCGGGTCGTCGCCCGGCACAAGAGCGGCGGGCTGAGTGCGGTAGTACGCCACCAGCGTATCGTTTGTCAGCAGCGGCGGCTGGCCTGTTTTGTACCACTGAATGTAGTAGGGCAGCGCGGCTTGCAGCCCAAGCTTGGACTTGTAAAAGTCCGGCACAGACGAATGCAGAAGATACGGCCAGGGACCGGTTGGGCCGAGATTGGCGTTGGTGATGCTGCTGCCTTCATCCAAATCATTCCAGGTGCAGATTTGAACCCAGCGCGGCTTTTGCACAGTAATGATGCTCTTCCAATACGCCGCCAGCGCTTCGCCGCCGTAGTATTCCTCGTAAAACCGGTTCTCGCCCGCCTGCGACGCCGGGTGGCCCCCGCCCCAATACTGGGGCATGACCGGGGCCATCCAGGTCAATCCTGCCGCTTCCACGGCGGCTGCCTTGTTTTCGTTGGCGGGAATGCCGCTGCTTGGTCCGAGCGGCGTCCCGCCGTCCGCGTACTGCCAGGCCCCGTCGGCAAAACCGACCAGAAGGCCGCCGGCCCAATCCGAGTCATTAGCCGAGGTGTCGCTGACATAAGTGCCGGAAGCATCGGTCGTGTTGAAGCCGGGAACGAAATAAGGGTTGATACCTTCCGCCCGAAGCGTTGAAAGTACCTGTCCAAAGACGCTTTTCACGGTCGCATAGCCGCCGCCTTCCCCGGTGTAGGTGGAAAGAAACGGCCTGCCGAGGTAATGGTAGTACGCCGGATCGTTTGCATACTGGGCCGTGACCGAGGCGATCAGCGAAGGCGTTTCGGGGAACGTCGCACAGTCAAACGTCAAAAACAAGGTAAAGGGGGCGTTGGGGTGCTGGGCGTTGTATTGGTCCGCCGCTGCGAACATATCCGCGAGGGACGCTTGAAATTGGGGGTTATTGCCGCCGTAATCCAAAGAAAACCCGTCAATGCCGATGCTGGCGGCTTCGGTGATGTCCTGGACATAGCCGGACACGCTGCCGAAGCTGCCGATAGAGGTCTCCGTCACACCATAGTCAGGGCACGTCATCTGGTAATGCGCGAAGACCTTGTTTCCTGTCGTGTTGGCATAAGACAGGCTGGAGAACTTGCCGGGAGGCGGTGGAACCTGGGCCGCAGCAGGAAGAGCTGCTGCCGAAACAATGCAAAAAGCGCAGGAAGCATATGACAAGAAAGACTGCCATCGCAGGGGCAGCCGCCGGTTGAGGGGAAGGGCGCGGGTCATGGGAAAGCCTTTCAACGTACAAAGGATTTTGCAGCCAGCGCCGTGTCTAGTGCTGTTACAAAAGCGGTTATACCCAAAACTTTGTCCGTGAAACAGAACAAAGAGAGACTTTTGCCCACAAGTTGATAGTCACACGGAAAACGCAGGCCGCGTAAGCGCCGGCACATAAAGTCATCTTCCAAAGTTATCTTCCAAAGTTATCTTCCAAAGTTATCTTCTAAATTTATCTTCCAAAGTTATCTTCTGACGACGGCCCCGCATTCCACGTTCAGAATGCAGGGCCGTCTCACGTCCACGAACTTGCGCTTAATTTTTGCGCTCATTTATTGAGCTGAGGACGTTGCGGTTGCGGTCCACCCTCCGTAAGGCCCAAAGCTAAACTGGCTGAAGAGGGCTGTGGTGTTGTTGAGGCTCCACAGCGACAAGGTTCCGTTGGTGTTGTCCCACAAAAGGCGGGTCTGGCCGTCGGAGCCGTCCGCCAGGCCAAGCGCCGCCCAGCCGGGATAAGGGCCGTAGGAGTTTTGGGTGAGCGTGCCGCTGGCCGCATTATAGTTCCAGAGCGACGCCGTGCCGTTGGTGTTAGTCCAAAGAACATGCGTAGTATTGTCTGTGCCGACGCTTAATGCCGTGGCTGTCCAGCCGGAGTAGGGGCCGAAGGAAAACTGCGTGAATGTTCCCGATGCTGCGTTCAGGTTCCAAAGAGACGCCGTGCCGTTGGTGTTATCCCACAAAAGGCGCGTTTTGCCGTCCGGGCCGTCAGCCACTGCCGTGGCGGTCCATCCGGGATACGGGCCAAAGGTGTTTTGGGTAAACGAGCCGGGGATGGATTTATAGTTCCAGATCGACGCCGTACCGCCCGTGTTGGTCCACAAAACGTGGGTCGTATTGTCCGGGCCGACGCTGAGAGTTTTGGCGGTCCACCCTGCGTAGGGTCCAAACGAGAACTGGCCGAACTGCCCGGTGACGTTGTTCAGGCTCCAGATCGAGGCCGTGCCGTTCGAATTGTCCCACAAAACGCGGGTCAGGCCGTCAGGGCCGTCGGCAAGAGTTTTCGCCGCCCATCCGGGGTAGGGGCCAAAGACGTTCTGGGTGAACGTGCCGGCGGATGTGTTGTAGTTCCAGATGGACGACTGCCCGCTGGTGTTGTCCCACAGAATATGCGTCGTGCCGGGCGTGTCAATGTAGCCGTGGATGTTGCCGTTGTTATCCTGGTAGGTGCCGGCGATCACTCCGGCATTGTTGATGCTGCGGATGGTCGTAAACGTCGAACCCGGCACGTCAAACGTGGTGAAGACGCCGGCCGTGTCATAAAATCCGTGCGTGTTCCCCTGGGCGTCCCCGTAGAAGCCGACAATGGTCCCGGCGTCGTTGATGCCGCTTGCGCCGGTGCCGGTCGTGCCGGGCGGATCAATTGCCGTGATGCTGCCGGTGGACGGGTCGCGGCTGAAGCCGTGGTTGATGCCACTGGCGTCTACATACTGGCCGACGACTTCATCGCGGCTGTTAATCCCAAACCCATAAGTGCCGCTGTTTCCTGCCGGGCCGCTGAAAGTCGTAAGCGTGCTGCCGACCACCAGGAAACCGCCGTTGGTTTGCGTATCACTGCCGTCAACGCCGGTGAAGTCCCCGGCGTTGTTGATGCCGAGAATGTCGGTGGAAAGCGTCGCGCTGTTGACGTCATAAGTGGTGTAGGCGCTTCCATTAAGAAAATAGCCGTGATAGGCCGTGAAGCTGCCGTTCGCTTCCAGGTAGTCCCCAACGACTGTGCCTGCCGCGTTGATCCCAACCGCTTGGGTGTAGCCTTGATTGTCGTTCGGGTCAGCCAGGGCAGCGCTGTAAGTTCCGTTGGCATAACGCACATAACCGTGCGTGTTCCCGGAAGCGTCCATAAACTGCCCAACGGCGTCGCCGTGGTCGTTGATGCCGAAGGTCCGGGTAGACACGGCGCCGGGGAAATCAACTGTCGTCAGCGTGTCCGCGTGTGCGGGCCGGGCGGTGAGGCCCCAAACGGCCAGCGCCGCCGCTCCCAGCAGCGAAGCGGTGTTTGGAAACAGGGCGGCTTTCGGAAAAAGCGAAGCCGCTTGGCGTATCGTGTGCATGTGACGTGCCTTTCTTGTCAGCGGGTGACGCGGAAACGAGGCGTCTGTGCAAAGCAGTAAAATGCCTCCACGCTTCGTCTGTCACTGCATTATACAGCCCTTTCGTTAAATCACCGTTAAATCTCTCAAGGAAGAAGTGCGGCAAGAAAAAGCAGGCAGTAAAAGGCAGGAAGTGAAAAAGCAGGGGCAAGCCCTGTCCCTGCGCGGCGAGGCTGCTGGACGCGGGCAAAGCCGTAAAAATGAGCAGGCGTGCCGCGTCAGGGCGTCGCCCCTGCCTGTGCCCTGGAAACTGTGCTGACGTCCCTGAGAAGATAAAGAACAGAAATAAATAGCTTCAGGTAGCAATCAGGCGTTGACAACTCAGTTTGTGTTTGCTATAATACCGTTGCAGCGTTCTTTCTGCTCCCTCTCGTCTGCTTGTTTTTTGTTCATTCTGTTCGCGGGCCGGCCGAAGCCGGCAAAGGCGGCACACACCATGCGCTCTCCGGCAGCCCCGTTTGTTCGATCCCATTTTTTTCAGGCCCGTTTTTTGCCGGCTTCTTCCAGTGTTGAGCTGGGGCCGGACATGGGGCAGGACTTTTTACAGGCACGCTCCTACTTTCTTGTGCCTCTTCTCGGCATTGATCCTGATGCCGCCCACACCCCCGCTCACTACCAGGGGCGGATCGTGGAAGCAAGCTCGGAGCCGTACACGGATATTTATGTGTTCAGCCACGGCTGGCACCGCAACTTGTTCGGGGCCGTGTCGGCCTACGACCGGCTTGTCAGCCGCTTCACGTCCCTCTTTCAGCGCGGACGCCTGGAACCCAAATCAGAACCTTACAATCCTTTGTTTCTCGCGCTGCATTGGCATTCGGACCCCGGACAGGACGGCTGGATAGACATGTCGGGGCGGCGCAGCAAGTTCAGCTTTTTGCAGCGGGCGCAGCTTTTGTTTAAGCCCCGCAGCGGCGTCTCCGACGGCGACTATCTCAACACTCTGGAAGACCTGTACGAGTTTATGACCTATGTGTCCGCCCCGGACGTTGAGGCGCTGAACAATCCGATGACCGCAACTGCCGCGACGCTGCTCCGGCAGCTTGACCGGAATACCGACATGTACGGGCAGCTGAGCGGCGGTCCTGCGCCCCGGCCCGAAGACAAGGCGACCCTCGCCTGGCGCTGCTACCAGGAAGCGGACGCGCAGCGGGTGCTGGTGGACCAGAGTGTTCCGCCTCAGCCCTTCGGCAGTCCCTTGCAGGCGCTGTCCAATCTTCTCAAGTTTGCCGTGGCCGTGGCGGGACTGACCGCCGTCCTCGGCCTGGTTTCGAGACTGCTCCACTGGGCGCCGCTGGCCGGTCCGATAGGCCAGGCCCTTTCCGCCGCCGGTGCGTTCTGCCTGCGCGGCCTGCACGCGCTCCTGCCCGGCTCCTCATTTGTGCTTGCCGCGCCGGTAACGGGAATTGCCCTGCTGCTGCTGGCCCTGGCGATCCTCACTGGAACAGGGTGGTACCATCAGAGATACGACAAGGCAAAAGACGCGCACGGCAAAAACAAAGAAAAAGGCGCACGCGGCCTGCCGGTGCTGGCGGTCGGCTCGTGGCTGCCGCTTCAGATCGCCCTGACCCTCCCCCTGCTGGTGGTGCTGTTTGCGATGTTTTTGTTTCGGAACTTGTTTATCCTGCTTGCCGCGCCGCTGCTGTGCGGCCTTTGCCTGAGCCTGCATGTGGGCGTTTTCTGGCCCCTGACCTTTCTCCTCGCCGGCTTGGTCGCCATTGGCTACGTCCAGTACCTGCGGAACACGCCTGTTCACGGCCTGTTTTCCGAGCGCATGGAGAGCGGAACACTCGCGGCCCAAAACCTGCGAGACATCCTGGCCCGGCTGGCCCGCTGGCCGGTCCACCTGCTCAAAGAAGCTGTTTCCGAAGACAGCGAGGCGCTGGACCTTGCGGACGCCGTTGACCGGCAGCTTGCCTTTTGGGAGATGCAGCGCGACGGCGTACAAGCCGGTCAAAAAGCCGGGGAGTTTCTCGACGGGCTGTTCCGCCAGATGACCGCCAAGAACCCTGCCGCGCTTGACGGCGCCCGCCTGCATTTCATCGGACACAGCTTCGGCGCGTTAGTGGTCGCCAACGCCGCCCGCCACCTCGCCGCTGTCCCGAACCCGTGCGTCCCGGTGCATTCCCTGACGCTTTTGCAAGCGGCCCTGGCGTCGGACTGGTTCCAAAAAGAACTCTGGTGCTGGGACCCCGCCAAGCTGCGGGGCGCTTTGGCCTGCGTGTACTCGTCCTACGACTCCGCCAACGGCTTTTACTACCCCGCCGCCAACTGCGGCCGTCTGGCCGCCGGCTACGTCGGCCTGTGCGGGGTGGGGGACAAAGCGGAGTGCCTGGGCAAAGACGGCTTGTTCGCGTCCCTGGTCCAGCCGCCGAACCTTTCTCAGCACGTTTCCGGCCCCGCGCCCCACCTGCTGAACCTGGACGCCAGCCGCCTGATCTTCGCCGGCAGCATCGCCTCCGGCGGCGGCCACGACGACATCTACAAAGACGACGTCATCCACATGATCTGGGCCATCACCGCATTGTAGCTTTGCTTTGGGAGACAAACAAAACAGCCCTCTTGTCGTGTGACAAAAGGGCTGTTGTTAAATATATCAAGTTATGTACTAGCCTGGGTGCTGCCGATTTCCTTCTTCGCCTTCATGCTGTCCCGCCACCGCAACGATCCCGACGACCCCGCCGCCCGCCTGCGCCGCTTGATGCGAGAGCCGTAAACAACCTGTTTATGCGGAGTCGAAAGAATTTATTTTAGAAAACCTTTTTTCAACAAACGAGTATCTTAGTTTGCCGTGTTCCCCTCATTGTTCGATGCGAGCAAAACTTTTACGAGAGCGTCACGCTGCTCCTTTGAAAGACTAGAAGTTATCTCATAAATGTTTAAGCAGGATCATCATGCACGCTAGGTGAAC
>CAXUBO010000076.1:0-19760 GCA_964249345.1 uncultured Armatimonadales bacterium | reverse complement strand
GCCCCCATCACCCCAATAAAGCCTTAGAACGAGAGAAGGGATTCGAAGAACCTACCCCGGCTCGTTCCTATGCCTTTGGCATTACTTCGTATCTGCCACCCCTCCCTAAGAAGGAAGGGTAGGAGGTAGGAAGGATAAGCGGGTGAGGCGCAGGTTCGTTTCGGCAATTTTCGCGGGTCTCGACGACGGTTTCCACGGCAGGCACATCGGCGGGCGTGTCGAGGGGGGGGCGACGGACAGCTCGTTGACAGCCTGCTGGGTAGATTTTCGAAGCTGATAAAGGCGGTTGCGGGTTTCCATCGCAACGCCCATATCGAGTTCCCCGTCGGCCTGGCATTCGCGCTCGGAGAGCTGGAGGCTGTCGAGCGCCTGTTCACGGGCACGTTGGGCGTAAAGCTGAGGAACATCTTTTGCCAGCATCTTGACGGCGGTGTCAATCTGCCGCTGCAAGGCTGTCTCGTGGCGCAGGAGTTTGTCGAGCTTGTCTAAGCGCAAGTCTTCGGTGAGCGTGTCGTCTTCAAATAACTGCGCCTGCCAGCGGTGCAGACGCGCCCGCGCCAGGAAGCCGCCGCGATTTTTTATGCCTTCGGCATTACTTCGTATCTAACGTAGTGGCGTTCCAAGAGGTTGCCGGGACGAAGCTGGGCGACAATCTCGTCCTGCACCTGCTGGTAGCCGCCGGGGTCTTCGCCGAGGGAAGGGAGAACAATATATCCCCTGCGGAGATTACTGCGTATCACGGGCAAAGACGCCGTGGGTCGTGGCATTGCGGCTGCTGATGGCTTTGCCGTGTTTGGTGGTAGGCATGGCTTTGTTCCTGTTCCGCTCTCCCAAGCAAAATCTTATGTCTACTATTATAGCTTGAATAGGAAGAGATGTCAATGGATGAGGAGAAGAAGCGTGGGAAGGAGGAAGCGTGGGAAGGAGGAAGCGTGGGAAGGAGGAAGCGTGGGAATGAATTCCTACGCTGTGGGGCGCGGACGCTTAGTGACCGCCTGCGCGGGCACGGGATTAGGAAGGAGCGAGCAAGAGGGGTGTCACGTCCGGTTTTGTGATCGGTTCGGTACAATGACAATTGAAAATTGTGATATAATGACAGTAAAACAGTCAATCGTGGCTGCGGTGCGCGTGCGGTAATCACTGCGAATTATGCGTGTTCTACCGCAAGCGGCCTGCGGCGTAACGCGGTAAAGTACTTGTTAGGCCGCTGGTCAATCGGTTTACCAGTCAAAAAAGCCTTCAACCACATAGGATAGGCGGTAAAATGCTATTTGCACCCTATAAATGCTTTAGGATTAGAACCAAACTCAATCACGAACTATGCCGCCAGAGACTTGTGGCTGTGGTTCAGCCTCAGAAGGCTGTTCCTGTCGTTGCAGTTCCAGACTCGGCAGACACTCACCTCATTTTCAAGGGGCAGGTCAAGCAGAAAGGCTTCCATCTGAGCTACATTGACCGGAGTCGTTCCCCCGGAAGGAGAAATCCTTATTGTGTGACAATTTTCGGGCAATTCCAAGATGCTATCGGTGGGACTGATGTTGTGGTGCGAGCCACTATTGATCCATTGTATGCAATATGGCTAGGCTTCCTGGGCTTGTCATTGGGCTGTTTTGGCCTATTCACATCTTATATGGCGCTAACCAACCCGCAGTCTCCTCAAGTTGAGAAAGCTTACATAGGGATAGGCGGCATTCTTGTGTTTGTTTGGTACGTGGGTGTTCACTATTTTTTGTTTACCTATTTCTTTGCAAAGGAAGTAATTAAGCCTTGCGAAGCTCTGCGGTGGGTATTTGAGAGCGGGTCGTAAAGCCGGAGTTATCGCGATCCTAGCGTGCCAGCAGCCTAACAATGCGCTGCACCCGCCGCCACCTCGTGGGGCGGCACGGCGGCACGAGAGCAGCCGGCCTCTGCACCTTCAGTGCAGTTACCCCGCCCGGCCTTTGGTGAAGATTGTGACTGTTTATGAGCCGGACCCGGCACAATGGGTCAACTTTGCGGTGAGGAGAGGAAAAGATGACAACAGCGGAACCAACAGGGCGTGAGCCTATAGAGCATTTTGTCGCACAAACTATTACTTATGTTTTGGAGACGGAAGGGCGGCTGCTGGTGATTGAGAATGTGCCGGCGCGGGTGTCCGAGGAAACCGGGGAGCAGTTGTTTTCGCCGGAGACGGTGGAGCGCATCCAGCAGACGGCGTGGGCGGAGAAGAAGCCGGCACGGGTACTGGAAACGCCTGTGTACGAGTTCGCGGCCTGAGCCGCCGGGTTTATTAGCTCAGGTGCGTTAGCTGTCGCGGTCGACGATGTAGTGGGCTAATGCACGGAGGGGGTCGGCTTCGGGGCCGAAGTCGTTGAGGGCGGCGAGGGCGGTGCCTGCGGCGCGGCGGGCGAGGGCGCGGGAGGCGTCCATGCCGAGGATTTTAGGGTAGGTGGCTTTGTCCTGCTTCAAATCGCTGCCGAGAGGCTTGCCGAGTTTTTCGGCGTCGCCTTCCAAATCTAAAATGTCGTCGGTGATCTGGAAGGCCAGCCCGGTCTGGGTGCCGTAGGTGTAGAGGGCGTACTCCTGGGCGGGGGTCGCGCCGCAAAGACGGGCGCCGGACAGAAGCGAGGCCAGCAGGAGAGCGCCGGTTTTGCGGGCGTGGATGGAGGCGACGGCGGCTTCGTCCAGGTCGCTTTTGCCTTCGCTTTCGATGTCGGAGACCTGGCCGCCGACCATGCCGCGCGTCCCGGAAGCGCGGGCAACCATCTGGACGGCGTCTAAAACGCGGCCCGCAGGAGCATGGACGCGGCACTCGGCGATGAGGTCAAATGCAAGCGCGAGCAGGGCGTCCCCGGCTAAAATCGCCATCGCTTCGCCGTAGACGACGTGGCTGGTGGGATTGCCGCGCCGCAGGTCGTCGTCGTCAATTGCGGGCAGGTCGTCGTGAATTAAAGAGAATGTGTGGATGCACTCGACGGCGCAGGCCAGGGGGATGACCCAGTTTATATCGCCGCCGACGGCTTCGGCCCCGGCGAAGACAAGCAGCGGGCGAAGGCGCTTGCCGCCGCAGAAGAGCGAGTAGCGCATGGCTTCATGCAGGCGCGGCGGCAGGGCATGGGCGTCCGGCAGGTACAGGTCAAGCGCCCGGTCGGTGAGGGCGCGATGCTCGGCGACGTAGGCGCTGAGGTCAAACGCAGTCAGGTCGAAAGCGGCGAGGTCGGAAGGCATAAAGCGTTTAAGACTTTCCAGCCGCGGACTGGGCGGCGGTGAGCGTGTTTCGCAGGAGCATGGCAATGGTCATGGGGCCGACGCCGCCGGGAACGGGCGTGAGGGCGGAGGCGACTTCGGAAGCGGCAGCGTAGTCCACGTCCCCGACGTCGTGGTTTTTGCCGGGAACGCGGTTGTATCCGGCGTCGAGGACTACCGCGCCGGGCTTAATCATTTCGCGGGTAATCATCTCGGCGCGGCCCACGCAGGCGCAGAGAATGTCTGCCTGACGGGTGATCTCGCCGAGGTTCGGCGTCCGGGAGTGGCAGACCGTCACGGTGGCATTTTCCTGCAATAAAAGCAGCGCAAGCGGCTTGCCTAGAATGACGCTGCGGCCCACGACGACCGCGTGTTTGCCTGCAATCGGCAGCCCGTAGCGGCGCATCAGCTCAATCATGCCCGCCGGAGTGCAGGACTGAAACGCGGGCAGGCCGGCGACAAGTCTGCCAAGAGAAATCGGCGCGATGCCGTCCACGTCTTTGGCCGGGTCCATCAAAGACAGCACGGCGGGTTCGTCAATATGTTTCGGGAGCGGGTGCTGGACCAAGATTCCGTGTACGGACGGGTCGGCGTTGAGCATTGCCAGGCAGCCCGCGACTTCGGCTTCCGAGGCATGAGTGCCAAACGGATATGTACGGGAGCCGATGCCGGCGCGGGCGCAGGCCCGTTCCTTCATGGCGACGTAAGTTTGGGAAGCCGGGTCATCGCCTGCCAGGATGGCCGCCAAAACTGGAACAACGCCCGTTTGCGCCGTCAGCGCCTTAGCCGCCGCCGCAACTTCCGCCCGAATGGTTTTCGCCGTCGCCGTGCCGTCTAAGATGATTGGAGTGGTCATAGCTTGATGGATTTTTCCGAGGCCGCGCTGGTTCTCTTTGAAGGTCTTGGGTTGATTTCGGTGTATTCCACAACAGTATCAAATAAGTTTGTGTTTGTGGTGACAGCTTCTTTAACATCGGGCTTATCAATTTCGGAAGCATGATGAAACTCATTCCACTGAGCAACCGCAACCCAGCGCTGCGTGTCTTCCTCAAACCGGATTACGCCTTGAAAGAGCAGAGGGTCAAGATTGCCATCATCGTCTCCGTCATCGGTCCAGAAGTCTATTGTCAGGCCAGGTGACAGCGTATAACCTAGCAGGTGTAAATCATTTTCCGTGGCGGAAGAATTGAGCGGAACAACATAATTGTTTTCTTTCCGCCAGCCGCCGTTTAAGTCTGCGTAGATGCGTGGCTTGTCCAGCAGTTGTTGACAATCCATTTGAATAGACGTAAGAACTTCCATAACAATATCTCCATGCTTATTTTACCCGTTTTACCCGGCTTGGGTTGTCTTGCGGCGGCATCAGCAGTTTGTGCAGGACTTCGGCACGCAGTCCGTTGATTTCGCAGTGGTCGGGGTTATAGGGAGTCGGTTTAGGCTCTACGGTTCCCCCGGCAACACGAATATCGCCAGCCGTGGTGACGCATACCTTTTTGTATTGTAGTCCAGCAGCCAGTTCAGCCACAGTTTTGCCGGCAGCGCTGTTGACTGAAACGCCGTGGAGGCGGCCATCGCTGCCAACGGTGACGCCGCTCCCTTTTTCCAACAGCTCAACGGGGTTCAGGCCGCCGCGTACAACAAGTGCGTCATCTGGCAGTGCAGGCATGAGTTACTCCACTGCGATAGGGCCGAAGGCGGGAATGGAGGCTCCGCTGGTGTCGGTGAGGTTGCAGTAAGGGTTCAGGCCGTAGCCGTAATAGAGATGCAGGCCGGCGGGCGAGGGATCGTCGTTGAGCTTTAAGATGGCGTCGGGGCCGTCCAGAACGATTTTGTAGATCAGGGCGGCTTCGGTGCCGTCGGCGCGGCGCAGGCTGAAGCCGGCGGGCTTGCCGGGCGCGGTAAGCTCGCCCTGAATGCTGCCGAACGCAACGCGGATTTCGTGGGCGGCGTCATTGCGAACAATGGATTTGAGGGCGGGAGCCGGATGTCCGAGGGCGACGACGGCGAGGCGGCGGCCAAGCGCTTTGAGGCCGGGCGTGTCAATGTGGATGCCGTCGTCGAGGCCGCAGTCAATGGCGGAAACCATGCCGGCAAAGGGCAGACTCTCGGACAAAACGCGCTGGGATTCGCGGACGCTGTTCCAGCCGTCAACGTAATTCGGAGATGGGTCGGCGACCCAGCCGCCAAGCTGGACAAAATAAAAGGGCAGGTCCGGCTGGCCGAAGTCATCCCGAAAGGACTGGATCAGCGCGGCCATGCGCGACTTGTACAGCGGGGCGTCGGTCGGATTGGCGTCGGATTCGCCTTGATACCACAAAATGCCGGCCACTTTGCCGCCGTTTGCCAGGACACGCGCAAGCATCGCGCCGTACAAAGAGTCGCCGCCCATGTTTTTGCGGGCGGGTTCCCACTGCTGCATGGAAGTCCCGCCGTGTGCGGACGGGATCAGGCCAATGGGTACGCCGGTGGCTTCAGCCATTGTTTTGGCGAACGTCAGCCCAAGACCGGAGCCTTTAGTCCGGCTGCCGTCGCGTGGGGCAATCGTTTGCGGCATCGGCATTCCCCAGATGGCGTGATGGATGGGGCGCGGCGATTCACCGAGCCAGTGCAGCGGCTCTTCGGCGACGGCCCACTCTTCGCGGGACTGAAACGAGTGGACCAGGGGGTGCGGGGTCTCGACATCCACTAAATCCCCTACCCCTTCCATGTTGCTTTGACCGGCCAGCACCCATAAATTGCCGACAAGCACATGGAATGCGCCGCCGACCTCATACGGCCCGCCTGCCGGCAGTTCCAGCGTCTCGCCGGAGTCCAGTGTCACACGCGCTTTGCCGTCGGCATCCTGCTGAAGCACTTGAAAGTCAGAGACGGTCATTGGTTATCCTCTTTGGGAGTGAAATTAAGGTGCATCCGGCTGGCGGTCGGCGCGGTCTGGCCTTTGTACTTGGAGCCGAGTTCGGGGTGGCCGTAAGGCCGGTCGGCGGGCGTCGTCATGGCAAAGAACGAGATTTGGCCCACTTTCATGCCGGGGTACAGCTTAATCGGCAGGTTCGCAACATTTGATAATTCCAGCGTGATGTTGCCGTCGAAGGCAGGATCAATATACCCGGCTGTGGCGTGAACAATTAAGCCAAGCCTACCCAAACTGCTTTTGCCCTCCAGCCTTGCGACTATATCATCCCCTAATTTGATGCGCTCGACGGTGTTGCCGAGAATGAATTCGCCGGGGTGGATAATGAACGATTCGCCTTCCTCGACTTCGACAAGCTCCGTTAAGTCCTGCTGGATGGCTTTGGGGTCAATGCAGGAATACTTGTAGTTGCGAAAAACGCGAAAGCGGCGGTCCAACCGGATGTCAATGGAAGCGGGCTGAACCAGGCTTTCATCGTAGGGCGTCATCACAATGCGGCCTTGTGCGATGCCTTCTTTAATGCTGTGGTCGGATAAAATCATAGAGTGTCAGACTTTAGGAGGTTTTTCTTAGGAGGTTTTTCTTAGGAGGTTTTTCTTAGGAGGTTTTTCTTAGGAGGTTTTTCTTCATCCAAAGGTAGCGCGGGCCGGACATTTGGGCGACGGTCTCAAACCCGGCGGCGGCGGCGCAGGCGGCGGCAGGGGCGTTGTCGCGGCTGACCCGGAGCCAGACTTCCGGGTAGGGACGGGCTTCGGCGATGAATACACACAGGCGCAGCAGCATGGCCTGGCCGACGCCGACAGAGCGCAGGTCCGGGGCAACTAAAAGATGCTGGATTTCGATGTCCTGCTCGACTACGTCTTCGACGATCTCGGCATAGGCCGCCAAATCTCCCTGGCGGCGCAAAGTCAGGGCATAATCCGCTTCGTAAGTCCAGGCGGCGATGTCGCCGGGCGTCAGCGGGAAGTCGTCCCCGTCCGTGAGGAAACGCACTTCGCCTGCGTCGGACGCCCAGCCGGCGACGATTTCCGCTTCCGGCATGGCAAAGGGGCGCAGCTCAAACACCAGGTCGGAATCCGGCTTAGGGGTCGGCATGGCCTGTGTCCTCAGCGGCTTCAGCCGTCGTCTCATTGCCGCGCGGCCGGCGGGCGAGTGCGCCGAGGACGCCGTTGACGAAGCGGCCTGACTCGGCGGTGCTGTATTTTTTCGCCAGCTCCACGGCTTCATTGACGACGGCGGCAACGGGGGCATCAGGCCGGTACAGCAGCTCGTAGGCGGCGAGGCGCAGAATGTTCCGGTCTACCACTGCCTGCCGGTCCGAGTTCCAGTCCGGCGTAAGGGCGGCGATGCGCGGGTCAATCTCGGTCAAGTGATTCAGCGTTTCGCGCACCAAGATTTCGGCATACTCGCGGTTCGTGCCTTCAAGCTGGGACTGGGCCAGGGCGGCTTCGACGACTTCGTCCACCGGCTGACGTCCGAGGTCAAGCTGGAACAGCATCCGCAGGGCCAGCTCGCGGGCCTCGCGCCGGGTGCTGCGACTTTCGCCGTGCGTATGAGAACTCGAATGAGAATGAGAGCTATCGGGTGTCATTGTTGCCTTATTGTACCCGAACGCCGCCGTTTTGCCTGCGCTCTCCCTTTCCCTGCTGCTCGTTTTGCGGCGTGTCCGCGCCGCCAGCGCATTGGAGCGGGATCACGCAGGCTGAGCAGCAGGCCACCGAGCGCGGCCATGCCGCAGAAGAGGCTCAGGGCGGCGTAACCGTCCCACGGGTGCGCGGAGTCCGGGGCAAAATGCGCCTGCTGATACAGCGTAATTTGCGTGAAGTGGACAAAGCCATAGACGCTCAGCGCAAGAACGAGGCCCATTCCGCCGGGGACAAGGAGGCGCGGCGAAAAGAAAACGCGCGGCGGTTTACGGCGGAATTTAGGCATGAGTTTTCAGCAGGTGCGGCGGCTTACAGGCAGATATGAACAAAGTTTGTAAAGAGGCTCCTCTGCCCTAAGTTTGGGGGACCAGAACAGGAAAATCAATTGCCATTGGTTTGGTTTTTGCTTCCTGTTCGGTTCCGGCTCCTCGGAGTTAGGGCAGAAACTTTGTATGTACTCACTCCTACGGGCGGTTTCTTTCGGCTCAGGGCCGCCCAGGGGTACGCTCAGTCAGGCCGACATCAATAAACTGTCCTCCGATAGTCTGGTGGCAATGCACGGCCAGCGTGTTTACAGCATTCGGTTTCAAGCTGAGCTGGGCTGCCCGGCTTATCGGCTTGTATTCGTAGGCCGAGATATAGCCGGCGGCATGGTAGGCAAGAACTCCGTTGAGGTACACGTCAATGTCTTCATCGTGCTGCTCCCGAACCACAATGCGGCTAAGCTGCAAAGCGGTCAGCGGACCGGGGTTGAACGTCCGCCGCAGCCAGATGTCGCCGGGCGTATCGGTCCAGGGAGTGCCGACGGGCGCACCGGCCGGGGCGGCGTTGCCGAAGCCGCCGGGGCCAGTTTTCCACGCACTGTCATCGAACCCAGGATTCGTCCAGTTCGCGTCGGGAGCCGCCGTCGTATATTTCCATGTCTGGGCCGCTTTCTCGGAAGTCGGCACGATGACCCGATAGGTCGGGCTTGGATACTGGAAACGATTGGCTTTGGCAATCATGGCCGGATTGCATTTGAGCCGACGGTCGTAGGTCATCAGGCCGTTGAGTTCGGTTTCAACATCGGTGATTTGGGTGTAGACAGCGGCGCTCAGGCCCTGTTTATCTCGAAACGACTTCAGATCATTCGTAAACTCGCCATAAAGCTCTTCCAGTCCTATCGGGCTGTCCACTTGGGTGTAGGTATTGCCGATCTTCCACATGTGGCCCGGCACGTCCAGGCCGATGCCGCCGTATTCGCCGCAGACCAGGGCCTGCGTGTCGCTCGGCGGCGGGACGTTCGGCGGCGGGTACGAATGGACATCCTGGACGTCGCCGACGTCACGGTCATTTTTGTCGTAGCCGGAGCCGCTATCCCGGTCGGCGAGTCGCGACGGGTCCAGCGTCTTGGCGAGGCCGACCAATCTTCGGGTGTCGTGCCGCCCCTGGCTTTCGTTGAAGATAACCCACATGATGATGCAGGGGTGGTTCCAGTGGGTTTGGATGACCTGCCGCTCCTGCTGATCAAACGCGGCCAAATCAATCGGCTGCGGGTGATCGGTGTACGAGTTGGGCGACGGCATATCCTGCCAGACCAGCAGGCCGAGTTTGTCGGCCCAGTAGTACCAGCGCTGTGATTCGACTTTGATGTGCTTGCGGACCATGTTGAAGCCGAACAATTTCATTGTTTGTAAATCGTTCTTCATCGCTGCTTCGGACGGCGGCGTGTAGATGCCGTCGGGCCAGAAGCCCTGGTCAAGTGGGCCGATCTCAAAAACAAATTGGTTGTTCAGCAGCATTTTGGTAATGCCGCCGATTTTGCCAAGCGAAATCTTTCGCATCCCGAAGTAGCTGCCGACATGGTCGGTGACAAGGTTGTTCTGCGAGAGCGTCACGTCCAGGTCATACAGAAACGGGCTGCTCGGCGACCACAGCCGGGGACTTGAAAGCGAGACGGTAACGGGGACGTTGGGCCGGGCGGCGACGGTCTTGACGACGATGCCGGCGGCAAGAATGCGGATCACCGCGCTTGCGCCGGGCGCGGGTGCAAGCGTGCTGACCGTCAGCGTCACCCGCCGATTGTCTACATCGGGAACGACTTTGACGTCTTGAACGGCGGCGGTGCGGGAGACGGGTTCCATCCAAACGGTCTGCCAGATGCCGGAAGTCGGGGTATACATGATGCCGCCGGGGGTCAAGGTCTGCTTGCCGCGCGGCTGCCCGCCGAGATCGGTGGGATCGTAGACCCGGACGATCAATTCCTGCGGGCCGCCGCCCTTCAAGTAGTCGGTGACATCATACGCGAACGCTTCGTAGCCGCCGGTGTGGACACCGACGCTTTTGCCGTTGACGAAGATTTGCGCTTCGTAGTCCACGGCGTCGAAATGCAGCAGTATTCGCTTGTTTTTCCAGGCCGTCGGCACGACAAAGAAGCGCCGATACCAAAGCCGGTCGTGATGCTCCATGACGCCCGACAGGGCCGACTCGACGGGGAACGGCACGCGAATTTCACCCGAAAGCGTTTGTCCGGTCGGCAGGGCATCGCTCGCTGCGCCGCTTTGGTACTGCCAGATGCCGTTGAGGTTTAGCCATTGGGTGCGGACAAGCTGCGGGCGCGGGTATTCCGGCCAGGGATGGGTTGTGCTGACCTGCGACGCCCACGGGGTTTCCAGCGGCCCCTGCTTAGGTGCCCATGCCTGCGCCGTGTGCGGGGTCGCGGCAAGGAGGGCGGTCAGCAGCACAAAGAAAAATGCAAAAATTCGGTTCATAGAATGTCCTTTCAGTTAGCGTAAAGCTTCGCTGATAAAATGGTCATAAACTTCAGTGTGCAGCGGCATGGCTTCACGCGCCTGCCAGCACTTGATCGGGCGTCAGAACAACCAGTTCCGGCACAGACGGAACAAAGCGAGTGTCGTGAACTTGTTTACCGGAAACGCCCGCTTGTCGGCAGAGGTCGCGCCAGTGCCGGTAAAACCCATCTTCCGGCAGCAAAGCGAAAAGCAAGTCGAGTCGATCCAGCTCCGCTTCCACGGCATCCGGGGTCAGGCCCAAACCATTGACGGCGGCAGGACGAGTCGCTACTTCGCGAAACTCGACAAAGTTCTGCGGGGCCACGACCAGTGCCGTCCCTTTTCGGCTAGGGTGTCCATCGCCATTTGGGTCGCGGCTTCGCGCGGATCGTTTTCGCCGGACAGACGCAGAAGGCAGGATGTATCCACAAGGGCGCTCATCGCAGGTCATCCCCGTAGATGGCTTCGCGGCTGGTGGTTTCGGGCGACAGGGTCACTCCTGAAGCCGGGCCTTTTTGGTAAAGCAATGCCTTCCATTCGGGCGACCCCTGCGTGAGCGGCAAAGTTTTCGCAGGGTCTTCCACAAGAAGCGCGGTGGCCTGCTCGGAAGTGAGCAAACCTGCTTCTGAAAGCGCATTTGCTAAAGCCTTGCGCCGGGCAACGTCGAGTTCAGCCGGTATTTCAAGTGTCAGTATCATTTGCGTTTCTCCATAAAGTTAAGCCCCGCCCCAAACAATTTCCCAGTGCCGTGAAGCGGTACTTTCTAGCGTCTTCGCTGTATAGCCGTACCATTTATGGTATGGTTCCGATTATGGTATGGTTCCCACAACCGCATCAAACCCGGCACTGAAGTGCCGGGCTACTATTAAGTGAAAGTCGCTCCGCGACTAAATGCCGCAGACAACAGCCTAGTGTAAACTTACTCCTCACCTTCCCGCTTCGGGAGAGTCGACGAGGAACGAGCCGGGGTGGGTTTCTGCCATTTCTCCGTCGCCTTGTGCATGTAATCTTGAAGGCTCATAAAGACCTTGATGAAAAATGCGTCAATGCCGTCACCAGTCCATGACGCAGGGGCGAGCGCCGCAGGCAGCACAGAGACGAAATAATGAACGAGCATCCAGTGCGCCTCGTGCAGGCAGACCCAAATTGCGAGCCATACAAGAAGGCATTCCAGTGCTTTTTTCATGGCCCTGCTCTCTTCTCTACTCCGTCACATGGGTGGCGAGGAACTTGGTGTTCAAATCACCTTTGCGGAAGGCAGCGTTAGCGAGAATCTTTTTGTGGTACTCCAAGTCGGTCTTGACGCCGGTGATCTCGACTTCATCCAACGCTCGCTGCATTCGGTTAATGGCGGCGTCGCGGGTGTCGTCCCAGACGATGATTTTGGCGATCATCGAATCATAGTACGGCGGGACTTCGTAGCCGGCGTAGACGTGGGTATCAATGCGGACGCCGAGACCGCCAGGGAGGCGCAGGCTCGTAATTTTGCCGGCGGAGGGCGCAAAGTCGCGGGCAGGGTCGCGGGCGGTGAGGCGCACTTCAATGGCGTGGCCGGTCCAGTGGATGTCGCGCTGGGAAAACGGCATCTTCTCGCCAGCGGCAATGCGAATTTGCCATTTGACGAGGTCTAGTCCCGTGACCATTTCGGTGATGGGATGCTCGATTTGCAGGCGCGTGTTCATTTCCATAAAGTAAAACTTGCCGTCGGGAGCGGCGATGAACTCGACGGTGCCGGCATTGGTGTAGCTGGCGGCTTTTGCGGCTTTGACGGCGGCGTCGCAGATGCGCTTGCGGACATTGGGGTCGAGGTTAGGCGCGGGCGCTTCTTCGACCATTTTCTGGTAGCGCTGGGTTTGGAGCGAACAGTCGCGCTCACCGAGATGCAGGACGTTTCCGTGTTCGTCGGCAAGTATTTGGACTTCAATGTGCCGGAAATGCTCGATAAACTTTTCAATGTAAACATCGGCATTGCCGAAACTAGACTCGGCTTCCACCTGAGCGGTTTTGAGGATTTTCGGGAACTCTTCCTCGTTCTGAACCACGCGAATGCCGCGCCCGCCGCCGCCGCCTGCCGCTTTGATCATCACGGGGAAGCCGATTTGGGCGGCGACGCGGGCGGCTTCGAGGGGATCGCGCAGGGCGGTGTTGGTGCCGGGAACAATGGGAACGCCCGCTTTCTCCATCGTCGCGCGGGCTTCGATTTTGTCGCCCATCAGCTCAATCGCCCGAACCGGCGGGCCGATGTATTTGAGGCCGATGGCATCGCACATTTCGGCGAATGAGGCCACCTCGGCAAGGAAGCCGATGCCGGGATGGACGGCATCGCAGCCGGTGATGACGGCGGCGCTGAGGATATTGGGCGCGTTCAGGTACGAGCCTTTGCGCTCCGGCGGCCCGATGCAGACGGCTTCGTCGGCGAGGCGGACATGCAGGGAGTCGGCGTCGGCCTGGGAGTAAACGGCAACGGTCTGGATTTTCAGCTCACGGGCGGCGCGGATGACGCGCACGGCAATGTCGCCACGATTGGCGATGAGGATTTTTTTGAACATAATGGCAATAAAAAGCGCCGGGGTTGTAGAAAACCTCGGCAAGGCGGTGTCCTTCGGACAAAGATCAAGATTATTCGCCGCCGCCCCCGCCGTCGGCGGGAATGGTGCTGGAAGTGGGCGGGAGGGTGATACCACCGGGGCCGCGCTCAGAAGACGCTTGGCCGTCGGGCGCGGAAGCCGGGGCTTGCTGGGGCGCGGACTGCTGCCAGTACGGGCCGGGCGCGGAAGACGCAGCGGGGGCGGCGTCGCCGCTGCTGCTGATGACCACCGGCTGGGCGTTCGGCGCGGCCTGACCGTGACCAATTTCGGTCACGGTTCCCGTGGACGCATCCAACTGGAACTGGCAGCCTTCGGCTTTCAGGATGTCGTCGGTGACGCCGTACTTGCGGAGCGGCTCGAAGCTGCGGGGATTGCGCTCATTGTGGTCGCTTTTGTACATAATAACGGCGTCGTTGATCTGGGACTGGTAGACGCTGCACACGGAGCCATAGGCTTTTTGCTCGGCGGCGGGCGCCCCGTTGTGGGAGCCGGCCTGGGGCTTCAGTATCTTGGCGTAGTACCAGGCGGAGAGGATGGCGATAATGGTCAGGGAAACGAGAATGCCGACCAGGGACCACTGTCCGCGCTGATGGACGGCACGGTGAGTACGCATCGCTTGCATGAAATCGCTCCTTTGCTATACGACCAAGCTGTGCTGTATGACGAGCCTGTGCTGTGTGACCAAGCTGTGCTACAAAGAAGACAGGCGAAAAAGCGCCCGGCCATAATCCACCGGAGCGCCGTCCTCGACGAGAACGTCCACCACGCGCCCGCTTTCCTCGGCGGCAACGTCGTTCATCAGCTTCATGGACTCAATGCTGCCGATCATCTGGCCGGCCTTGATTTCCGCGCCTAAAGACAGCGGCGGCTCAGCATGGTAGAAGATACCCACCATCGGTGCGGAAAGCAGCCGTAGGTCTTCATTTTTTTCTTGACTTTGCGGCACGATCTCATCGGCAGCGTCAAGTTCCCCCGGCGCGTCTCCCACGAACTCTTGCGGGGCAGGCGGCAGCGCGGCAGCGCCGAGCGGCCTGACGGCATGGACCCGGTAGGTTTCGGTTTCAACGGCGATCTCGGAAACAGGATACTGGCCTAGCAGCGCGACGATTTTTTCGGCAAGGTCTAAGTTCATAAAGCTAGATTTTGAGCGTGAAGCAGATGTATTCTACCAGTTTCAGGGCCTGGGACAGCAGAACGACGGCGAAGACGAAAACCATGACCCAGGCAAAGATGGCATAAGAATCGCCGTGCAGTACGGCAAGGCCGGTGCCGTTGCCGGTAAACGAAAAATGCTGCGCGGCAGCGTCCATGACATTCAGAAAGTGGTTGACGGAATGCTGAAGCCAGGCGAAGTTGACAATCAGCAGGGCCGGGATGCCGATGAGGGTCAGGGTCGTCAGGGCTTTGTGCTTCTGCCGCTGATGCTCGTTGTAGATGACGCAGCCACGGCAGCGTTCGCGCTTGGCTTCCGGGGTCAGGACTTTGCGGGCGCCGGTGCCGAGGGAAAGCGCCTGGTTCGCGCGGGTCATCTGGTCTTTCCAGTCCGGGGCGATCATGGCTTGAAGGACAATGCGCTCCTCGCACATGCAGCCTTCTTTGCGCCGCCAGCAGGGACCTTTCTTTTCAATGAAAATCGGGCATTTCTGGCGGATATGGTCTTTACAGAACGGGCCTTCCCAGCAGCGGCCTAAAAAGACCTGGCGCTGGGTGCTTTCCTTCTGCTTCTGGACCCCGTGGCCGTACTTGGCGTTCGCCCGCTGTACGGCGGCGATGTCGGCGGCGGAGGCCAGGCGGCGGCCGATGTCCACCACGGTCCACAGAACGCCGGGAATGCCGAACATCCAGGCCAGCGTACCGGAGTCCGTCAAGACAAGCTGGCTGGCTTTACTTGCCGTATGATGGGTAAAACCGTAGACCTGCTCGGTCAAGAACGGGGTTCCGACGCTGAAAAAGGCCGCGCCGCCGAGCAGCCAGTAGCCGACGCCTTCGGCGCGGGCGGCGGAAACCAGCAGGGACAAAATCAGGGCAAAGCTTGCGCCTTCCAGCAGGCGGAAGACCAGCGCGATGTTTTCCATCTGCTGGGCGCGGGCGGCAGCAGGCATATGTCCCATCGCTTCATGCGACCACGCGCCGCTGAGAAGCCCCCAAAGCAGGTACAACAGAAACAAGCCGCAGGCCACCGCCGCGATGCCGAGGAGGCGCACGGCGAACCCATCCAGCTTGGGAACACCGGTCCCACGGGCAGTGCTTCCTTTTTTGGGGCGGGGGGCGCGGGGCAGCGGCGCTTCGGTTAAATCAATCCGTTCAGGCATAAGCACCCACCTTGCGGGCCGACGGCCCGCATTATTTTACTCTTTCCAAATACTGGTCGCTGCGCGTATCGATTTTGATCTTGTCGCCGACTTTTACGAAGAACGGGACGCTGACTACCGCGCCGGTTTCTACCGTGGCGGGCTTGCCGCCGCCGGAGGCGGTGTCGCCTTTCTCGCTGCCGGCGGTTTCGGTCACTTCCAGCTCAACGAAGCTTGGGACTTCAATGCCGATAATGGCGTCTTTGTGGCTGAGGACGCTCAGCTCCATGTTTTCTTTTAAATACTTGACCGCATCGCCGATCTGATCTTTGCGAACAGAAGTCTGCTCAAACGTCTCCGGGTCCATGACAAAATACTCGGCCCCATCGTTATACAGATATTGCACCGTCTTGCGTTCCAGAAACGCCTGTTCCATGCGCTCTCCGGCCCGCCAGGTCTTGTCAATCGTGCGCCCGTTCTTGATATTTTTCAGCGTGGAGCGCACAAACGCGCCGCCCTTGCCGGGCTTGACATGCTGAAAATCGGTAATCGTATAAATGTCATTGTCCATGACAATTGAAATGCCGTTGCGGAAATCACTGGTATCCATAGCCGAACTTAACGCTCCTCAAACTGCTTGTTCACCCAAAAGATTATCTGAAACATTATAGCACAATTTGGGTGTCTCAGGCTAAAGTTTGCGTGTCAAACTTGACAAAAATCCAGTGCGCGGACAAGGCCGCGCCGCTGCTGCCGGAGAAATAAAACACCAACGCGCCGTCCTGTCCGGTGCGGCCGGCATGGCTGCTGCCGGGCGGCTCTCCCGCGTTCAGGTGAATGTCGTGCAGGCCGGTCCCATCAGAATAAGTCGTGCCGTAAGCGGCCATCAGAACGCAGGTCTCGGCGTAATGCATGACAAGCGTCTGCAAATCGCCCTGCTGGACCGGCGCGAAATCGGCGTCTTTGAGGCCGAGCGCCGCGTAGCTTAACTGCGGCTGGGTGAAGCCCTCCGGCGGCAGCGTTTTTCCGGTCATGTCTTCCGGCCAGTCGGTAAATAGAACGTTGGATTGGTCGGTGGAGTGGATGTTGAACGCGCATTCGTACAGCCCGGCACCTGCGCCACCCGCAACTTTGATCCACAGGTAAACATGGTTGTTGTCGGGCCGGGCCGCGCCTTCGGGAACGAGCGTCGCATGGTCAAATGACCCGACAAGGTCCCCGAACTGAGCCGGCGGCAGGCTGCCGGACGCCAGGCGGGCAAAAGAAAAGACTGGAATGTCAGGCGTCATCAGCGGCTCCTTGAGTGGAAAAAGAGTCCCGGCAAAGAGCGTAGGCCGCTTGCAGGGCAGCGATGGGATCGCCTTTTGGCGTAAATTCGTGGCCGACAAATCCGGTGTATTCAGTGGCGGCGATGGCTCGAAAAAGGGGCGGGTAGAAAATTTCCTGCGCCGCGTCCAAGTCATGCCGGCCCGGATTGCCTGCCGTGTGGTAGTGGCCGATCTCCGCAGAGTTTGCTTCAATCGTGCGAAGGAGATCGCCTTCCATGACCTGGAGGTGGTAAATGTCGCAAAGCAGCTTGACGCGCGGGGAAGCGATCCGGCGGCAGACCTCGACCCCCCACGCTGTCCGGTCGCACTGGTAGCCGGGATGGTCCACCTTGCTGTTCAAAAGCTCCAGCAGCAGCGTGACGCCGGCTTGGGCGGCGGCGGGCGCGAGCTGTGCCAGGCCGCGCACGGTGTTTTCCAGCCCGGCTTCGTCCGAGCGCCCGGCTTGGCGGTTCCCGCTGAAGACGATCAAGCTGGGAATTCGATAGGCATGTGCCAGCGCCAGAGTGGAGTGCAGCTCTGCCGCGAGCGCGGAATGATTGGCGGGGTCATTCCAGCCCCGGTCCAGACTTCGCTGCCCGTTGTGCGAGGCAATTGTCAGGCCCAGGTCACGCGCCCGTTCAAAGTGTTCTTCGCCGATCAGCTCAACGGCTTCATACCCGATGGCCTTTGCGGCCTGCAAGAGTTCCGGGTCGGAAACGCCGCGTCGGGCGAACGTCCACCAGCAAAATGACTGACGCAAAAATGACTGACGCAGTGACATAGAGTTTTCCTCTGCGCTTAGTTACGGCAGAGTGCGCCGGGTTTCCTGCACGGGATTTCGGCAATCCGGCGTTTTTGGCACTTGTGCAAGACGGCAATTTTTGTTACAATGCCCGTAAGTTATTTTCTAAATTATTTTCCAGGAGGCAACATAATGGTTTGTTCCCAGTGCAAAGCGAGCGCACCGGACAACAAAAAGTTTTGCGGCGAGTGCGGCGCGGCGCTTACGAAAAGTGAGGCGGTGGCCGTTCCCGGCGACGACGGCGCATGGTACTGCTGCCGGCACACGAAAACCGTCACGCGCCTGCGGTGCGGGCGGTGCGAGGCGCCGATCTGCCCGAAATGCACCGTCTACACGCCTGCCGGGACACGCTGCCGGACCTGCGCGAAAAATAAAATCGCGCTGCGTCCCGCCGGTGTCCTGCACGGCGCGGTGGGCGCGATTTCCCATGCCGCGCCGGGCGCGGGCCGCCGGGTCTGGTATTTAGCCCTCTGGTACTTAATTTTGTCGTTCGGGCGCGGGCCGTTTGACTAGGAAACGAGCGGAGTAAAGAAAGAAAAGGAGAACATCTATGTACAAAGGACTTAGCCCCGGCGCAATTGGGGTTTCCGCCGGCACTTTGGAGGACAGGCTGGACGCGGCAAAGATCGGCGGCTTTGGGGGCGTCGAGATCAACCCGTCGGAGATCGCCGATCTGGTGGAACTGCACGGCCAAGACGCTGTGGCGGCCCGGTTCACCGAGGCGGGCCTTCAGCCGGCGGGCTTTGGGCTGCCGGTGGAGTGGCGCGGGACGCAGGATGCCTGGGAAGAAGGCTTGAACAATCTGCCGCGCCTGGCGGCAGCGGCGGCGGCCATCGGCGCGACTCGGACCATGACCTGGATCATGCCCTGCTCGGACACATTGGAATTCAAAGAAAACAAAGCATTCCATGTCACGCGGTTCACGCCGGTGGCAAAAATCTTAGGCGATCACGGCATAACGCTGGGATTAGAGTTTATTGGACCGAAGACCCTGCGAGATACGCAGAAGTACCCGTTTATCCATACGATGGGCGAAATGCTGGCGATGGGCCGGGAAATCGGGCCGAATGTCGGGCTGCTGTTGGACAGCTACCATTGGTACACGTCGCACGGCACGCTTGACGAGCTGCGGGCGCTGTCGCCCGCGCAAGTGGTGGTCGTGCATGTCAACGACGCTCCCGCAGGCGTTCCCGTGGACGAACAGCAGGACGGCGTGCGGGACCTGCCGGGCGCAACAGGCGTCATTGACATCGCCGCTTTCTTGCAGTCGCTTCAAGCCATCGGCTACGATGGTCCGGTGACCCCGGAGCCGTTCGTCAATTTAAGCGCCCTGCCGTCGGACATCGCACGGCTGGAGCGCGTCGGCGCGGCCATGACCGATATTTGGCAGAAGGCGGGGATTTAAGGGGTTTGCTCTACTGCTGATGCGTCTCGGTGATGGCCTGCGTGATGCGGCGGACAACCTCGCTGCGCCATGCGGGGTCGGCGGCTTCGGCGGCGTTTTCGGGGTTTGAGAGCGTGGCGACTTCCAGCAGGACTTTTTCGGGAATGGGATTAAAGCGCGGGTCCAGCACACCCAGCTCGCGGCCCGACAAGTCCGGGACGCCGTGGAAGTCGCCGCTGCGGCCCAGATTGCCCTCCACCATTTGCGCCGCCAGCACGGTCGCCAGTTTTGGCACGGACGCGCAGCGGCGGTCTACGCAGACAATGCCGCCTTGAAGGCCGGGTGCGGAAGATTGGTCAAAATGCAGCGACACAAAGAAAACGTCTCGCGCCGCCTGCGGGTCACGGCGTCGGCGCGAGGCCCAGACGCTTTGGGCGACGGCGGCCCGCTGCCAGAGCGGGCGGGCGGAATGGCGCACGCTGAGAGCCTCGCCGGTTGCCGCCAGAACCGCGTCATCGGGCCGCTCCGGCGGCGGCTCGACGGCGGCGAGGATAGGATTGAGGCAGCGGCTGCGAACGGTGTACACGACGGCTGCCCCGTCGGACTGAAGCGAGGCCGACAGTTCGGACGCGGTGCGGTAGGTCAGCGCGGCTTCCGACAGCGGCCCGGCGGTCGTGCCGGGGTCGGCCCCGCCGTGTCCGGGGTCCAGCACCACGGTCACGCCCGCCAGCGGCCCGCGAGCCGGTGCGTCTGTCTGGGCTTCCGGCGCTGGCGAACTTGGCGCGTACCGCATTCCCAGCCCCATCAGCGCCAGCGTTGCCGCCGCCGCGCCCCC
>CAXUBO010000075.1:18942-19763 GCA_964249345.1 uncultured Armatimonadales bacterium | reverse complement strand
CCTATTGGGATGTCATGATGGACTCCATTCGCCGCCACCGCCGCGAAATGGACGCGGCGTGGGACAACGCGGAGTAGCGTGTGTGCCTTCTTGACACTGATACCTACTCAAACATGCTGCGCCGTAATACAACTATCCTGCGCCGGGTTTCCCAAACAGCGCCAGGATCAGTTTATATCTGCGTGATTACATCGGAAGAAATGCTGCGCGGGCGTCTTGACGCCATCAACCAGGCTCGCGCAAAGCAGGAGCAGCACCTGCCCGTCACTTATGATTTTCTTACGGACCTAGTGCTTGAGCTGAACCGTGTGTCTGTTCTACGCTATGACGATGACGCCGTCCAACTCTTTCGTGACTTCCTCGCTGCCATTAAACGTGCCGGTTCCCAAGACTGCCGCATCGCTGCCGTCGCTTTGGCGAACGGCTTTACCGTCGTCACTTCCAACTCCGCCCACTTCGCCAAAATCGGCGTGGCCCATGAAGACTGGAGCCTTTCAGATGTGGGTTAGGTTGCTCTCCTCCCTCGCTCACTTTAAGACCCTGCGCGGCTAAAAAGGAACCCACTTTGTTGTTATCTCTGGATACTAATCTGGCAGGCGGCTATAAAAGTAAGTCACAAATTGCAAGACGGATTTCAGAGCATTGGGGTTTGGAGAATCTGTATTGTTCGGCGTGTGACAGCAACCATCTGATACAAAGTCCGAATAACACGCCTGCGATTGATTTTGTCTGCCCCCAATGCCAGCAAACTTATCAACTCAAAAGCAGAGCGACTTGGAGTGAGCAAAAAGTTGCAGATGCAGATTACGACAAAATGATGG
>CAXUBO010000075.1:17112-18932 GCA_964249345.1 uncultured Armatimonadales bacterium | reverse complement strand
CTTACTTGTCATGCAATATACAGCAACATGGCAAGTTAAGCGGTTGTTGCTGGTGCCTTCTTTTTTCTTTTCAGCTTCATCTATTGAAAAGCGTAATCCTCTTGGTCCAACAGCGCGACGGGCGGGATGGGTTGGCTGCAATATCCTTCTCAGTGCCATCGCCTCAGAGGGTAAGCTGCTCTTAGTGCATGAAGGCGCTCCGGCTTCTGCAACGGCGGTGCGGCAGCAGTATCAACAGCTACGGCCTTTGTCTCAACTGAATGTGACAAGTAGAGGCTGGACGCTGGACGTGCTGAACGCCATCAGCCAGTTCAGGAACCGCCCGTTCGAGTTAAGCGAAGTTTATCAAATTGAAGCTCATTTCGCGGCACTGCATCCTGAAAACCATCGCATCCGTGAAAAGATACGTCAGCAGTTACAAATACTTCGCGATTTGAACCTCTTGCAGTTTTTGGGTCAAGGCAGATACTTACTTGTTAGCGATGCTTTTACTCAATCATAATGAAGTTTATATCGACCGCGCCCAACCGCTGAAATCTTCTCTGATTGCCTCACGACACGACGTACCGTAGAATGCCAAGTTGGGTTTGACCGCGTCCGTGGGTTCTTTTCTACAACCTGGTTTATTTCGTTCAAGTTGCCTTCTCCCCCTAATGACGTCAAGGCGCTGAACACAATATCAGTCCAAGTTAAAGACTTTGCCTGCTGCTTTCTTTGCTTCGCTTCCACCCCGCTTTTTTTTGATGTTCCAGCAAAAATAAACACGAGTGTAACCTGCTTTGCTTCATCTGCTAAACGCTTCACGGCTAAAGTCAAGAACTCCGTTTCGCGCTCTATTCCAATAAATCTACGGCCCAGGCGGGCGCAGGCGACGCCGGTGGTGGCGGAGCCGCAGAAGGGGTCCAGGACCAATTCGCCGGGCGAGGTGGACGCAGCGACGATGCGCCACAGCAGGGCTTCGGGCTTTTGGGTGGGGTGCTTGCCGTGACGCTTCTCGGATTTGCCGGGCGGCATAATTTGCCAAAGGGACTGCATTTGCTTGCCGTTGTTCTGCTCTTTCATCAGCGGGTAGTTGAACGTGTGGCGGCTTTTGGCGCTTTTGGCGGCCCACAAAATGGTTTCGGTGGCGTGGGTGAAGTAGCGGCAGGCGAGATTAGGCGGCGGGTTGACTTTGTACCAGGCGATGTCGTTTAAGATTTTATAGTCCAAGACTTGCAGGCCGTAGCCGACGCTGTGGATGTTGTGCGAGGTTCCCGTAACCCAAAGCGTGCCGTTCGGCTTCAAGAGGCGGCGGCACTGGTCCAGCCACAACAGGTTGAAGTTGTGGTCGCCGGTGATGCCTGCGCTTTTGTCCCAGCCGCCTTTGTCGACTTTGACCATGCGGCCCCCAACACAGGTGATGCCGCCGTTGGACAAAAAGTACGGCGGGTCAGCAAAGATCATGTCCACCGACTCATCCCGCATCCGGCGCAGCAGGTCCAGAGCGTCGGCTTGATACAAGCGCAGGGCGTCGTCGGGCGATGCATAAAACGGCGCGGGCGGGTCGCCGTAACCGGGCCGGGCTTCCTGCACGGAGGCGGCGTCTAAGCTGGGAACAGGGGCCATCAGCGCGGCGGCGCGGGGCGAGGGACCGGCGGCGTCGGCGCGGTCAAAGAGGTCAAGCGTAGCGAGGTTGGAAGCGAGCGCAGGCAGGTCGGGCAAGGGTCGGATTTCCTCTCTCAAGAAGGCGATCCGATCCTACCCGATCCCACCGGAGGAGATCAATCTGAAATGTTGATTTTCAAATACTAATTTGATACTAATTTATGACAATTTAGTAT
>CAXUBO010000075.1:0-17012 GCA_964249345.1 uncultured Armatimonadales bacterium | reverse complement strand
ACAATTTAGTATGAAGGCAAACTAATGAAAATCCCGACTTCGCCACCCCTGATGAGTGCCTTAAGACAAAAATTTGGCATGGAACAGATACTTGAAATAGCGGAAAGCGTCCGCGCATTGCCCCGAAGTGACAAATACCATCATTGGGACCATTTGCGCCATTTGTCTCCCCCGGAGGGATTTTCCAGTGAAACTTGGTGGCTGGGGCTAAAACTTAATCGAAGCTACTCTTTCAAAGAACTGCCTTTGCACGACAAGTCAAAGCAGCCGTTCCGGTTTTTAGTTACGGACTTTGTTTCCGAGCAGCTCCATCATACGGACCTCGGCGCAGGCGGACGCATCGGCATTCCAGCATCGGTGACGAACGCGGAAACAAAAGACCAGTACTATGTATCGTCACTGATTGAAGAGGCGATTACTTCCAGCCAGCTTGAAGGCGCAGCCACTACACGCGAAGTCGCCAAAGAAATGCTACGTTCGTCGCGGCCACCCCGCGACCGTGACGAGCGGATGATTCTGAACAACTTTCTGACAATGAAGCAAATCGGGCAGTGGAAAGACAGGCCGCTGACTCCGGCACTTGTGCTTGAAATCCACCGTAGCGTGACGGAAGAGACATTAGATGACCCATCAGCGGCGGGCCGGCTTCGCCGCGAGGAGGAAGAAATTGTCGTGGGAGATGCGGAAAACGGCGTCTTTCATATCCCCCCGGCGGCGGAGGAGCTTGATGCGCGGATGCAAACGATGTGCAAATTTGCCAATGGTGAGACACCAGATTACTTCGTACATCCGGTTTTGCGCTCACTCGTTCTACACTTCTGGCTGGCATACGACCATCCGTTTGTAGACGGCAACGGGCGCACGGCGCGAGCTTTATTTTACTGGTCCATGCTGCGGCACGGATTTTGGTTGTTCGAGTTTATCTCGATTTCACGAATACTCCGTAAAGCACCCATTCAGTACGCCCGCTCATTTCTTTATACCGAGACCGACGACAACGACCTGACTTATTTTTTGCAGTACCAGATTGAGGTCATTCAGCGGGCGCTTGACGATCTACACAAATACGTTGAATTGCAGTCCCAGCGCATTAATCAGATGGATCAAACTTTGCGCGGAACATTGCTTCTCAACCACCGACAGCGGGCGCTGATCAGTCACGCTCTTCGACACCCGCAACAGCGGTATATGATTGGAGGACATCAAACAAGCCACGCCGTCACTTACCAGACGGCAAGAACCGACTTATTAAATCTGGTGGATCGTGGGATCATGGAAGCGCGTAAACTTGGCAAAACCTGGTATTTTCATGCAGCGCCAGATGTAGAAGCAATACTGGCTCGCTTGGACTAGAGCGTTTCCGCTTGTGCCAATTGCCGGCTGAGGCGGCGGGTGTTGAGGACGACGCTTAAGGAGCTGACCAGCATGGCGGCGGCGGCGAAGATGGGGTTTTTGATGAGGCCGATGACGGCGAGGGGAATACAAACAGCGTTGTACAAGCAGGCCCAAAAGAGGTTCTGGCGAATAATGCTTGCCGTGCGCCGGGCCAGGGTGAAAAGGTTAGCCAGGCGCTGCAAATCGTCGCCGATGAGCGTAACGTCCGCCGCGCGGCGGGCGATCTCGGTGCCGGAGCCGAATGCAATGCCGACATTGGCCTGCGCTAAGGCCGGCGCGTCGTTGATGCCATCCCCCGCCATTGCGGCGATCTGGGTTTCCTGAGCCAGCCGGACATGCGCGACTTTGTCGGCGGGACGCATCTGCGCGGACGCTTCCCCGATGCCGACAGCCTGGGCGACGGCGTCGGTAGTCGCGCGGGCGTCGCCGCTGACGACTTCCAGCGTCAGCCCTGCCGCGCGAAGCGCCTGCACCGCGCGGGCCGCACCGGGACGCAGGGCATCGCCCAAAGTGATGAGGCCGAGGACCGCTCCCACCCTGCCGTAAAACAAGGCCGTCTGCGCCTGCGCTTCCGCAGCCGACGCCTGCTGTTCCAGAACATCGGCAATGGCAGCATTTTGAGCCGCACAGAGGGCGCGGTTGCCGATAAACCAGGCTTGGCCGCTGACGGTTCCCGTCACGCCCTGCCCTTCATGGCGGGCGAAATCAGACGCAGGCAGCGCGGCGATGCCTAAAGAACGCGCATGGGCGACCAGTGCCCGCGCCAGCGGATGCTCCGAAGCTTCTTCCAGCGCGGCCAGCGCGGCCAAATCGCTTGGGGTTCCGGTGAATGCGCGGACAGCAAAGCGGCCTTCGGTCAGAGTCCCGGTCTTGTCCAGCAGCAGGTGGGTCACGCGCGGAAGTACCTGCAAAACGTCCGTGTTGCCGATGAGGATGCCTCGCGCCGCCGCTGCGCCGACCCCTGTTGTCACGGCCAGCGGTGTTGCCAGACCCAGCGCACACGGGCAGGCGATCACCAGCACCGTCACGGCCCGGACAACGCAGTCAGACGCAGAATGTCCCAGCACTGCCAGTACGACGGCTGTCCCCATCGCCAGCGCAATCATCGCCGGGACAAAGCGACGCGAAATCTGGTCCGCCCACTGCTCCACCGGGGACTTGGCCGCCAGCGCGGATTCCACCAGCGCGATCATCTGCGACAGCGTCGTGTCGGTTCCGGTGCGCGTGACTTCCACTAAAAGCGGCGCATCGGTGGCGACCGTGCCGCCGGTCAGGGCGTCCCCGACCCGCTTTGCCACAGGCCGGGCCTCACCCGACAGCAAGCTTTCGTCTACCAGCGCCGCGCCCTCGGCGACGCGCCCATCACAGGGAATGCGCTCGCCGGGCCGGACCACAACCTTGTCCCCGACCCCCAGCTTGCCGAGCGCGACTAAGACTTCCCGCCCGTCCGGCGACTTAAGGAGCGCTTTGCCCGGCAGCAGGCCATATAAAAGCGCGATTGCGCCTGTGGCATCGTGCCGTGCGCCCGCTTCAATCTGTTTTCCCACCAGCACCAGCGCCACCAGCATGTCGGCGGTGTCAAAGTAAACATGCGTGCCGCCGCGTGCGACCACCCAGGCGCTGAAAGCAAACGACACGGCGACCCCGACCGTAATCAGCGTCTCCATGATCGCCGCGCCGCGCCGCGCCGCGCCCCAGGCTTTCACGAACAGCGGTCCGCCCGCCCACAGCACCGGCAGGGACAGCGCAAGCTCGACGCGCGGCAGCCACCGGACGGCATCGGCGCTGATGCCCTGCCTCGCAAAGAAGTCGGCATAGAACGGCAACTGGAACATGCCGGCGTTGACCGCAAAGATGACCGCAACCACCGCCCGCACAAACAGCGCACGCCGCGCACGCCTTTGCGGGCTGTCTTTGCTGCCGCCCTCGCCGGTGTACGGCTCCGCGCTGTACCCCAGCCGCTTGATGGCGGCGACAAACGCTTCCGGCGCGACTTTCGCGGGCTTGTAGGCGATCTTGACAAGGTCCGACGCGAAGTAAACGCGGCTGCGCTCGACGCCTTTCATCTGCCCCAGCGCGTGTTCAATCAGCCAGGCGCAGGACGCGCACCACATCCCGCCGATTTGGAACGCCGCTTCCCGCGTCACGTCCAGACCGTCACCCTTCGCCGCCGACGTTGGGGCCGCACCGGCCTCTTTTGTACCCGCTTCTTCCCCAAAATTGCTTTCAGGACGCGCAATCAGGCCCATTTGAAGGCACTGCTGGTACAGCGTCGTCTGAGTCGGGTCCTGCCCCTCGCCGATTTGGTCGCTCTCCGCTAGGATTTGATACACCTGACGGCAGCCCGCGCAGCAGAATGTGTACGCTCTCGCGCCGATTTCCGCTTCAACCGGCAGCCGCGCCGGCAACCCGCACAAATCGCATAAAGTTTGGTTTTGAATGGCAACCGCCATAACGTGTTTGATTTCTATTTCGCTTTTTTGTAAAGCTTGCTTTCGGCAACGGCGCTTTGAAGCTGCGCCAGCGTCAGGTATCTACTTTGGTCTCGTAGATTGGCTTGCCATGCAAAGACAGCCTGCCCCGGCATCAAGCGGTATAGCGATACCTCTTGATAGGTTCCGTAACCCCCGCCTTCATAATAAACAAAACAATAACCCGGCGATGTTCCCGCATAAATCAAACGGCGAAACGGTAAAGGCTTGGGACCAGTAATATAATCTGTGATCTGGTAAGGCTGGCCCGCATCCGCCATGCCGGACAACACTTCTTTTCCTAGCAGTTTTTCCCGAACACTTTGTGGAATTGCTGCGACTGTTCGGACAAGAACAAAATTGTCTTCCAGCAGGTGCTTTTTATCAACAGCCGACAGCGGCGTTCCCGAACTTAATTGGTCTTTAGGCTGAATATGGTCTTGCTTGGCTTGCGCCGAAGACAAACCCATCAGGGCAAAGCCAGCGAAAAGAAGGCTGGCGCAAATCAATTTCTGTGTTCGTGACATGATTTATTCCTTGCGGCTTTTTGGGTTCTACTTGTTCGGGCCGGCTTTTGTTCCGCTGTCCAGCACCAGCAGGTAGGTGTCGCTTGGCTTGAGGCGGAGTGTATATTGACGGACATGGTGTAGTACGGCGAAGGGCGCGGTTCCTTCTTCAATGTCGTAGACGCGCAGGGTGGCGACGGGCTTGGCAAGAGTGATGGTATCGGTGACGTCATGCTTCCCGCCCATCATGTGCTGCTCGGACCAGTCAGCAAGGACGAACTCGCCGGTCGGCTTCTGCATGACCAAATGACTTGTCGGCCCGGTGAAAGAAACAGCGAGTGGCTGCGGCTTAAAGGTCGGTGCGGAGCCGGAGGCATAGGAGCCGCGCGTAGTTTGGAGCAGGGTCGTCAGGGCATGAAAATAAAGCGCGGCTGGGTGCGGGCCGCCGCCGGGAGAGGAGAAAAAGCCGTAGGTATTTTCGGGGACGCTGTCCTGAAGACCGTAGACGAGGTAGGCGGCATCGCCGGCTGCCGCGCTGTCAAACGCGCCCATGACAAGGTACTGGCCGAACACGGATGCGGGCAGGTTTGCCCCCGTGTACGCGCCGATTTCCGTGTGCGCGACCGGCTTGCCGGGCGTTGACAGGTTTGCGAGGCGGCGCAGCGGCGTAAGCACGTCGGCAAAGCTCTGGCCCGGCTGATGCAGGTAAGTGTGGGCGGCGGCGAAATCCGCCGGCCCCGGCGAATAATTTTGATGGATGCCGGTGTCTTGGGGATTATAGTCGCCCTGCCAGGCATTCGCGGCAGTCCATCCCGCGCCGAACTCCATCTGGCTGATGGGAATGTTTCGGCCCGCGCTGTGCGCCCAGGCGTACAGAGACTGCTGAACTAAAGCGGCGTCCGGCAGGGTCGCGCCCAGCCCCTGCGGATAAGTGTCGTCTTCTTCGTTCGGCCCGCCCATCGCGTAAATCAGCCCTGGGTAGGCCCGGTCAATGGCCTGTTCTTCGCCCAAAACCGTGCGCTGAGTGGCCGGGCTGCCTTCATCCACAGAAGTCCAGAAGCGCCCCAGCGGACTCCAGGCATTCTGCACGGCTTTCCACTTCGGCCCTGCGGCCGGCGAATGCGCCCAGTCGCGGTCTAAACGTACACCCAGGTAACGGAGCTGCGCCCCGACCTCAGCCGCATTCGTATTCCAGGGGTCTTGGGGCGTCAGGCCGTCCAGATGCGTGTTGACGCCCAGACGGTTCAGGAAATCTTCCGTGGACATCGCCGGCATGGGAGCGGCATTCGCCGGCCTGAGAGGAAGCAGCACGGCCAGGGCAGCCCCAACGAGAATAAAGACCCTGTTTACTTGCAGCATCGGCTTACTCGTCTTTCGGCGGATGGGCCAGATTTGGGATTTCGGTGATCGGATGACGCAAAACCGTATTCATGGTGTAAGCAATGAGGCCGCCGAAGAGGGCGAGGCTCAGCACGATCAGCGCCACGAACAGTGTCAAGCTGGACGGGCGGCTTTTGATTTTTTGGGCCGCACTGCGCGTTTCTTTGTATTTAATGTTGCTCCAGGTGCGTGGCATAAAAAAGCTTTCTGGGGGTTCCTAACGAGGGGGCGCGTAAAAAATCGTCTGCACGGTCTCAAAAGCGCCGCCTTCGGTCACGCGCAGCGTGATCGGCGTCCGCCCCGGCTTCGCAGCGGCGCTGGTAATCGTAACCGGCAGGGTGACGCTGTCGCGGCCCGGCGCGAGAATGGCATTCGGCTGGACGCGGGCTTGGGGCAGGCCGGACACCGTAAGCGTCAGCCGCTCCGGCTGCGGCTTGCCGCTGCTGAGAGTTAATTCGTAGCCATTGCTGACGCCTGCCGCCGTGCGAAGGATCGCGCCGTTTGCGTTGAGGCTTGCGGAGAGCGGCGTTTGGCCGTAAATCAGAAACAAAACGACGGCCAGGCAGAGCGGAATGGCGGCGGCAACGCCCCAGCGCCGGTTGTCCCAAAAGCCGAGGCGCTGCGCGGGCGTCAGAGTTTGCGTGACGCGCTTTGGTTCAGTCCCATACCGAAACTCAATCAAGCCCGCCTTGCCGCGCAGGCCGAGGACATCGTTGCAGGCATCTATGCACTCGCCGCAGCCGATGCAGCCATGCTGTCCCACGCCCTGCTTGATGTCAATGCCCATCGGGCAGTCGGTTTCGCATTTGTGACAGCCAATGCAGTCGCCGTCGCGCTCCGTGAGGTAACGCACGGCCAGCGTGTTTTGATCCGTCAGGCTGCTGAGAAGCGGCCCGTAAGGACAGGCGCGGGCGCAGAAGGTCCGCCGCAGCCAGAGCATGTCGGCGGCGACCGCAAGGGCCGTGAAATACACAGTCAGCCCAGCCGAATAATCGTCCCACGGAGCAGCCGCCGCTAAAAGCACCGTGCGCGGGGCCAGCCAGTAGGAAGCCAGCGTGACGCCGGCTCCCAGCGAAACCGCCAAAATGCCCAGCGTCCAGACAGCCCGCGACAGCCAAAAGCGCGGCCTGCCGGGGCGTGTCCGAAACGCTTTATCCAAGCGCGTCCTCAGCGAATCCGCGAAGTCGGACGCTAAAGTCTGCGGGCAGACCCAGCCGCACCAGAGTCGTCCATACAGGAATGAGACGGCAGACAGCAGAGCAGTCCCAAGCAGGGCCACCCAGAGCAGCAAAAATAAGTCATGCCCGGCCATCTTGTGCCAGGCAAAGTAAAACTCGTCCCGGCGTAAATCCAGCCGCAGGCCGTTGGTGAACGGCAGCACGACGAGCAAGAGACCGCACAGGATTTGGAGCAGGCGGCGCGGCGCGTGCCATTTCAGATTGCCGTTCGCTGCTTGCGTCAGTGTGGGCGTCTGGATGATTCGGTCAGTGAGGTCGAGCATACTGCTTGCCAAAGTTTGGAACCGACACGTTCCATGCACCGGCACTGGAAGTGCCGGTCTGCTCTCGCGTGAAAGTCCCTGCGGGACTAAATGCTGTCGGCATTCTGCTTTTCAGTGCCGGTGACTTCTCAGCACAAAAAGGCGGGCGCGACTGCGCCCGCTTTAGTATACCTGCATCTCAGCCGAGCGCGTTCCGCGTTAGAGCGTTCCGCCGGGTGTGACCCGATTGGTCGGCGAGACCTGGTCACCGCCGCGCACCTGTCCGCCTTTGCCGCCGTTGACGTTCGGGTTGATCCGCAGAACCTGGCCTTCGCCGGTCTTCTGCGTGTACTGCTGGTCTTCGGGCTTCAGCCAGGGACGCCAGCCGCCGTGGCCGTCGGGGACCTGACGGCCATAGCCGAGCGTCTGGACATACGCGACTAAATCACGGGCATCTTGTTTCGGTTTCGGGTTGACTTTGTCCGTGTCGTCAAACAGCCAGGTGAACGCCGGCATGATAGACCCCGGCACCATCTGGCGCGGGTAATAGAAGTGCGAATAGTGCCAGTCGTCGCTGTACTTGCCGCCTTCCCGCGATAAATCGGGTCCGATGCGCCGGGTTCCGAGAAAGTGCGGCTGGTCCCAAATGTACTCGCGCTCGTCGGCAATCGGGGCGACCGACGTGCCGATAGAGTAGCGCTTGATTTCGTTTGCCAGGGGCCGAATTTGCTGCGAGTGGCAGTACATACAGCCTTCGCGCTGATAAATCCGCCGTCCGCGCTCCTGCTGCGCCGTGTAGCCGACCACGGTTCCAAAGGGCTGCGCGGATACGTCGCCGGCGAATGTCGCCGGAGTGCGGCTCTCGCGCTCCGCCGCTGCAAGCTCCGTGGTCGAGTAAATCGCGTGGTAGCGGCCGGGGTTCTTCGCCGTATTCTGCGACCAGTTTTCGTTAAACGACGGTATCAGCATCGTAAACGTCAGGCCAATCACAAAGGTCATCAAAATGCCCAGCCCGGTCAGCATGGCGCTTTTTTCCGGCTTTTGCCGGAGAATTGCCAGCAGGGTTCCGACCAAGACAATAAACAGAATGGGTATCAGTATTTGAAGCATAATTGTTTTCTCGGAACCCATCGAAGTCCCCCCCAGCCCCCAATATTGGGGGAGCAGGAACGGACAAGAACGCACCCGTCCCTAAATGCATATTGCTCCCCCATTATTGGGGGCTGGGGGGCATTCTACACCCGCGCCGTCAGGGTGCTGGGCGTGCGGGAGGGGTCTTCAATTCCAAGCTCGCTGCCGTCATCCGTCGCCACCGGCATGGTAGACGTTTTGTACAAGTTGAACGCGAACAGGAACATGCCGATCAGCATGAACGCGCCGCCGATGGCCCGGACGTGCCAGAACGGTTTCATGTCGTTGACCGTCGAAATGAACGGCAGGTTGGGATCATTCCATTCCATGCCCTGATTGAAGCCGCCGATCCACAGCGCGGTGCTGAACAAAATGAACCCGACAAACGACAGCCAAAAATGCCAGTCCGCCATGCCTTCCGAATACAGCGGTTTTTTGTACATGCGCGGCAGAGCGTAGTAGCAGCCGGCGTAAGCGTAGAACGTCACAAACCCAAACATCGCCATGTGCGAATGCCCGATGACCCAGTCTGTGAAGTGCGTCACGGCGTTCAGCGAGCGCAAAGCTTGGAACGACCCCTGCGTTGACACTAACAGATAAAAGCAGGTTCCGGCAATGATAAATTTCAGAGGGACATTGGAGCGCAATTGATGCCACTCGCCGCGAATGGTGCCGAAGAAGTTCGTCACCGCCGACAGCACCGGCACGAACAGCAGGAACGAAAAAATCGTCGCCACGGTTTGCAGCCAGTACGGGATCGGCCCGTAAATCATGTGGTGAGCGCCGTTCCAAATGTAGATCGCGCCGAGCGACCAGAACCCAATCAAGGACAGCTTGTGGCTATAAAGAGGCGCGTTTGCCGACTTCGGCAGGAAGTAGTAGGCAACGGCGAGGGCACCGGGCGTCGCGACCAGTCCGACCACGCTATGCCCATAGAACCAGTTCGTGTTGGCATCATTCAGGCCCATAAATGCCGCCGAGTGAATGATCTGAGAAGGCCAGTTCCCAATCAAATACACAAACGGCGTCCACATCAGCATTCCCATGATGTACCAAAGTGCGACATACATCTGGTTGTAGGTGCGCCGCGAAAACGTCTGAAGCAGGTTGACCATCAGCCCGATCCAGCCAAAGAAGATAAAGAAGCTGGACACGACCGGCCATTCCTCGTATTCTTTGCCTTTGGTCATAATCCAGGGATCAAGAGAGTCCATTGGGTTCAGGACGCCCAAAATCATCACCAAGACGCCGATGGAATAAAAGAGCGTTGTTGCGATGCCCAGCTTTTCGCTCCAAAGCTTCGTGCCGCACAGGCGCGGGACCATGTAATAGAATAATCCCATGAACACCGGCAGCAGCCAGCCGAAGATCATGCCCTGCACATGCACAGGCCGGATGCGCGGCCAGGACAGCCAGTTGAAGCCGTAGAAGAGGTCCGGGATTAAAAACTTCAGCGCGGCGACAAAGCCGAACACGCCGAACAGCACCAAAAAGGCGACTCCCGCCCACATGGCCCATTTCGCGGCGGTGTCTTCGTGTACGATCCGCTCGGCCCCATCCTCGGTCGTGGGCCGCATTTTCATGATCTGCTGAACTGCCATAATTTTCTGCTTTCACCTACCCCCGCTCGTTCCTCGCGACCCGGCCCTAAGAAGGAGGGGTAGGAAAAGAAGGGTAGGAATTATAACTCAAGCCTTCCGTGTCGGTCTCTCACCCCTCCTTCTTAGGGAGGGGTCGCGAGGAACGAGCGGGGGTAGGTCACATCCCGCCGCCGGGGACGCCGGTTCCGCTCGGTGCGTTCTTTTTGAGTGACTTCGGGTTGACCGCTGCGGGCTGGCCGGACTGCGACGGCGGGGCGGTGCTGGTGTCCGCCGCCGGGTTGCCTTCCACGGTCGGCGTGATCGGCTCCGGCGAGTTGGACACGCTGCCGCCGTGGACCGTGTCGCCGCCGGGCGTTCCCGTAGTAGAATTGCTCGGCGACTTCTTCGCGGACTCTCTCGCCGTAGGCGCCGCAAGCTGGGCCGTGGTCGTGTCCATGTCGGAAGACGGCGGCATGGTCCAGGTCAGGCTGAGCGCATACGAAATGACTTCCTGAATCTGATGCTCGCTCAGCGTATTCTCCCAGCGCGGCATGGCGGTTCCATGAACGCCGTAATGCAGCGACATGTTGATGCGGTGGTAGTCCAGCGTCTCGCGCATGAACGGGGCGTCGTGCAGGTTGCGCGGCTTCGGGTTCAGCGATGAGGCATTGACCCCGTTGCCGTCCTGGTTCGGGCCGTGACAGCCGATACAATACGACTGGTAGATGTTGGAGCCGTTCGACACGGCGGTTGTCAGCGTTTCGCCGCCCAAAAACGGCACAAGCTGAGACATATCCGCCTGCTGGGCCGTTTCGGCATTGCCGCCGGCGTTCTTGTTGATGTCGGTCTGGATGGCGGCTAAACTCGCCGCCGAGCCGCTGGCGGGCTTGAAGCCTCCGGTCAAAACGTGCGGCCCCAATGCGCCGCCAAAAAGCAGGTAGCCCAATGCGCCGAGAATGACGACGCTCCAGAGACCCCATAATAGCGGGCTGACCGGCGTGTTTTCCAGTTCTTTGACTTCACCCCCGGCGTAGTAATGGAAGCCGGACGCTTTGGGGTTGACATCGCCTGTGGGGGCTTCATCGGGATCGGTCTCGCTTTTGTAACTTTGGGCCATGAATGCTGTCCTTCTAGGAACCTTACCCCAGCGCAAGCGGCGACCCTCTCATTAGCAAGGAGAGGGTGCCGAGGAACGAGGCGGGTGAGGTTCTTGTTCTACTGCTTCTACTGCGGCTTGTAATCTTTCGGCAGGTCCTGGTCGGGCGACACGGGCCGGGCGCTGGCGCTGGCCGGGCGCAGGGACACATCATACAGCGACAGCGCGGCACGCTGGCTGTCCGAGAACGGAAAAATCGGCATGATGGACCCCGGCACGAACGCCTGCGGGTTCTTGTAATGCTCGGTCAGCCATTTCTCCGAGTGGCGCGTGCCTTCCCAGGACAGCTCCGGGCCGAAGATGCCGCCTTTGCCGGTGTTCGGGTCGCCGGTGACATGGGCCTTGTTCGGGTCGCCGATATAATGGCAGGCGTAACAGCCGCTTGATGCAAACAACTGCTTGCCGACTTGGACGCTCGGCGTGACATCGGCGGGGCGGGAAATGTCATACGCGGCGACTGTGGAAAAACGGCTGGCCTGGCTATCGGCATAGTTCTGGCCGGTCTGGGAGGCTACAAACGTCACAAGCGCATCTACGTCTTCCTGCCGGGTGCCGTCGGCGACGTAGCCGTGCTGCTTGAGGCTGGCGGCGACATCTTCATTGTAAGCGTCTGCACCTTCAGTCGTCACCGGCGCGGCTTTGGCGGTCAGCGCACGCGGGTCCACGGTTTCAATGCCGGCGTTCGGATTGCCGGCAACGCCGGTAGACGGCAGATCAGTGTTTGTTTTTCGCACGGCAAAGAAGTAGGGCATGACGCAGCTATCGGTGAGGTAGCGCGGGTCCCAAAGCTGATGGGCGATCTTTGTGGTACCGCCGGCAACATAGCCTTCGTAAGTCAGCTCCGGGCCGATATTGCCTTTGGAGAAGCCGGCGATCTTGTGGCAGCCGTAGCAGGCTTGGGACGCGAACAGCGCTTCGCCGCGAGCGATGGTCGCCATTTGCGGCGCATCGGCAATATACTTGACGGTCGCCGCCGTCGCCGCGTTCTTGGGATCGGCGAGGTACGCAGGCAGGTCGGCCGGCGTCACGTCCGCGCCGTCCAAGAGCTTAATAATGCGCTCGGCGCTGAGAGGCTGCTGGTAGGAAATCTTAAACGTCTTGTCGTTGTAATTGGCGTGGCACTGGGCGCAGGCCGCTTCCATGTACTTGGCGGCCAGCAGCGGCGTCTGCGAATGCTCCGGGCTGCCGTGGGCGGCATTTTGGATCAGCTCGCGCCCGGTGCCGTAATGACAGGTCGTGCAGCCGAAGGTCGGGAACGGGTGCTGCTTTAAGTTAATTTTCTGGCTTTGGTAATCGGCGGTGTCGGCTTCGGTCAGGCTGGCATTGGTCGTGATGCCGAACGAATACTTTGCCCCGTGCAGGACGCCCAGATCATGCGGGCTGTCACCGGATTCCACTCGGATACCGGGATGCGCTCCCAGCGTTTTGATCGCGTCCAGCGTTTTGGCATGGGCGGGGTCATCTAAATATGCCGCCACTTGCGCGGTCGGAACCGTCTTGCCGTCCAGCACTTTGATTAAGTTTTCGGCGGTCATGTTCGGGTCTAACAGGCCGATATGGCAGGACTGGCAGCGGTCAACACGCTGCTGCTGGGTGCCGTCGGCAAGCAAAACCGGGAACTGAAGCACTGTCACCTGCTTGACTTCAATCGGCGCGTCCTGCGCGGCTTCCCGCGCCGTGTCATCGGAGGCCAGCGTCGCAGCGGCGTTCTTGTACTGCCCCTGCCAGTAGGTGAAATCGGGCGTCGCGGCATTCTGGTTGTTCCAAAGGGACTTGTAGCCGGTCACGCCGACCAGTACCAAAAGAACCACGCTCCAGAACGCAAACTTGCCGACCATTGACTTGAAACCGAACATAATTAAGTGTGTTTCCTGAGCATTGGCCCAGGATTGAAATCCTGGGCTGAAGGGCGCTTCGCGCCGGCTGTCCTACAGACAAATTTCCTACAGACAAATGTCCTACAGACAGAAGATGCTAACTGCGAGGTTGTTTTTTGTCCGCAGGACAATCAGCCGAAGGCTCCTCAGCCCAGGATTTCAATCCTGGGCCAATACTTACTGCACTTCTTTTTACTGCACTTCTTTGGGCATGTCGCCGGGCCAGAACCAGCCCCAGTTTGGGCCACGGAAATAAGTCCCAATGATAATCAGCACAACGACGGCGACCACATACAGCGTCCAAAGCGTGCAGGCTGTCCGGCGGCTTTTCGCAAACCAGCGCCCGATGCCGCTGTGATGCCGGTCCAAGTAGGGAATTGCCATGAGGCCGATCACGACGAGGCCCGGAATGCCGAGGCCGCCCCAGAACGCATCATAGGCGACCAATTCTTGCAGCCCCAAAAAGTACCAGGGCGCTTTGGCCGGGTTCGGCGGCTTTTGCGGGTTCGCTTCCAGCTCCAGCGGCGGCGGGGCGAACACGGACAGCGCCAGAATGCCCGCAAAACACGCCGCAAACAGCGCCGCTTCCCGGATCAGTAGGTGCGGCCACGACGAGACCATGTCGTCCGGTCCCCGGTCCACGCGCGTGGACGAGCCTTTGACCAGTTCCATCAGGCCATAGGTCTTGTTCGGGTTGCGCGGAAAGATTTCTTCTTCACGAATACGTTTCATAAGCTAGGCTTCTCGGCAGATTGACGAGTGAGTTTACTCACTTGTTCTGGTCTCATCCTCGTTCTTACTCCGGCGACTCTTTCGGGCTGGAAATGCCGCCGTCCTTGCGGATGCGCCACATATGGTACAAGATGAAAATGAACATGATCACCGGCAGAACGGCGACGTGCAGGACATAAAACCGGATCAGCGCCTCCTGGCCCACTGTGTCCGCCCCCAATAGGCCCCAGCGGGTCGCCTGCCCAATGTCTGGAACGGGCGGAACAAACCCAGGGCGCGGCAAGGCATTCAGATGATCCGAAATCCAGCTTGCTTTGCCTGCGATGCCCGCGCCGACCGTGATCGCCCAGAACGCCAGTTGATCCCACGGCAGCAGATAGCCCGTGAAGCCGAGAATAAGCGTCAGCACCATCAAAATGACGCCGATGACCCAGTTGAACTCACGCGGCGCTTTGTACGCGCCGGTGTAAAAGACCCGGCACATATGGAAAAAGACGACCGCGATCATGGCGTTCGCCGACCAAAAATGCATCCCGCGCAGGATGCCGCCGAACGACACCGACGAGTGCAGGTCAAGCATCCGGTTGTACGCCTGCTCGGTGGACGGCACATACACAAACATCAAAAGCAGGCCGGAAACGGTCAGCAGCAAAAACAGGTACAGGGACAAAAGGCCCAGGCCAAACGTGTAGGTGAAGCGCAGCGCGTGCTTTTCAATCTTAGCCGGCTGGATGTGCAGCAGGAACGAGTTAAAGAACGCTTCGGAGCGCTCCCGCTCGGTCTTGGGGAAAGCTGTCGTGCGGTAGATGGACTTGTAGACGTTGTGACCGAGGACACGCGGGTTCAGGTTGTCCCACACTTCGGGCGCCTGACGGTAGATGGCCTTGCGGAGCCGGACCACGGGGCCGTCTTTGACAGGCTGCCGCCCAGTGCCGTTTGGCGGCGGCGGCTCACTCGGACGAAGTTCTTTGACGCTCATGCGTTTGTCTTTCTTGTGATAAACGGACGTTTCGGAACCGGCCTTTCAAGGCCGGGCACTCTCACGCCACCGTATAATAATGGCCGGGGTCGCTGAACTTCTTGCTTTTGTCCACTTCCAAGTCGCCGCTTGGAGTCGGGTGAATGTCAAACCAGAACAGGGACACCAGCGCCGGGCCGTGAGTCACATTGCCCATGTCGTCGTACTTGGAGCCGTGGCACGGGCAGTCGTACCCCGTGGGCGACGCCGCGACCGTGCAGCCGAGATGCTGGCAGACCATCGAAATCGCGCCGATCTTGTCGCCGTGCCGGATAATGGAAACTTTCTGGTCTGCGATGTTCTGCTTGGCCCCATCGGGAAAGTTCGTCGGCTTGCCGATGGAGAACTTGGACGGCGGGCCGTAAGAGACATTGGGCCAAAAGAACTTCCCAAAAATGCCCGCCGCGCCGAGCGAGCCGATCCCTACCAGACCCCAGGTCGTCAGCGAAAGAAAGTTGCGCCGGGTCAGCTCCTGCTTTTCCTGATCGTAATTGATTGCCATGAGAACTTTCTGAACTACCCCGTAAGATTTTGCCGAGTAAGATTTTGCCGACGTTTTCGCGGCTTGCCTGTCCCTACTCGTCTTCGTCTTCATCACGGAAGACAACATATTTCGCGTCTTCCGCGTTCTCAAAAACGCCGTTCTTGACGCCCCACAAAAACGCAAGCAGGGCCACCATGCCCATAGTCGCGCCGGCGATCAGCAAAGACCAAACAGAGCTTAGCATTTCAATCGCCCCCTGCCCTGGCGGCAGCTTTTACTGTTCCTAAAGTAGTAATCGTTAGAGACATTATACAATTGGGTTGGGGGATTGTCAAGAAAAAACCGAAACCTTGTGAAAATAATCGCAGGTCAGGGACCAGGTGCATCTCGCCGCCGGACGCCGGGCAGTGCCGACCGAAGCAGCAGCCGGCACGGCGCGGGCGGGCATTGTCGCGCATGTCACCGATGGGCAGGCGCTGTTTAAGAAGCGCCAAACTAAATGTTTTGTTATGATCTTCCCGGAAGCGCCTGTCCGCGCTGGGGCCGCGCCCAGCGCCGCTTAACAAGGCGCAGCGCCGGAAGCCTCAGCGGGAAGCGATATGTTCCCGCCGTAGCTGCTCAATCTTCGCCTGCACGATTTTGTACTCGCCGCTTCCCAGCCAGTTCAGCTCGCCGTTATATTCGGCCCGAATGCGCCCCTGCTTGTCAATGAGAATCTCCGTCGGCCAGGACTGCACCCCGAACGCATTCCAGGTTTTCGCGTCATTGTCGACCAGCACCGGAAATTCTAAGCCGTGGCTTTGGACAAACCGGCGCGTGGCGTCCACGCTGCGCTCCCAGCGGGTTTCCGGCGTATGCACCGAAATGACCGATACATCTGTGCCGCGATACGTTTTTGCCCAGTCGTTCCAGTAGCCGAAATTATGCTTGCAGTTGATACAGTCGCGGGTCCAGAACAAAAGCGCCGTCACGCGGCCCCGCTGGGCGGCAAGCGTCGTCGGCGCACCGTTGACCCAAGTTCCTGATGCCAGCGCGGGCGCAGGCCGGATGCTGACCGGCTGCGGGTCCGCCCGCAGCGCACATGCAAGCATCGGCGCCAGTCCGACACCGGCTGCAAGCGCCGCAAAAAGTTGTTTCATTGTGATTTTTTCCATTTCGAGCAAACAGTTGTGTTCGCTTCTACAAAACAGGCAGAAAGAAAGTTCTTGCGGCGATGCAAACAAAAAAGCCCCTGCTTCCAAATGAGCAGAGGCTTTTCTCAGTCTTTGCTACCTGACGCTGCGCTGACGCGCTTTGAGCAGCAGGCCGCCGAGGCCGAACAACAGGAGCAGGCCCAGCGAGACCGTGGTAGACGCTTCAGGAACGGCCGCCGGCTGATCAAACCCAAAGTTTGAGATGGTCTGGATAGACTGGGCGCTGGCGTCCCCGCCGGTAAAGCCGACAAAGGCGGTCGAGCCGCCGACCACCGAGGGGAGGTTGACGGCATACGACGTATTATAAGAAGTATTTGCCGTTGGGTCAATCAGGGTCTCCGTCAAAGTCGTTCCATTGTAAGCCAGCTGGACGTTGATCAAGTCGCCGCTGCTGAGGTCAAGCGGCGCGGTGGACTGGTAGCCGCCATTGCCGCCGAAAACGCCCGTGACCCCATTGGTCCCCAGCCGCGTTCCCTGCCCGTAGCCGGAATACAAGTTGAACTCCACCGCCGCGCTGTTTGCGATAAACGGACTGCCGCCGTACCCCAGGTAGCCGCCGCCGCTGCCGAGCGCCGAGGAAGTCGAGGCCGGCGTCGCCGCTTCGAACGC
>CAXUBO010000074.1:15764-19802 GCA_964249345.1 uncultured Armatimonadales bacterium | reverse complement strand
CGAGGGCGCGGGCGCTGAGGGCGGCGTCGCGGGCGAGGCGCCGGAGCGCGGCGTGTGCGGCGGCGGGACCGGCAGGGTCAGGTCCGCGTCATCATCGGCGGCGTCGTCTTTGCTGTTCTTGGACGGCTGCTTGACGGTGAAATGGCCCTCGGTATTGAAGGGAACGTCAATTTTTTCCGCGCCTTCCGCAAGGTTGATGGTCACGGGTTTTCCTTTCGAGCGCGTATCGCCTACAACCACATGACCCTCGCTGAAAGTTACTTTTATGTCTCCGACAAGCTGCACCGTCTCCGCTTTGCCGTTGTATAGCCCGGCGTCCGCCGTGAGTATTCGGGTCTGCGGGCCGTCATCTTTAGTTTGAACGGTCTGCGTCACCGTCAGCGGGCCGGGAATACGCCCAATTTTGTGTTTGTAATCGTAATTTATCAGCTGGCATGTCAAAGTCGCCGGGTCCTTGAACTGGCGGCGCGGCGAGCCGTCGGGGGCATTTGCTTCGCGCTGGCCGGGCTTGACTACCAGCACGATGTTGTCCTGAAGCGTCGCCAGATGCTTGGTGAAATCCACGGTGCCGTGCTGCCCGGTCAAGTCGTCCTGCGGGTCGTAAAGATGCACCATCCCCGGCGCTTTGGCGTTCAGCAGGTTGTCGTTTTTATCAAGAAGAATGATCGCATCGTCAGTTCTCATTGTGGCGTCTCCCTGGCCGAACTGGACGCCATGATAGAATTCCACTGTATGCGGGGCCGAAAGATACCGAGAACTGCCGGAATTGTAAGTCACGTTGTTCGCAGTTTCGCCCACCGCGGCGCTCTGGGCATGAAGAGCCGCGCTTGAATGGGTCAAAAGCAGGCCGGTAGCCGAAAGCGGCAGAAAAGCAAGGGCAAAAAGCCGTGCAAGCCGCTGAGTTCGCATGTTTCGCATGGCCTATTGTACCTCCGGCGAAAGCCGCAGAGTTCCCCGAAGCCCCCGGCTGGATAAATCCCCGGTGCGGGTGTTTGCTTCAATTTCGTCGGCGCTCGCCGTGCCGAGGCCGCCGGGGATTGTGGCTGTGACCGGGCCGGTTGTCTGCGCGTTCTGCCCGGCGGCATCCCAGGTCAAGCCGGGACAATCCGCCGTCACCAGGCCCTGCGTGCTGTCAAAGCGGGCATGGACGCCGCCGCCGAGGCGCATCACCCCGCGCTCCGGCGTTTCCGGCGGCGAAAGAAACTGGGCGCTGCCTGCCGTCACCCGCAGCTTCGGCAGCACTGCCGTGACGGGCAGGGGGCAGGACAGCGCATTGCTGGACGCATCCCAAACAAGGGACTGCGTCTGAATGCTGGGATGCGCCGCACTCAGCACCGAGGCCTTCACGTTGCCGTCCATTCGCAGTGATCCCAGGCCGCTGATGCCCACCATGCCGAACGGCGTGGTGTACTGCGCCGCGTCCGCCGTCAGCGAAACCGAAGGCCGGTTGTTGGTGCCGTACAACGCGCCCCGGCGGATGCCCTGCACGGAGATCATGCGCCGGTCCCGGCTGAGGGTCACGGTTTTTGCGGCCATGCGCCAGCGGACAGCGCCGGCGGAGTGGCCGACCACCTGCACGTCGTCGGCTTCCAGCCCGATTTGCTGGGTTTCGTCCATCTGGCCGCCGCTTGAAAAGGCCGCCAGCGGCCCCTGCTCCGAGAAAAGGCGCAGGGAGACCGCCGCCAGCACAGCCAATGCCCCGCCGATACAAACCAGCAGTACCCGTGGATTACGCCAAATCATGTCAGTCTTATGTCACTGCGGCCAGCTTTAATGCGCTTGCTTGTCAAACGTCTGAAGCGGCGGCGGACTCGGCGGCAAACCGGTGTTGGTTCCCGTCGTGCCGGTGGTTCCTGTCGTTCCTGTCGTTCCCGTTGTGCCGGTAGTACCCGTGGTTCCTGTGGTCCCGCCGCCGGAGTTGCCGTTGCCGCCTCCGCCGCCGCACCCGGCTAAGGCAGTCAATGCTGTCAGGCCAAAGCCAATCGTCGCTGCCAAACCGGCGCGACGCGCCAAGCGTCTCTGCTTTCGTGATAAGATCATGTTATTCCCTTCGTCCTCGATAACGTCTTCCTTTTTTATATTATAAAGGAAAACTGCCCGAAGTGCAAGAGGGAGCCGTTTCTTTTGTTTCTGCTTTTTGTTTACCGGCGCGGGCGCAGGGCAAACAGCGCCGCAGCCAGCAGAAGCAGACAGGGGATCAAAAGCCAGCGGCGGGCGACGCGCTCGGAAGTGATGACCGGACTTGCTTCCGTGCCGGGGTTCAGCGCCGGAGCGTCTGCCGGCAGCAGCACAAACACAGCCTGCGGAACAATTTCCACCGTCAGCTTTTTCGTGCGCCCGCCATCCTCGCCGTCAAACTGAACCGGCTGCTCCCGGCGCGGCTGCAAAGTCACCCGGCGGGCTTGATGCACTTCCAGCGCGGCGTCTCGGTGGGCGCGGCCCAGCAGGGCGCTTCCCATGAGATGCGCCCAGTGCGCCAGCGTCGTGGCTTTGACAATGCCGACATCCAGCAGGCCGTCATTGGGGGACGCATCCGGCAAAACCGCCAGCCCGCCGGTGATTTTGCCCATGTTCGCCAGCAGCACCGTTTTGGCCCGGCGGCGCAGGGGCGGCTGGTCATCCAAAAAAATGTCCACATACGCCCGGCGGCGGGGCAGATTTTTGAGGGCGGCCCGGAAATAAGCCCACTTGCCGAACTTGTCTTTGGCCTCACGGCCCGTGTCGGCGATCATCTGGGCATCCATGCCCATGCCTCCCATGATCGCGAAGTAGCGCCCTTCTTCGGTCTTCGCCAAATCCAGCGCATACGGCTTGCCGGAAAGCGCGACATGCACCGCATCGGGAACAGTTACCGGAATGCCGAGATTGATGGAAAGCAGGTTCCCCGTGCCTGCCGGCAGCACGGCAATGGGAACGGACGTGCCGACCAGCGCGGACATCGCTTCCATGACCGTGCCGTCGCCGCCGGACACCGCTAAGAGGTCTGCACCGTCCTTCAGAGCCTGCTCGGCAAGCGCCTTTGCGCCTTCTTCGCGGCTGGTGGCAACAAATTGGCAGGTGTAGCCGTCCACAGCCAGCGCCGTTTCAATGAGCTTTTTGCGCTCTTCCGGATCGCTTTGGCCTGAAACGGGGTTAAAGATCACATAAACGGATTTCGGGTGCGTGGGCTTTGGGGGGACCGCTTTAGGAGCGGGTGTAACAGCTTCAAATGTGGCAAGTTCAGGCATCATGCCATGATAGTACCCACAAAAACCTGTGTTTTGCTGTGCTTTACTCTGCCGTGGGAGAAAGAAACAGAGACTGCTTGAGAACGCGCATTTCGCGCTTGAGCCGGCCGGCTTCAAGCTGCGTCATCACCAGATGGCTGAGGGAGCGCAGGGCGTCCCGCTGCTCAGGAGTCAAAACGCGCGGCACATAATCCACAACGCACAGTGTTCCCAGGCCGTAGCCGTCGGTGGTCAGCAGCGGGGCGCCGGCGTAAAAGCGAATAAATGGCTCGTCGGTGACTAAGGGGTTTCGAGAGAACCGGGCGTCCAAACGCGCGTCTTCCACAATCATTATTTCGTTGCCGACCAGCGCATGGGCGCAGAAAGACACTTCGCGGGACGTTTCGCAGGAGCGGATGCCGGTTTTCGCCAGAAACCACTGCCGGTTGCTGTCCACCAGGCTGATCATGGAATGCGGCGTCCGGCAGATAAAAGCCGCCAGCCGCGCGATGTCGTCGAAGACCTCGCGGCGGAGCAGGCCAAACGCTTCGCACCGCCGCAGCGCTTCCAGCCGTTCCGGCTCTTCGCTCGGCGTGGTCACGGACGGTGAGGCAGGCGAGTGCGGGTTGAGTGAGTGCGGGTTAGGCGAGTGTGTGTCATCAGCGAACAAGTTTGTCTCCTGTTCCTGCCCTTGTACAATTACGGTGCAGGTCTGGTTAGTCTGACACTGTGCATAATAGATGCCAAAAGGACGACTTAGGAAAAAAACTTGAAACAAAGTTCACCGAAAGAAGTTTGGAAAGAGAAGTTTGGAAAGAGAAGTTTGGAAAGA
>CAXUBO010000074.1:14317-15664 GCA_964249345.1 uncultured Armatimonadales bacterium | reverse complement strand
AAGAGAAATGGATGAAGAAGAGAAATGGATGAAGAAGAGAAATGGATGAAGAAGAGAAATGGATGAAGAAGAGAAATGGATGAAGAAATTGCATTTTGGATCCGCCAGCTCCAGAACGCCCAAAGCGAGGAAGCACGCGCCGATGCGGCGGAAGAACTCGGCGAATACGGCGGCGCACCGGCCATCGCCGCGCTGACTGAGGCACTCTCCGACCCGGCAGAGGCCGTTCGCGTGAGCGCTGCACTCGCACTTGGCGAGCTGCGGGCGGCAGGCGCGGCAAGCCTCCTGCAAGCCTTTCTCCTTGACCCGCAGCCGAACGGGCGCGGCGCGGCGGCCGTCGCGCTTGGGCAGATCGGCCAGCCAAACACGGCGCTTCTTCTCCTGCCCCTGGAACATGACCCCAGCGCCGCCGTGCGCGGGGCGGCGGCCTGGGCGCTCGGAACACTCGGCGACCCGGCCGCGTATGACGCCCTTACCCGCCTGCAAAGCGATCCTGACCCAGACGCCGCCGAAGCCGCCCAAGAAGCTTTAATTCGGCTCCGAAAAACTTTGCGTCAGCGATAAGCCCCTGGCATTGCGCCTACTTGACAGCCACTCCTACCGTGTGGGACAATGCACAATGACATTGGGTTACCGAAACCGAAAATTTTGTGCAGTATCGGGACGATTATTTTGTCACGGATAGCGCATATTCTGACGTTCAACAAGCGCTCTTATCCAATCCCCAGCTTGGGCCGGTCATGCGTGGGTGCGGCGGTCTGCGGAAACTGCGCTGGGCCGATCCAAAGCGCGGAAAAGGCATAAGGGGTGGTTTGCGAATTATTTACTTGTACTTGCCGGAGTTTCAGCGGGTAATCTTTCTGGACGTTTATGACAAAGATGAAGCCGACGATCTCATGCTTGAACAGCGCAAAGAATTTGCAGCGGACGCTGAGAAAATACGCCTTGAGTTCCAGCACCAGAACTTTTTCTGGCCCGGAGGATAAAATTATGGACCGTGATAAGCTACGTTCTCGCCCGCCCTTCTCAGAGCGTCTCCGAGCAAGCCTCGCGGAGACGCTGGCCTACGCACGCGGCGATGTCGAACTGCCGACGACGGTTCTTACGCTTCCTGACCCGCCGCCGGCTTACGACGCGGAGCGCATCCGCGCCCTGCGGACAGGTCTGGGTTTCAGTCAGTCCTACTTTTCCCGCCTGCTGAATGTTTCCCCCAAGACCGTGCAAAGCTGGGAACAGGGGACGCGGCTGCCAAGCCAGGCTTCGGCCCGGCTGCTCCAGCTTATTGAAAACCCTTCACTTTTGGACGGGCTGCGGCAGCGGACCTCACTTTGCCATGCCTCACGCGCC
>CAXUBO010000074.1:0-14217 GCA_964249345.1 uncultured Armatimonadales bacterium | reverse complement strand
GCGGCAGCGGACCTCACTTTGCCATGCCTCACGCGCCCATGATTAGTGTTCAAAACTTAGTCAAAACCTATAAAACCGGCGCGATGGACCTCACGGTGCTGAAGGGAATTTCGCTGCACGTCGCCGCCGGCGAGATGGTGGCGATCATGGGGCCGTCGGGGTCCGGCAAGTCCACGCTGATGAACATTATCGGCTGCTTGGACAAGCCGACGTCCGGGTCCTATGCACTTGACGGCGAAGAAGTGGCCCGGCTGGACGAGAACGCTTTGGCGCGTATCCGAAACCGTAAAATTGGGTTCGTGTTCCAGCAGTTTAATTTGTTATCGCGCACGACCGCCCTGCGAAATGTCGAGCTGCCGATGGTCTACTCCGGCGCACGGGGCCGGGAAGGCCGGGCGAAGCAGTCGCTCATCCGCGTTGGGCTGGGGAACCGAATGGACCACCGGCCCAATCAGTTGTCCGGCGGCCAGCAGCAGCGGGTCGCTATTGCGCGGGCGCTGGTCAATAATCCGGTCATCTTAATGGCCGATGAGCCGACGGGCGCACTGGATACGAAAACGGGCGAGGAGATCATGGCGCTGTTCCAAGACCTGCACCGGGAAGGCAAAACTCTGGTCGTGGTGACGCATGAAGAGGAAGTCGCCCGCCACTGCGAGCGCATCGTGCGCTTCAAGGACGGCGAAATTGTCAGTGACGAAGCCGTGCGCGACCGGGTCATGGCGGGGGTGGGGGCAATTCCTACTCATACCGAAGCGCCGTAATCGGGTCCAGCTTGGACGCCCGGAACGCCGGATAAATCCCGAAAAACAGGCCCACGCCGACGGCGAAGCCAAAGCCCATTTCCGTGGCCCAAAACGGCACAAACGCCGGCAGGGTCTTGTGCGCGAAATGATCAATCAGATGCGCCAGCCCATAGCCGCACGACACGCCGATCAGCCCGCCCAGCCCGGACACGACCATTGCTTCCACGACAAATTGCAGCAAAATCGCGCTGCGGGTCGCGCCGACAGCTTTTCGGATGCCGATCTCGCGCGTGCGCTCCGTCACCGACACCAGCATGATGTTCATAATCCCAATTCCGCCGGTCAGCAGCGACAGCCCGCCGATCCCGCCCAGCACAAGCTGAATGCCGGCCAGCAGCGTGTCAAGCTGCTTCAAAATCCCTTCCTGCGTGTCCACCACAAAGTCTTTGTAGTTTAATGGGTGGCGGCTTTTAAGGACGCTCCAGACTTGATCCGCCGCCGTTTCCACCTGTGGGATTTCGCGGGAGCGCGTCGAAAAGCTGGAAATCTTATCGCTGCCGGTAAAGCGTTTCTGCACCGTCGGCAGGGCGGCATACAGCGCGTTGTTGAAGTCCTGCCCGCCGCCCCCCCGGTCTTTTTCTTCTAAAACCCCTACGACTATGAGTGAGACTTGGGAGCCGTCGTCGGTGGTGCAGCGGATTTCCTGACCGAGTGGATTGGCGCTCCCAAACAAGTCCGTCTGCACTTTATAGCCGATGACGCACGCCTTGCCCCAGCCTGCGACATCATCCGCCGAGATGAACCGGCCCGACGCCAGCGGCAGGTTCTGGGTCTGGTTGTAGGTTTCGAGAACGCCGGTCAGCGTCGCCGAGCGCCGGTTCGCGCCGACCTGCGCGGTCACGGATGTTTCGGCGCTTGGGCTGACCGCGCCGACCATCGTGCAGCGGTCCTGCACCGCCTTCGCGTCCGCCATCGTCAGCCCGGAAAAGCCGCCCCGCGAGACAGAGCCGAGCTTCGGCTGGTACGACGCAAAGATCAAGTTGGCGCCGTTCCCAGCGAACTGATCCAAAATGGACTGCCGGATGCCCTGCACAATGGCAATCATCACGATCACCGACATCACCCCGATAATCACGCCCAGCATCGTCAGCAGCGCCCGCAGCTTATTCGCCCACAAAGCGGCCAGCGCGACACGAATGGACTCAAAAAGAATCATAGTGAAAAACTGCTGGCTTGCGCCCTCATCGCGCCGTCATTACTCATCTCTTACGGCCCCCCGCTAATGTCCGTCTTGCGCCGCTCCGAGCCGTCCAGCGCTGGGACAACCAGTGTTTCGTTTGGCCCTAGACCCGACAAAATCTCGACATGCGTATCGTCGCGCAGGCCCGTCACCACAGTACGCTTCTCCTGCTTCTTTGCCGCTGTCAGGATCGTCACCGTGCCGGACTTGCCGTCAAACGGCACGGCTTCCAGAGGCGCAAGAACCACATGAACATGCTTCTGGCTGATAATGCTGACGTTTGCGCTCATGCCGGAGCGCAGGCGCGGGTCGTAGCGGTCAAACGCGACTTTGACAAGAAACTTGGAAATGGAATTTGCCCCGCCGCTGCTGGAGCTGCCGTCACTGGAAAACGCATTGGTGGACGCCGGGGCGATCTGGGTCACGGAGCCGGGGAAGGACGCGCCGGGCAGGGCGTCTACCGTAATTGTCGCGGGAGAATGCAGGGCCACTTTCGCGACATCCACTTCATTGATCCCAACCGACACTTGCAGGCGGCTGCCGAGCGTCGCCACAAGCGACTGGGCATCCGAGAAGCCCGTTGTCGCGCTTTGAACGATCTCGTTCGTTTCCCGGTACTTCTTCAAGACGATCCCCGACGCCGGGGCGAGAATGCGCGTGTCGGTGATGTTCACTTCAAGCGTCTGGATGTTGCCGGCAATCTGGGCCACCGACGCACGGGCCTGGGCGATGTCGGAGTATTTGACGGCGTTCTGGCCGGTGTTCGCTTGGGCGGCTTCAAGTTGCACCTGCGCGGCGGCGACTTGGGCCTGAGCATCGGTCACGTCCTGCACGCGCGGTCCGGCCTGCGTCAGCGCCAGCGCCTGCTTTGCCGTCGCCAGCGTGCTTTGGGCGGTATCCACGGCGACCTGTGCCGTGTCATAATCCGCCTGCGAGATGAAGCCTTTTGACAGCAGCGATGCCCGCCGCTTCTGGGTCCGCAAGGCATCGTCCTCTGAAATCTGCGCTCGGTCCACGGCTTCCTTTTGCTGGGCCAGCTCCTGCGGGCGAGCGCCTGCCGCGATCACGGCCAGATGGGTTTTGGCCGTTGCCAGGCTCGCTTTCGCTTCGGCAATCGCCGACGCCGTCTGCTGCACTTGCAGGGCGTACTCGGCCTGGGTCTGGGACAGCCGCGCCTGGGCCTGACGAAGCTGGGCCTGATACTGGGCAAGCTGCGGGTCAATCAGCGAGCGGTCTACGACGGCGATAAGCTGGCCTTTTTGGACAAACTGGCCTTCAGTAATCGGAATAAGCAGCAGGCGTCCCGCCGCCTTGCTTTTCACATCCACTTTATCCACGGGTTCAATTGTGCCGGTTTCCGAGACTAAAATGGCGATGTCGCCGCGCTCTGCCGTCACTGTGCGCGGCGGAGGCGGCTTCTTGTGCAGTGATTTGATGACTGACCGGCCTGCTGCCCCTGCCAGAACAAGCAGCACCGCCACGATAATTAAAGGTCTGATAAAGCGCTTCAAGATACATGGAGTATACCATGCCTTCCTTGCGCTGGGGGAGTGTACACACCGTGAGTGCAGGGCAATTGCACATGAAGGAAAAAGAAAGGGCGAACAGGAAAGGGCGAACATGGGGGTTCGCCCTTCTTGCCCGTGTCTGCCCCTATATGCAAACTGCCCTGGCCGGGGGTTTCTACACCCCCGGCGTCTTCCTGGCAGGCCGCTGAAAGAGCAGCGGCGGATGCGCTTTTGGGCGCACGGCGATCTTATGCCGGCTGGCAAGCTGGAGCGAACGCGCATGGACAAGCGCGGCTTTAGCGGCAATTTGCACTTTATGAGCCGACAGCGCCGCCTGGCAGGTCCGCTCATACGGGGTCAGGGCCGACGCCGGGGAAGTGTGCAGCGCCTCCGCCCGCACGGCGATGAGCGCCGCCCGGACCGGCCAGTTGCTGAAATGGGACGTGCGGCACCGGGCCAGCAGGGCCTCTCGGAACGTCCCTGCTCCCCAAAGCATTGGGTCGGCGAGGCCGGTTCGATGCCGGGCCGCCAGCGCCGCGTCTTCCAAATATCCTTCGGCATGGCGCGGATTATTTGTCCACAAGGCAAACGCCAGCGCCTCGGCATACGCATCGCCGCCGCACAGACGCGCGACGCTCACGCCCTGCCCCGGCACAGTTTGGGTCAGCAGAGCGTCTACTACCCGCTGGGCGTACTCGCGCTGGAACTGCTGCACGGCAGGCTGACGGCCCGCGCGGGCCATCACGGTCGCCCAGTAGCCCGCCACTTTCGCATCATAGTTGCCGGGAATGGCCGAGCCTCGGAATGCCCGCCGCATGTCATCGGAAGCCGACAGCGGCTTGCCGTAGACCAGCAGCCCCCGCGCGTCGGCGTCAATCCCCTGCGCCACAAACACTTTGTTCCAGACCCGCGCCTGGTTTGTCTGCATCAGCCGCCGCTTAATATAGGTCAGCACCGGCGGCAGGCTGCCCGTCCCGGCGGTCCACTGCATGATGCCCCACGACAAAACGCCTTTGTCGTACAGATTGACCGAATCAAAGCCGCCTTCCAGCGACTGCGTGACACTCAGAATAAACAGGTTGCGAGTCGTCACCTCGCCCGGCTCAATCCAGCGGGTAGACCGCACTTGGACGCCGTTTTCGAGGTTCATGCGCTTCAGAAAACCCGCCTGCACCGGATTAACTGCCGTCACCGGCGGCACCACATACGGCACCACAGCCACCGGCGTCAAGTCTAAAACCACCTGCGGCGGCAAGGCTGGCGTTATCTTGTGGTGATGATGCCGGTGGGACGCCATCGCCGCCGGCAGGAGAAAAGAAAGCAAAGCCATCTGCATCAGTGCAGAGCGAAAAGTTGTCATTGTTCTTGTCGTACCTATCTAACCCCCGAATCTGCGCTGCCATTTTACCCAGTTTCGTCCAGCGATATCCGAAAAGCCGATAATTTTAGCCTGCCGTTAATCATTCGCGCAGAAGCGCGTAGAACTAAAGTTATACGCCTCCTGATCACCCCTCGTGTGCTACAATAGCTTCAAAACTATTCTCCAAAACCATCATGAAGCTCAAGTTAGACCTGCATCCTATTTATAACGACAGCCGCGCGATTGACGCTGCCCTCAAAAGCATTATGGACGAAGCGACGGCGAAGCGCAGCACGGAAGTGGAAATCATCCCCGGCAAAGGCTCCGGACAGCTTAAAAAGGCTGTCCTGCGCTTTTTAGACCAGCCGGAAGTCAAAGCGCGTTACCATCGCATTGAAAAGGACGGCGACAACTGGGGCCGCCTGTTTATCCACTTCCGCTGGGAGCGCTTGCAGGAGCCGAAAGCTGAACTCAAGCCGCGCGAGACAGCCGATTATGCCTGCTTCTGCTGCGGCACCGCCGTTGCGGTTGCCGTAAGCGCGGAAGTTGTGCGTGAAGACGGCCCGGAAATCCGCCTCGCGGAATGCCCTTCCTGCGGCTCACCGAATACGCTGACCGTGCATTTGGACCGGCGCGGCGCTGTCCAAATTGACGCTGTGTCGGGGTACGAATGAAGATGCTCCCCTGCCAGCTTATTCACATCCCCAGCGGTCAGCGGGTTGCCGAGGTCACGCGGGCGGGCAATTGGCTGGCAAAAGGGTGGGGGGTGCTGGGACGGCCCAGCCTTCCGCTCGGCGAAGGCTTATGGCTGCCGGGCGTGGCCTCAGTTCATACCCTCGGCGTGCGCTTTGCGCTGGACTTGCTGTTTTTGGACACCGAGATGCGGACGCTGCGGATGCACGAAAACGTGCCGCCAGGACGCTTGCTGATGGGAGCGCCCGGCGCGGCCCATACCCTGGAGCTTGGCGCGGGAACGCTGGCGGCGCTGAAACTGCCGCTGCAAACGGGCGACCGATGGTGTTTGGCACGCGGCTGACTTCTGGAACGCCCGGCCCGTCCGGCGTGTTGAAGAAGTGCGAGTGGAACGGGAACGCCGGTAAAGGCGGCCTCGTATAAGAAGGTGCTGCAAGGCTGCCTCCAAAGCAATAATTTGGAAGCAATAATGTGGTATACTGACCCATTCTCAAAGAGTGTTATCCCCTACGGGATTTAGGAGAGTCTTCCCGCGTCAAAACAACCGATGTTTTAGGCGGGGAAGGAGGCTTTTGTTTGAACAGAACTAACATCGTTCGCGTGATCCTGTCCATTGTTATCCTGCTGGCCTTGATTTTTGCTTTCACGCAGGGCAACTCAAAAATGCTGCGCCTCGGCGACGCGCCGAAAGACTTTAAGTATTCACAGTTTTTGGACGCCATTGACAGCAACAACGTTTCAGACGGCACCTTTGACAAAGACACGTTTCAGGGGCACACGACAAAAGGCAACCAGGCGTTTGTGGTGTACCTGAGCACGGACAACCCGCAGGAGCGTCAGGACCTCTACACCAGGCTCCACGACCACCATGTCAACTACACGCTTGATCGCCCGCTGATTTCGGACAATCTTATGGCTCTGGTCGCCACGGTTGTTGCGCCGCTGGTGCTGATCTTTGTGTTCTATATGTTCTTTCTGCGCCAGGCGCAGAACGGCGGCAACCAGGCCCTGTCGTTTGGGCGCTCTAAAGCTAAGCGGCTCAACGAAAATGTCCCGAAAGTGACGTTTGACGATGTCGCCGGGGTGGATGAAGCCAAGCAGGAACTCCAGGAAGTCGTCGAGTTCTTAAAGAACGCCAAGAAGTTCCAGGCGCTGGGCGCAAAGATTCCGAAAGGCGTCCTGCTGCTCGGCCCGCCCGGATGCGGCAAGACCATGCTGGCCCGCGCCATTGCCGGCGAGGCCGGCGTGCCGTTCTTCCATATCTCCGGCTCCGACTTCGTGGAAATGTTCGTCGGCGTCGGCGCTTCCCGTGTTCGCGATCTATTCGACACGGCCAAAGCCAACCGGCCTTCGCTGATTTTCATTGACGAAATTGATGCCGTCGGACGGCAGCGCGGCGCGGGCATGGGCGGCGGGCATGATGAGCGCGAGCAGACCCTAAACCAACTTTTAGTTGAGATGGACGGCTTTGACCAGAACGCCGGCGTCATTATGATTGCCGCCACGAACCGGCCTGACGTTCTGGACCCGGCCCTGCTGCGCCCAGGCCGCTTTGACCGGCAGGTGACGGTTGACCCGCCGGATGTTCGGGGCCGCGAAGCCATTCTGAACGTCCACCTGCGCGGCAAGCCGCTTGCCGAAGAAGTTAATGCTCAGGCACTGGCCCGCCGCACCCCCGGCTTTTCCGGGGCGGATTTGGCGAACCTCGTCAACGAAGCGGCCCTGCTGGCTGCTCGTTACGACAAAACCAAAATCGGCGTGGACGACTTCAACGAAAGCGTGGACCGCGTCGTCGCCGGACCGCAGCGCAAGTCCCGCATTATGAACGAGACGACCCGCGAGCGCATTGCCTACCATGAAGTCGGCCATGCCATTGTCGGCGAGCTGTTGCCGAACGCCGATCCGGTGCATAAAGTGTCCATTTTGCCGCGCGGGCAGGCACTAGGCTACACGATGCACTATCCGACTGAAGACAAGTACCTGACAACGCGCCAGGAGTTTTTGGACAGGATTTCCTCACTATTGGCAGGCCGTGTCGCCGAAGAAACGGTTTTCAATGAAGTCACCACCGGCGCGTCCAATGACTTTGAACGGGCAACTGGTATTGCTCGTGCGATGGTTTGTGAATATGGAATGAGTGATGCTCTTGGCCCGGTTGTGCTGGGAACTCGCCACGGCAGTCCGTTTCTAGGACGTGACTGGAACGAAGAGCGCAACTATTCTGAGGCTATCGCAGTTCAAATTGACGCGGAAGTCCGTAAGCTCATTGACGGCTGCTATGAACATGCCCGTCAGATTTTAACTGAGAACCGGGCCAAGATGGACGAGATTGTGCGCGTTTTACTGGAAAAAGAAATGCTGGAGCGTGAGGACTTCATTGCGCTGCTGGCAGGCGCGGTCGCGCCGGAGTACACCAAGCCGGTCTCGCCGCAGGCTCCGCCTAGTAACGGAGATACGGGCGAAACGCCCGTGCAGCCGGGCGTGGAAAAGCCGCGCCGCCTGCCAACCTTCCGGCCTGAGCCGGCCTAATTTCTGTTTTCTCTGGGGCGGGGAGCAATCCCCGCCCTTTCTTTTTGTGTAAAACTTTATGGATACAAATTATCATTATCGTCTTTCTCGGCTCGTTCGCACCCACAGCTCCGAGATATTTTTGATCTGGGAAGAAGACCGCCGCATCGGCCAGCTTGACCTGCATTTCGCCGTCGAAAGCCGCACGATCCACGCGACGCTTGTCTTGGAAGCCGACCTGCCCGTTTCTACCGAGGAGGAGCTGCTCGCCCAGATTGACGACGACATTGTCTCGTCCTACCTGCCGTCCTTTGAGCGCGAAGATTTTCTTGTTACGGTCTTTCGCGGCGAGGAAATCTCCAACTACACGGACTCTTCGGGCGCACTCGACGACATTGACGACGCGCACTTTGATGACGATGATGACGATGAGGAAGATGACGACGACCGCCCCCGCCGCCTTCGGTAATGAAAGATTACCCCGGCGCGAGGAGACCTCACCCCGGCGCTTGCGCCGGGGTGAGGTCTTTCCTACGGCTTCTTCAAAAACAAATTCAGCTTGTCCAGCGTGTCCGGCAGGTTCTCCGGCGAGCCGCCCGTGACCAAATCAAAAACCTCTCCGCCTGCACGTTTGCCGTCGTCCCCCGCCGGGCCGCCGCTGCTGGCTTCCCAAACAAAGCGGCCTGGATGCGCCTTTTCCACCGGGCCGTAAGAATACATCTCGATGCTGGCCGGCGAAATCAGATGGAACGGGTGATCCAGCGAGTTCAAGCTGGCGACCTGATTCAGTGTTTTGGGATCAGTCCACGGGTCAAGCGTTATTCCCATCCGGCGCTCGCGCATGAACAGGGGCAGGGCGGGAGCGGCGCTTTTCGCGGCTCCGTAGCAGCTTGCCAGCAGGGCTTTGTCGGCGTTAGCCCGCAGGACGTTCCAATCGCCGCTGACCAGTCCGCCGGACATCTCAAAACTAGGAACCGACGCCTCAAAGCTGCTTTGCCACCCTTCCGTCGGCAGCCATAATTGCAGATTCTCATTGGTGGTAAGGAGGTCTATTGGGTCCGTATGATGCGCCCGTAGGTACGCCAATCGGTTGTCCGGCGTGTAGCCCAGCGAAATGTTCTCGTCGTCAAAGTCGTTATCTACTCCGAGGTAGCCCAGCGCAGCCGTGTCCTCCAAGACCAGCCCGGCCAGCCCTTTCGTCCCGGCCAGGTCATGCACCACCGCAGGCAGGGACGCATTGACACGCGGATCAAGCGGGCTGACCCAGCCTTGACTGCCGTGCTGCACCATCTCATACTCCCGGTCAAAGTCCGCGCGGACCGTGTGCGCCGCAAGCTGACGCTGGACCATGCGGTCCGGCGCTTCGCCCGTGATTGTCAAATCTTCCGCAAAATGGGCCGGCCAGGGCTGCGGATGAACCGCCGCGCCGTCCTTGCGCCAGCAGAGCAGGTCCATCACGGCATAAACCGGAATGTGCGCGGCCTGCGCGGCGTCCAGCGCCGCTTGGAGAACGCCCCCGGCCTGCTTGGAGTCCGGCGGCAGAGCCGTGTTCGGAAAGTATGCCCGGCCATTCGTAAACACATCCAAAAACAGCGTGTTGAGGCCCATTCGCGGCAGCAGGGCGACCACGGCCCGCGCTTCGTCCGGCGTTTTCGGCGCACACAGAACGCCGCGCAGCGGCTTGTCTAAGGCGACGCTGTTAATCTGCGGCTTTTCCGCGCCGGGAGCCGCTGGCGGCTCCGGCATTCGGACCCGGTACGCATCCCCCAGCGTCATAATTCCCGTGTCCGGCAGGGCCACACCCAGGCGCAGATTAAGAGAGACGCCCACTTTGAAGTCCGGCGTCAGCGACTTTGCAATTCCCTGCGCGGTCGCCTCAAATTGGGTCATGCCGTCGCCGTCAAAATGGCGCGTGAGCTGGCCGTGCAGGCCCGCCTGCAAAGGAGTCGGCAGGTCTTTCCACAGCAGGTTTCCATAGTTTGAGTGATGCTCTTTGAGAACACTGTCCATCTGCGCGGGCGGCAATGCGCCGATGTCGCCCGGCTCAAAGCGCAGCGCGTGCATCCAGTCTAACCCTGCCAAATGGCCGCCGACATCCTGGCCCGCCGCTGAAAGCCGGTTGCTCCACGCCTGCACCATCTCATGCAGGAACTCCTGCCGCGTTCCCAGCCCCTGAACGTCATCCGTCAGCACAAACGCCGCGCCGACCCGCCGCCACGCCCCGCACACGCAGAGCGCCAGCGCCTGCATCACGTCCCCCGCTGGCTGCCCGGTTTTCAAATCGCCCCGCGCTTGAAGCGTCCGCGAACCGTACCGCGTGTCCGCGTACAGCTCCAGCCCCGTCGCTTTCGCCAGCCGCGCTGTGAGGTCGTCCACTGTCTTGATGCCTTCCAGCGAAATTGCCCGCGTTAGGACGCTCCGGTTCCAATCCAAATCGCCGGGTTTAGGGGCGTTCGGCAAGTCGCTTCGGAGCAGCGCCTGAAGCCCGCTGCCGCCGGGCGCGAACATGTCCGGCTGCCCTGTCAGCGTGTCCGGCCCCGTCGTCTTAAACCCATTGTCGCTGTAGCCTTCTTCCAGGCTGTTGCCCGCGCCGTCAAAAGTGAACTCCGGGGCTACAAATCCGTACAGGCGCAGGGAAGACCGCAGGGCAGCTTCGGGAACCGTGCGCGTGTTCAGCTTGTACAGCCGGGCTTCTTCGGCCACTCTGGCATTGATCTCCTCACGCTCCGGGCCGGTCGTTTTTGCTTCCGCCTCGGTCATGCCTGGCATCTTCGCAGAAGCAGGCACGACCTCAAATGGCACCGGCAGCGCGGCTTGGAAAAGCGCCTGCTGATCGGGGGATAAATCTGCAAAGCCCAGCCCGGTGGTTGATAGCTGCTGAATCTGGCCTTGAGTCAGTGTTCCCAGCAGGAACGGCAGCGGATGCTGCCCGGCAAGCTGAGCCAGCGGCACATCCGCCAGCGCCGGGTCCGTATTCAGCACGGTCATCAAAGGCGGCGCAAGCGCAAGGACATGGCTGAAGACTTGCAGCGAGCGCCCGTAACGCACGGCCAAAGTTTCCGGTGTCTGCACGGTTTCTTTCCCTGTCTGCACGGTCTCCACCGTCGCGGGCGGCATCTCGGCAGGTATTCCACCATCGGCAGGCGGCACGGACGCCGGCACGGCGGGGACCGGCATGACCTGGTACGACTGTACCGTCAGCACGACCGAGCCGTCCGCTACCGATGCGTCCGGCATCGCGTTCAGCGCCCCCGCAAGTGACAGCAGACGCGGAGGCGCGGGCGCAGCAGGGATAAGCAGCGGATCGGCCTGCACTCCCGGCATGACGAGAACCAACATGACGAGAACCAACATGACGAGAACCAAGCAAAGCAGAAGATGGCAGCATTTGGTATTCATGCTTTCATCATAAACTAACTTGCGCTTTCTGTCAAGAAGCCTCAGCCTAACGGAGTTCGTGCTGAATGCCGATAAAAGTAACAGCATTTTATGTTTTTAGAGGCGCGGCAAGCGTGAAACAAGAGCGTAGGAATTTATTCCCGCGCTTCTACGCCCACAATTTCTCACACTAACTTTCAGGAGCAAAGCAAGTTATGACGGTGGTTCTTCCCGCAGGCAGCGCAAAACGAAAAGAGCTGGGACATCTTCTGCTGGAACAAGGGCTGATTAAAGAGCAGCAGCTCGCGCTCGCGCTCTCGTTCCAAAAGCAAACCGGCAAGCCGCTCGGCGAAGTGCTTGTGGAACTCAGCCTTGTCGGGGTAGAAGACGTGACGCGGGCCAGGGCGTCTCAAGTAGACGCCGCCTATGTGATGATGGATGATGTCGCGGTAGACAAAGAAGTTCTTGCGCTGGTCCCGGCGGCGGTCGCCCACAAGTATGCCCTGCTGCCGATTGGAAGAACTGCCGACGGCACGCTCAAAATCATTGTCGCCGCCTGGAACGCGCGGGTCATGGAAGCCGCCCACAAGATCGCCACCACCCACCGCCTGCGGATCGCCCCCGCGATTGCCACCGAAGCGCCCTTGCTCGCGGCAATCGCGCACTGGTACGGACCCGTGCCGGATGCCGCCGAAGCGAAGCCCGAATCAAGGCCAGAAGCAAGGCTGGAGCCGTCCGCCGAGACTGCGCCGCGCCCGGCGGCGGTTCCCGCCAAAATTGCCGTTGGCGGCGGACGCCCCGAAGAAAAACGCGCGTCTGATGTCTTCTCCGGTACGCTTTCGCCGCTTGCCGCCGGGCCGGCCATCAGCGGCCTGCCGGACGCCTTAGACGCCGCCGGAGGTGATCAGCCCGCCGTCATTCAGTTCATCAACAAAATTCTTACCGACGCCATTCTTTCGGGCGCAAGCGACATTCACCTGGAGCCGCGCCGCAGCTCTTTGGAAGTGCGGTTCCGGCAGGATGGCACCCTGCGCTCCGTAGATTCCATCCGGCGCGAGTTCCAGCCCGCGTGTTCGTCGCGCCTCAAAATCATGGCGGAAATGAACATCGCCGAGCGCCGTCTGCCCCAGGACGGGCGCATCTCCGTCACCGTGGAAGGCCGCTCCGTAGACATGCGTGTCTCGTCTCTGCCAACCCAGTACGGCGAGTCCATTGTTCTGCGTATCCTGGATAAGTCCGGCGTTCGCCCTCAGCTCAGTCAACTCGGCTTCTCCGAGCGCAATTTGAAAGCCCTCAACGGCCTCATCCGCAAGCCGCACGGCATCTTTCTTGCCACGGGTCCCACGGGGTCCGGCAAAACGACCACGCTTTATAGCGCCATCCACGAGATTCATACGCCTGACGTCAACATTATCACGGTTGAAGACCCGATTGAGTATGAGCTTGACGGCATCCGGCAGTCCAACGTCAACGAAAAAGCGGGCCTGACCTTTGCCCGCCAGCTTCGCGCCATTCTGCGCCAGGACCCGGACATCATTTATGTCGGCGAGATACGCGACAATGAGACCGCTGAGATCGCCTTCCGCGCTGCGCTCACGGGCCACTTGGTTTTCTCCACGCTGCACTGCAACGACGCCGCCGGCGCCATTACGCGCCTCCTCAACATGGGCATGGACCCTTTTCTGGTGGCATCGTCCGTTGTCGGCGTCCTCGCCCAGCGCCTCGTCCGAAAAGTCTGCCCGCAGTGCGCCCGGCCCGCGCAGCCCGCCGAAGTAGACTTGCAGGCATTCGGCGTTGATTTAGACTCTCCGCAGTTCCATCAAGCGCAGTTCCTGGCAGGCGCAGGCTGCGATTTTTGCAGCGGCGTCGGCTATAAAGGCCGTGCCAGCGTCCAGGAACTGATGGTCATGGATGACGCCATTCGGGCCATGACATTAAGCCGCATCCCGTCCCACAAAATCCGCCAAGCTGCGATGGCGCGGGGCATGACTACCATGCGCCAGGACGCGGCGGCAAAGGTCATGCAGGGCGTCACGACCTTTGAAGAAGCCCAGAAGCGCGTCTACATTGAAGAGAGCGGCGAAGAATAAAGCGAACTTCAAGGAACGAGTGAGTTTACTCACTCGTTCCCTGTGAAGAACCCCCAGACTAACTTTTGCCTGCATCGGGTACAATACTCCCGTGACAGAAATTCCCCAGCCTAGCCTGACCCTTGTGACCGGACGTGCGCTCTACCGGACGCGGGCCGACAAGAAAGCCGACCCGCTTTCCCTGGTCGAAGCCGCTGTCGCCGGCGGCGTCAACATCGTGCAGCTCCGCGTCCGCAACTCCAGCGTAGACGATTTGGGCCTCTACGCCGTTGCCCTGCGCCTGCGCGAGATGACTGCCGGGCAGGCCCGCTTTATCGTCACCGGCGACCTAGAGCTGGCCGAAAAGTGCGGCGCGGACGGCGTTCTCCTCACCGAGCGCTCCTACAAACCCTCCGCCGCCCGCGAGTTCCTGCGCCCGTCCGGCGAGGCGACCGTCGGCACTTTCGCCCGCACCGTCACCGGCGCGGCGGCAGCCGAGCGCGGCGGCGCGGACTATATCCAAGTCGGCCCGGCGTTTGACGCCGACGCTCCCGGCGAAGGGCTGGCGCTTCTGCGAAAAGTCAAAGACGCCGTTCAAATTCCCGTCGTCGCTTTCGGCGGCATCCAGACCCCCGCCGACGTCGCCGACTGCCTCCGCGCCGGAGCCGACGGCGTCGCCGTCACCTTCGCCGAGCCGGTCGACCCGGGTTGGGCCGCC
>CAXUBO010000073.1:14637-20003 GCA_964249345.1 uncultured Armatimonadales bacterium | reverse complement strand
GAGTCGCGCTGGAGGTAGCCGCGCAGGCGGAGGACGGCTTGGGTGTGGAGCTGGTAGACGCGGGATTCGGAGACGGAAAGGACTTTACCGATCTCTTTGAACGTGAGGCCCTCGTAGTAGTAGAGGGAAATGACGAGGCGCTCGCGGTCAGGGAGGCGGTCAATGCCGGCGACAAGCGAGGTTTTCATGGCGGACGATTCGACATCGGCGAGGACGTTAGCATTTTCGTCCTGAAGCACGTCGGTCAGGTGCAGGCGCTCGCCATCGGACGAGCCGCCGCCGAGCAGCATGTCATCAAGTGACAGCACGTTGGCCCGGCTGGTGTTGACCAAAAGCTTTAGGAGATCGGCTTCAGACAGACCCATCTCGGAGGCGACTTCTTCTTCCGTGGCGGGACGGCCAAGCTCCACTTCCAGCTTGTAGTAGGTGCGTTCCAGCACTTTCGCGTTGTCGCGGACCGAGCGCGGAACCCAGTCTTCTTCCCGGAGCATTTCGAGAATAGCGCCGCGAACCAAAGCAATGGCGTAGGTCTCGAACTTGACCTGCCGGGACGTATCGAACTGGTCCACGGCTTTGATCAGGCCCATGACGCCGGCGCTGACCAGATCGTCGCGCTCTAGGTTAGGCGGCAGGTTGGTGACGACGCGGCCTGCGGTGATCTTGACAAGGTAGGCGTAGTGGTTGATGATCTGGTCGCGGGCCTTCTGGTCATTGCGCTTCTTGAAGCGGTTCCAGAGGTCGGGCATGTTAGCGGGAGTTGACATAATGGCTGGAGTCTCAACGACTAGAAGTTTCAACGACTAAGGCCCGCTAGGAAGTAGAATTCACTAGGGACTAAGGTTCGCTAGGGACTAGGGTTCGCTTTCTGGAGCGTCTTCCGGCGCCTGCTGATCCGAGGCGGCTTGATCGAAGTGGCGGCCTTGTGCGGGCGGCGGGTCGGCTTGCAGCAGAAAGCTGAGGCCGAAGCCGGCGGCTCCAAATACCACAAACGCCGCGCTCACGCGCAGCAAACTCGTCCAAGGATCGGCCCCGGTCAGCAGGCTGATCGCGCCGACAATCAGCCCGGCCAGCGCCGCAATACGCCAGGGCAAACCGGCAAAATGGTTCATCGGCGTGGCTTGTAGAATCGCGCTCTTTTAATTGCCCCAGTATACCACACACGAGAGGCCATTGCAAGAATGCTTCGCTTTGGAAAGTCCCCGGACGCGCGGCGATTTGCGCTCAACGCGCGGCGGTTTGCGGCGAAACGGCAAAACTTGATACATCCACATGGCCGTCGGACAGGCGCACGGGATTGGTCGCATCCGCATTGATCCGGTAAAGATCGTGGCCGCCGTCAGGGCGGCGGGCCAAAAAGAAAACTTGCTTGCCGTCTAAAGAAAAGCGGGCGTCTTCGGCATCGCCTTTGGCGAGAATATGCGGCGTCCCCGTGCCGTCGGCATCCACAATAAAAAGGCCCAAAACGGCGCGGCTGGCGAGGTCGGTCTGCCGCCAGATTTCAAACAAAAGCTGGGTGCCGTCCGGCGAAAACACCGGGTCCTGCGGCCCGACCGCAGGGTCTTGGAAGAGCGGCAGCAGCGGCTTTTGGACTGAGCCGGAGCCGTCGAACTGGATCAGCCCGGACGCTTTTTGTCCTGCCGGAAGCCCCGCTAAATGCAGCATCCCGACCGCTAATTTCGCGCCGTCCGGGGCATATGCCAGGGAAAGCCGGTCAGCGGCGGCAAGCGGCGGGCCGTCCGGCTTGTCGTTCTGGGTCAGGCGAGGCGCGGCGGACAAACTCGGCAGCACCGCGAGCGTCTGCACCCCAGCGTTGTCCAAGACCGCAGCGAGGCCGGGATCGTCCCCCGCCCCAGAAGGCGAAGGTCTCCACACAAACGCAGCCGCTGACGAGGCCGCTTCCTGCACCGAGGCCGCTGCCTGGCCCGGATCGGCGGCATCCGGGCGGGCGCTGGTTTGGGACGCCGGCGGCAGCAGCAGCGACGCATCCCCTTTGCCGACTTCCAGAACAGCCAGCGACGCGCCGGACAGAAACCCAAGCAGCGTGCTTGAGCCGGGCGCGAATGCGGGCGCGGCCTTTGCACCTGCCGTCCGGGTCACCTGAACCAGATTTTTGCCGTCGCTGTCGACAAGCCAGACCTGATTGGAACCGCCGCCGCGATTAGACAAAAAGGCGATTTGATTGCCGTCCGCCGTGAATGCCGGGCGAGTGTCTGAGGCCGGGCCGGTAGTAAGCGGGCGGGGCGCACCGGAGCCGTCCGCAGGCATCAGCCACAAGTGCGGAACACCCGGCGAGTTTGCGTCGGCTGCAAAAGCGATCATGCCCACAGTTGGTACCGCACGGCGCGGCTTCGGCCCGAACACGAGAAAGTAAAAACCTGCCAGCAGAAGCGCCAAAATAATCGGCACGACCAGCCAGGGCGAGAACCGGCGGCGTTTGCGCGTCGGCAGCAGCGAAGACTCATACACAGGCCGGCCGGTCGGACGCGGCTCATTCGGAAACAGCGGGCCATTCGGGGGAAGAGCGCCCATCGGAGGAAGCGAATTGTCATCAGCCATAATTGGAACGATTATACCTGCTGTGCCAGCTTTAGATGCGCGACGCCAGCAGGTTCGCCGCCGTAACCGCAAGACGCCGCTCGTGGCTGTTGAAACCACGTCGCTGGGGGGCGCGGATGAGAATGATGACCCCGCGCGGCGCAGAGTCGGGCAGGCTCGGCACCGGCAGAACCAGCGCCGGTACGGCATGGCTCGTGGGGACAAGGTCAAAGTCACGCGCGGCTTCCACTTGACCGGCTAAGTCCCGCAGCAAGGCTTCCAGGTCTTCGGCACGCGCTTCGTTTTCTTCCGGCGGCATTTTGGCGGACGGCTGCGTTTGTTCCGGGCAATAAACATAAGCCGCGCCCGGCGCGTCAAAGCCCTGCAATACTCCTGCCTCAGCTTCGGCGGCGGCGCAAAGCAGGCGCAGGGCATTTGGGAACAGCTCGTCGGGCGGCGCGGCGCGGGCAAGCAGTTCTCCCAGAGCGCCCAGCGCCCGCAGATCGTCCAGGCGGCGACCGGCCTGCTCCACCAGCAGCGCATTTTGCAGGCCGACGCTGGCCTGGCTGGCAAACGTGATCAGCAGCCGGATTTCGTCAGCGTTGAACCGGCGCGGCTCCCGCGTATAAACTTCCAGCACGCCCAGCACTTCTTTGCCGAGCTTGAGCGGAACGCCCAAATAGCCGGTGACACGCTCACGGGCCGCGAACGACGGCAGGACAAAGCGCATGTCTTTGGCGAAATTGTCAATGGAAAGCGAGCGCCCGCGCCGGGCAACATAAGCGGTTGCGGTTTCCGGTCCGCGCCCGGAGTCGGTGACAGAGATTGCCGGCAGCGCAGCCAGCGGCGATTTAAAGTTTGCGGCCGCCCGCGCGGCGAGATTGCCCTGAGAGTCATAGGCGAACAAAAGAGCGCGGTCCGTGCCGGTCGTTTCCAGGGCCAGGTCGGCAATTGTTTGAGCAGTCTGGCGTCCATCCAGCGAAGAGCCTAACGCGCGGGCAATGCGCCGGACGCTTTTGCGAACTTCTTCAGATTTCTGCCGGGCGTCTTCGTACATCTGGGCGTTGGCAATCGCCGCGCCGACTTGGTTGGCAATGGTATACAGCAGCTCCATCTCGCCTACCGTGAACAGCCGCCGCCGGCTGCTCATGGCGTGCAGAACGCCGATGACCTGGTCGCCGGACTGCAAGGGAACACTGACAAGTGAAGTCACGCCCTCGCCGTCAATGGGACAGGAGCGGTTGCGGTGGTCCGCGGAAACATCCTGCACGGCAGTCGGGGTTTCGAATTCCAGCACCCAGCCCGCAATGCCCTCCCCAAGACGCGGCTTCATGGCCTGAGCGGTTTCAGGGCGCAGGTTGCGGCTTTCTTTGATTTGGAGGCAGTTTGTGGCGGGGTCAACTAAAAACAGCGCGAACTTATCGACATGAAGCAGAGCCAAAACGCTGTCGGCGACAAAATGGATCACGCGGTTCAAGTTCAAAGTCGCGCCGACTGACTGGGACAGCTCATACAGCGCGGCGGCTTCCTGCGCCCGCCGAGTGGCGTCTTCATAGAGCCAGGCGTTTTCCAGCGCGGCTGCGGCCTGGCTGGCGACGGCGGACAGCAGGGAAGCGTCGGCGTCGCTGTACGCGCCGGGCTGCCGGGAACCGACTACCAGCAGGCCTTCGGGGACAGAGCGGGCAACCATCGGGGCCAGCAGCAGAGAGCGCATCCCCGGCAGCGGCGGGTCATCGGCGAGGTCAAGGCTGAGGTCAAGGCTGAGGTCATTGAGACGCAGCGGCACGCCGCCTGCGAGGGCGCGGGCGGCCAGTCCCGCGCCTTCGGCGGGGAGCTGCCGGTCCTGGTCTTCATCGGCCAGTCCCTGGTCCGCGCCGATATACAGCCGCGTCCGCTCGTCATTCAGCAAGTAAACCGCCCCGGCGGTCATTTCCATGCTGCCGACAACGGCAGACAAAATCGAGCCGAGGACTTCCTGGACGTTCAGCGAGGAAGAAGTGGTCTGAGCGGCGCGAAACAAAATGTCGCGTTCCTGCTGCTTTTGAGCCGCGAGGCGCTTCAAGGCATCCACTTGAAGCGCCTGCGCGGCGAGGCTTGCCAGGGTTTGCAGGCAAAGCAGGGCACCGCCGCTGAAGGCATCCCCGCCCACGCGGTTGAGGATTGTGACGGCTCCCGATGGTCTGCCGTCCAAAAAAATCGGCACGACAATCGCTGACCGAACCCCCACTCCAGCGCTTGGATCGGAGGGAATTGTTTCCTCCGCAGCCGCATCCGGCTGATGGATCAAATACGGCTCGCCGGTCAGCGCCGTGCGTCCGGCCAGAGCATCTTCCGCCCGGACGGTCTGGCCGACAATTTCGGCGGCATCAGCGCCGGCAACAGCCGCAAAATCCAGCAAAGTGCGCTCCGGGCTGAGCAGGCTGACGGCGGCGCTTGCCGCCTGGGTCAAAGCGCGGGCTTTTTGGGCAATGATTTTCAGCGTGGCGTGGGGATCAGTTTGGCGGGCTATCACACCGGCCACTTCATGCAGGGCAGCCAGGGTGGCGGCGGGTTCCAGAGGAAGCGTGGTTGGGCTGGATGCAAGGTCCATGAGAGATGGGAGCCTATCTGAGCAGGGCGGCTTAGGGATGCACAAGAACAAAAATCGGGACCGCAAATTGGTCAGGAAATTTGTGAAACATAAGCCTGTCTGCAACTGTCTATCATTGTGTCACAAAGACTTCACTCTGTCAAGACACCTTTTCTGTTCCCAGAAGCCTTTTCTTTTCGAGAGACCAGTGAGACTGCTCCCGCCTTTGCGTAATCCATCTTTGCGTAATCCATCTTTGCGT
>CAXUBO010000073.1:0-14537 GCA_964249345.1 uncultured Armatimonadales bacterium | reverse complement strand
CTTTGCGTAATCCATCTTTGCGTAATCCATCTTTGCGTCGCCCGTTCAGCACATCCTTGTGCCTTGCCCTGTCTTTGCTGCCTCTGGCGGCCCGCAGCCAGACTGCCGCAACTGTGCCGCCGCCCCAAATCGCGCCGGGTGCGCCTGCCCCGGCGTCGGGTGCGCCTGTCCCCAGTGCAAACCTTCCCATTCCCGCCGGGGTGCCGCTGCCGCCGCCAACCGACCAGCCGCCGCCGCCGGTACCGCTGCCTAACCCCCTTCCGCTGGGCGAAGGCTTTCTGGTCAGCGGGGCGCTGGATGTTCGCACCCGGGCTGCCAACACGGGCCGGCGCGGCGGGATTTGGGTCAACACTGTGGAGATGGACTTGCAGCATCCGGTCAGCTCTAAAGGCCAGACGCGGGGCAACTTTTATGTGCAGGTACTCGGCGAGAATCCGCCTGACCTGCCGCACGGCGATGATGTTCAAATCGGCGAAGCCTACTTTATTTATCGCTTGCCGGTGGAAAACGACTTCGACTCGACGGCCTATGTCAAAGTCGGCCAGTTCCAGCTCCCGTTTGGCCTGCTGGCGGTGTATGACCCGCATCTGCTGATATTGCAGCCGCTTTATCCACAGTCGCTTGGGCTGCGAACGGACTTCGGGGCGGCAGTTTCGGGCCGCGTCTACGGCTTCCTGAATTATGACCTTGCCTTGACGACTGGAACCGGACCGGGCCACCTTTATGCCAACCCAAACCGGGTTGTCACGTTCCGGCTTGGCCGGACATTCACTACCCGCAACGGCGTGGTGAATGTCGGCGGCTCGCTGCTGCAAGGCCGGCTGCCGATTACGGACATTACAACGGCAAATCCGTTTGCTGTGGAGCTGCCGCCTTCGGGGCGGGTTCGAGCCGACCGGGGCGGCTTTGTCAGCAAAAGCCGCCTCGGCGGCGATGCGTCCTACGGCTTTCGCCGAGTTGTCGCGCGGGGCGAAGTCGTTGCCGGTGCGGACGGCGACCAGCGCGTTCTGGGCTACTACGCCGAAGGCAACTACGCTTTCACCGAGCGCCTCAGCGCCGTCGCCGCCCGTTCCCTCTTTGTGTATCCAACAGGAAACAGCTCGGCCTCCCAGGAAGCGTTAGGATTGACTTATGCGCCCAGCGCCAATCTGACTTTTCGCACTTTGTACCAATACCTGCGCGATGTCCCGTCCGGCGGCAGCGCCGGCATTCGGCATCGGCTTACGTTTCAAGTGCTGCTAAGGTTTTAAGCGATTGTTTGGGTTTGGCACGATTCGTGCATTAGGTTTTCCTGTACGACTTTCTTGCCATATGTAACTCGGCGGGACATGCGGGTGAGCGCCAAGCCTAAAGCGCGAGATGATTGGAACTTTCATGTCAACGACGCTTTCTCAAACGGAAATTCTCTCTGAGCGAAAAACCGCATCTGCTGTCAGGGCATCTTCGCCCGCCAGCGTGCATTTAGACGCGATTCGCGGCGCGGCGGCCCTTGTTGTCTTTTTAAACCACTGGCGTTACCTCTTTTTTGCGGATTATCCTCAGCTTTCGCATCCCAGCTTGGCTGCCAAAGTTCTGTATGCCGTGACGGGACTGGGCCACAGCGCCGTCATGGTTTTCTTTATTCTCAGCGGCTTTTTTATTTCTTCCAGTGTCATTCGGGCTTGGGAGCAAAACCGGTGGCAGTGGTCCTGGTACGCAGAGCAGCGTCTGACGCGGCTTTATGTCGTGCTTGTTCCCGCGCTCATCCTCGGCGCGGGCTGGGACCTGCTTGGCTCCCATCTTTTTTCCGGCACGCCGATTTATTTGGACGGCACAGATTACCAGCTCATGCTGAAGCACCCTGTGGCGGAGCTGGACACGGCGCGGTCCTGGCTGGGCAGCTTGTTCTTCCTGCAAGGCATTCGGACAACTGTGTTCGGTTCCAACGGGCCGCTTTGGAGCCTCAGTTACGAGTTCTGGTACTATCTGCTGTTCCCGATAGGACTTCTTGCCCTGTCCCGCAAATCCGCCGTCGCGACAAAAGCTGCGTCCGCTGCCGCCGGGCTGCTGATCCTTGCGTTTATCGGCAAAGGGATCGCCCTGTATTTTTTGATCTGGCTGCTTGGCACGTTTGTCTGCCTGTGCCGTCCGCCGCGCGTTTTCGCAGGCAAAGCCGCCGGCGGCTTGTTTGCGCTCCTTTTTGCGGCGGCGCTGCTGGCTCCCCGGTTCAAGCTTCTGCCGAACGGCCTCCTGAGTGACTTTCTTGTCGCCTTGACCTTCTCCGGGTTCCTGCTTTTTCTGCTCAACGCCAAGCTTTCCGCGCCCGGCATTCTTTACACGAAAGCCGCGCGGTCGCTGTCCAATATTTCGTATTCTCTGTACCTGCTTCATGTGCCGCTGCTGATTTTCTTGAACGGGCTCATAATCAGGCAGGGCAGCCGCTGGCAGCCGACACCGAAGCATCTTGCACTGGGTCTTTTAGTGGCTGGGATTGTGTTCCTTTACACCTATGGGGTTTGGCTTCTGACGGAAGCGCGGACGGCTCAGGTGCGCGAAAAGATCGCTTCTTTGCTCCCCAGAACCCGCCCGGCAGTCCAGAGTACGTCTTAGGAGAGGAGCAGCCGTTATGCCATCCGAGCCAACTCCTGTGAAACTCACTTTGCCGCCATTTTGGAAATGGCTGATGCGCGGGACGTTCGCCGTCACAATGGTGCTCTTTCTCGCGCCGGCAGTGTATGTGGCGAAGTATTATGCGGTGGACAAGCCGCAGGAAACCGACCGGCTTTCGGCAGCAAGTCCTTTTGTGTCCGCGCGGCAGATGCCGCTGCAAGCCGAGTATCTGCCGGTAATGGAAGAGCGTGCCCGGCATGGGCCGGCAGGCGAGCGCATTCCTGCGATTTATTGCATCGGAGAAATACTGCGTCAGCCGTACATCAGCCTCAAGCGGCCTTTGGAGTGTTTGTCGGCGAAGGCAGCCCTCGCAGACCTTGCGATTCATGCCCCAGACCCCGGAGTGCGGGCGGCGGCTTCGGAGGAGCTGGGAAAAGTGGCGCAGGGCGGGGCCGTGATCCGGCGCTAGGCCATCGTCAGCCCCGTGAACAAGACTTCAATGGCGAGCTGGCTATTGGCGTTGCGCTCAATCGCCTGGCGAACATCCAGCAGAAGGCCCAGCGCCTGCTCCATTTGTTCGGGCGCGTGACGCGCTGCCAGGGCGAGGAGCTGTTCGCGCCGGTCGGCATTCACTAAGCTGGCACGGGCCTGTCCCATCACCCCCAGCGACAGCACATCCCGAAAGTACGTTGCCAGCAAATCAAGCGCCCGGCCTAGTGGTTCCCGGCCCGCTTTTTCTTCGCCGGGTTCCGCCGCTTCGTCGTCTTCCGTGGCCTTCAGCTTCGGTGCGAGCTTCCGAAACTCTTCTCCCAGCTTGAAGCTTTTGACGGGCGGGGCGGTGAGCAAATCATAAGCCAAATCCAGCAGTGCTTCCCGGCCTGACAGAAGCGACGGCGACCGGGCGAGTGTGACTGCCCGGCCTAAGCGACCCTCGGAGTAGGCTGCAAGGAAACGTGCCTGCGCGGACGGGACATCAAAGCGTGTTTGAAGTGCGCTTTCAATCAGTTCTGCCGGCAGCAGGCCGAAGTGGACGGTCTGGCAGCGGGACACAATGGTCGGCATCACGCCGCCCATAGACGCCGCCGTTAAGATAAAATGTGCGTAAGGCGGCGGCTCTTCCAGCGTCTTTAAGAGGCTGTTTCCCGCATCCGCCCCGCCCCGCCCCAAACCTTCGGCATCGTGAATGATGAAAACGCGCTTTTGCCCGGCAATCGGCTCATACTGCAAGTCGCGCAGCATGGCGTTCTCGGCAAGATGGTCTTTGTGATTGGACCGAGGCCAGAGCTGCGCGATGCTTGTAATCCGCGAGGGGGGAGGGTCCAGAGTGCGGACATCCGGCGACTTTCCGGTGTCAACGGCCCGCGCCACGGCGTCCGTGTCCGACGACGCGCCGCAGAGCATCTTGGCGAACTGCCGCGCTGCCGTTGCTTTGCCGACGCCATCCGGGCCAACGAATAAATAGGAGCCGGCCAGACGGTCTTGCCGGAAGGCGTTTTCTAAAACGCGCACGGCGTAGGGTTGTCCAAGAATGTCTTGAAGCATAGTAAATTGGCTAAAACCGCGTGAAGCTGTCTACTTGAAGCACAAAGGCGACTGCGCCGCCGGCTTCAACACGGATTGGGTGCGGCGGGAAGACATTAAGTGCGGGGACGCCGGAAGCAGTCTGTCCGGGCAGGTTGACGAACTCTTCCGATGAACCGCAGGCGCTTTTGATGATGTCCATGACCCGTGCGACATCATTGTCTTCCACGCCGATCAGCACAGTTACGTTGCCCTGGCGCAGAAATCCGCCGGTGCTGCCGAGCTTGGTAAACGTCAGGCCATTTTGCAGCAGCGCGTCACCGAGCCTGTGCTTGTCGCGTTCATGGGCAATGGCGATGATGAGTTTCATGGAAGAAGACCGGAGTTTTCTATAAAGTTAATAGATTGGCCCCCGCTTAATGCGCTCCCGCACAGCCGCCCAAATCTTGTCGTGGACCGTTTGCGGCGGGCGCGATGAGTCCACTACCCGCCAGCGGATTGGCTCGGCGGCAGCCAGCGCGAGGAACCCCGCCCGGATGCGCTGATGGAACGGCAAGGCTTCTTCTTCCATAACGCTGCGCTCGCTTTGGCGGGTCAAGCCAACCGCCGGGTCTAAGTCCAGCAAAATGGTCAAATCGGGCGTCACCCCATCCGTCGCGTACTCGTTCAAGCGGGCGATCTCGGCTAAATCCAGGCCGCGCCCATAACCCTGGTAAGCCGCACTGGAGTCGGCGTAGCGGTCACAGAGAACAATGCCGCCGCTTTCCAGGTGGGGCCGGATGACTTGGCCGACGTGCTGGGCGCGGTCAGCCATCATAATCAGCAGCTCGGCACGCGGCTCGACAACCATGCCCATCGGCGGGTGCAGGGCCAGACGCCGCAGCTCCGCACCGAGCGGCCCGTCGCCCGGCTCGCGGGTCGTCAGCACGTCCTGACGGCCCGCCTCTCGGAGACGGGCGGCAAGCCGGGCGATTTGCGTGGTCTTGCCCGCCCCTTCGACCCCCTCAAACGAGATAAACATTAGGGCCGGCTAATCCGCACCCGGCGGTTCGGTTCCTGGCCGATGCTTTCGGAGACCATTTTATAGTTCTCGGCGATCTGGTGCTGCAAGCGGCGCAGGAACGAGTTCTGCGGCGCGAGTTCCAGCGAGTTTAGGCCGCCGGACGTATCGTTCATGATTTCTTCAATGGCTTCTTCGGCGTGAGAAACGGCAACGTCTTCTTCGGAAATCTCCTGCGGCATCTTGAAGATTTCGCGCAGGACGCTTTCAATCTGAATGTAGGTGTTGCTTTTAATCACATACGTCGGCAGGTTGCGCGTGATGCCTTCCTGAAGCTTGGCCGGCTCTTTGCGGTAATTTGCTTTCAGGGCGATAATCACGTCACTGTCTTTGACGTCTTTTGAGATAAAGGCCGAAACGCGCAGGGTGCGAATGGCCCGCTCTAGGCGGCTGCGGCTGACGCCATACGGGAAGACGCGCAGGGTAGTCGGCAGCGGCTTACCGTTGGAAAGTGTCGGCGGGCCGCCGTTCGTCAGCGGGGTTCCTTCGGCGGTCGGCGGCGCGATGCGGGACGGCGCTTCGGAGGGGCTAAGGCGCGGCACGTCAGGCCGGGCCGGGGCGGCTTCGGCGGTGTAGGAAGCGCCGCTGCCGAAGTTGCCGCGCCCGCGCGTGCCATCGTCAAACAGAGACGGCGTCCGGTCGCGGTCCGGCGGACGCGGGGCCTCTAAATCCGATTTTTGGATGATTTCAACCTGGCCCGACGCATTGCGGATGCGTATCTCCGGGCGGGGCTGGCCGCCGCGCAGCATCCGGTCTACCGTGCGCGTCACATCATGGTGGATTGCGAGCTTGTCCACCTCCATGATCTCGATAATCACCTCAAATGTCGGCGGGGCTTTGCGCTCTAGGACCGTTTTCTGCGTGCCGCGCTTTTTCGCTTCTTCGTCGGACAGCGTGACGGCCTGGATGCCGCCGATCAAATCCGACAAAGTTGGGTTCATCAGCAGGTTCTCCAGCGAATTGCCGTGGGCCGTGCCGACAAGCTGAACGCCGCGCTCAGCGATGGTGCGGGCGGCAAAGGCTTCCTGCTCGACGCCGATTTCGTCAATAACGACCACTTCCGGCATGTGGTTTTCGACGGCCTCGATCATGACGGCGTGCTGATGATCGGGTTCAATGACCTGCATCCGCCGGGCATGGCCGATGGCTGGGTGCGGAATATCGCCGTCGCCCGCAATTTCGTTAGACGTGTCTACAATAATGACGCGCTTCTTGAACTCGTCGGACAGCACGCGGGCTACTTCGCGCAGCTTGGTGGTCTTGCCGCGTCCGGGCCGGCCCAGCATCAGGATGGACTTGCCGGATTCAACCACGTCCCGGATAATGTCAATCGTGCCGTAGACGGCCCGTCCGATGCGGCAGGTAAGGCCGACAACTTTGCCTTGACGGTTGCGGATGGCCGAAATCCGGTGCAGGGTGCGCTCGATGCCGGCCCGGTTGTCTTTGCCGAACATGCCGACGCGGGACGTGACATAGTCAATGTCCTCGGCGCTCACGGGGATGCCTTCCTGAAGCCACAGCACATGGCCGTCGGCGAACCGCGCTTCGGCGTCCCGGCCCAGGTCCATGACAATCTCAATCAGGCCGGAAGAATACTCGTCCTGTTCTAAAGCGGCCCGCAGCGGCGGCGGCAGGATGTCCAGAAGCTGGGAAAGGTTATCCGTCACCCGCATCTGGTTCGCCGACAGGGGCGAAGCTTCGGTGCCGGGATTCGTGTTGTCATCGTCATCAGCGGCCAGCCGGTCACGCAGATCGGCCAGGGCGTCCTCACGGGGATCAGAAAGGGTCATAATTTGGTTTAAGGTGTTTTCCGTTGGATTTTCTGTCTGTATTGCAGTTTGGGTCATGGAGAGGACAGCGATCCTTCCTAGTGCGAGCCGAGTGCGGGAACCTGCGGCGCGGGAAAAACGTAAACGCAGAAGATTCCTACACTTGATGATACCCGAAACGCGCCCGATTTGCGTCAAAATCCCGGAATGGCGCGGATTGACGCAGGCCGGCGCGAATGGTATAATGGAAGACTTCGGTTTAGAAGACCATTGCTTGGTTTTGGAAGGAAATATCTAAGTTGAAGCTGAACCCCGCCGGCGCTGCCGGCGCCTTGCTTGTCGGCGTGTTGGCGGCCGGCACGTTCGCCGCCGGCGCCCATTTCGTCCCGGCTCAGGCCGCCGGACATAACCTTTACCAGCCGCCTTCCGCGCCTGCCCCCGCATCCGCCCTTGTTTTTGCTTCGGCAAATCATTCCGGGCCGGCGGCTTCCAGCCAGGTGGCGCAGGAAGCGGATGGCCCCGGCGCTTCGCATGGCTCCGCCGGGGCGGGAGAAACCGAAACGGAGATCATGTCCGATACCAGCCCAGCGCGGACATTTGAAGACGTGTACCAGCTGCTGGAGCGTAACTTTGTGGACCCGCTTCCCACGGACGCTCAAATGGCGCACGGTGCGGCGTCCGCGATGCTGGCCTCGCTGCAAGACCCGGACTCGCGCTTTCTGGAAGCGCCGGAAGTGTCCGAGCTAAACTCGGAAGCAAAAGGGGAATACCGGGGCGTCGGCGCGGCGCTTGCCGTCCGGCGCTTGCCGCACGCCAAAGCCGGCGACGTTCCCGCGTACACCGAGTACCGCTTGGTGCTGGTCGCGCCGCTGCCGGGCAGTCCCGCCGAAAAAGCGGGCCTTCAAGCGGGCGACATGATCACAACCATCAACGGCCAGTGGGTTTACAATGACAGCTACGTTTATGCCCAAACCAAAGCACTGAAAGCCGTGCAGGACGACCCGGTGACGTTCAACAAGATGCTCACGGCCCTGCAAAAAAAGATTGACGGGTCATTGTCTCTGGCCCAGGCCCAAACAAAGCTTGACGACCCAGATGCTAAGACAATTGCGCTCACCGTCACCCGCGCGGGCCTGCCGCAGCCTCTGTCCGTCGCGCTTAATACGGCAGTGCCGACAGTCGTTTCCCCCATCACGGCCCGCAGCCTGCCCGGAGGCATCGGCTACATCAAAATTGCCCAGTTCACGCCCGGCGCGGACAAAGATTTCAGTACGGCGCTGGACGGCTTCGGCAACGCGCCTAAAGGCCTGGTCCTTGACCTCCGGGACTCGCCCGGCGGGATGCTGGATGTCGGCGCGGCCATTGCCGCTAAGGTTTCCTCAGTTCCGGCCATTGGCTATGTGGAAGCCAAAGGCAAAAAAGTGCAGCCGATTCCTGTCGCTTCCGGCTCCGCAATCACCTATCCCGTCGTGGTGCTGGTGAACGGCGGCACGGCCAACACCGCCGAGCTGCTGGCGTCAGCGCTGCAAAGCAAAAGCGCAAAGCTGGTCGGTTCTACGACATTCGGCGATGCCGGCGACGTGAAGCTGATTGTGCTTCGGGACGGCTCCGGGTTCACCATGACGGTCGGCAAGCTGATGACTGCCGCGCACACGGACTTCGGCGGCCTCGGCATCAAGCCTGACGTTCCTTTGCCCAGCACGAGTGGCGATGCGCCGGTGGACCGCGCCGTTGAGGTTCTGTCGGGCCGGGTCGCGCGTGTGCCGTCCACTCACCCTTTGCTTTAAGACTTTGCTTTAAGACTTTGCTTTAGGAAACTGCTTGCAGATTAGTAGGAACATTTTATGCAAATCGGACGAATACTTGCGCGAACCGCTGGGACTGCCGCGCTTTTGGGCGCCGCGTTTGCCGGCGGCGTGACCTTTAATGACATGCGCGGCGTTCGCGACATGGAGACGTTTCGGATCGCCGCCCAGCTTATCCCGGCGCGGCTTTCGGGGGCGCTGATGACTGCCGCGCACGGGCAGGCGGATCAAGATACGCCGTATGAGACCTACGCCGATGTGCTGGCAACCCTGAAGGCCGGCTACTACGGCAAGGACATTGACAGCACCGAGATGACCTACAACGCCATCCGGGGCATGATGGGTGCGACCAAAGACCGCTATACCCGGTTTTTGGACCCCAAAGGCTACCATGACATGCAGGAGGAAAACAACGACGAGTTTGTCGGCATCGGCGCACTTCTCGGCACAAATCCGGCCCATCAAGTGTATGTCGTCAAGCCGCTGCCGAACTCCCCAGCCATGAAAGGCAATGTCATGGCGGGCGACATCATCCTGAAAGTCAACAACACGCCGACGCTTAAATTGCAGGATACCGATGTCGTCAAGCTTATTCGCGGCCCCATCAGCACCCCGGTGACGCTGACCATGCAGCGGCGCGGCGTCCCTCACCCGGTTGTCATTCATCTGGTCCGCGCTCCGGTGCATCAGGAAGTGGTGCAGTACACGATGGCGGACCCGGTGCATAAGATCGGCTACATTTCGTTGTCGTCGTTTAATGAAGAAAGCGATGTTCAGGTCGGCAAAGCGCTCAATGCCTTGCAGGCGCAGGGCATGAAGGGACTGGTCTTCGATTTGCGCGAGAACGGCGGCGGCCTGCTCGACATCGCCCGCGAAGTGGCGTCCCGCTTTATTCCCAACGGACCTGTTTACTGGCTGCGGGACCGGACCGAGACGCAGGACCAACTGGAGCCGACGGACGTTGACACTGCCCAGCACCGGGCCAATCTGCACTACCCCCTGGCTGTTCTTGTGAACGGCGACAGTGCCAGCGCTTCGGAAGTCGTGTCGGGGGCGATCAAAGACACCGGGGCGGGCGTTCTGGTCGGTGAAAAAACCTTCGGCAAAGGCATCGTCCAGACCATTCAGGGCCTGCCCGACGGCTCGGCGGTGCTGATTACGACCCAGCACTACTACACGGCGCACAAGAACGACATTCATCACAAAGGCATTGAGCCGGACGTGCACGTCACGATCCCGGATGCCAGCTTGCGAAAAGACGCTGCGTTCCGCAAGAGTCATCCCGACGCGATTGTCGATGTCGCAAACGACACGCAGCTTCAAGCCGCGCTGGCCCAGGTTCAGAAAAAGATGCAGGTCGCCAGCGCCCGTCCCTGGTAGCCTGAAGATTTGCAGAACACCCGGAACTTTTCCATGCCCAGCGCACCACAAACATCGACCGGGCAGTCCGCCGAACCGCAGGCTGATGTCGCACGCCAGCTTCGCTTGTTCAAGGTCCTTGCGGCCTGCCTGGCCGCCGCGCTTCTTGCCGGCGCCGGAGCGTTTCTGTATGTGCGGCATCAAGGGCAGCCGGTCACAATTTTCATTGACGGCAAGCCGATTGGGACCGTCCGCAATGCCGCCGCCGCCAATGCGCTGGTCAGCGGGGCGGAACACGAAAAAATGGGACCTGCGTTTGCGGAGATGACCCCGGTTCGGCTGCAAAAAGTGTCGCTGGAACGCGCCGCGCCGGATGCGCCGCAGGACCCTGATGACGCTGTGCAGGCAAGGCTCGCGCACCTCCTGACGCTGCGCGTTCCGGCGTTCGTCATTCTTGTGAACGGCCATCCCAGCCTCGCGTTCCCGACCCCGGACGCCGCGACCAAGACTTTGTATCTTGTCAAAGATCACTGGGCGCTCCTGCCGCCTGCCGCTCCCGTTGTCGGCTCGGCGCAGATCGTGCAGGCCACCACCATCGAAAAGCGCACGGTTGATACGGGGCTGCTCCGCACGGACCCCGCTTCCGCCGCGCCTTACTTTTGGACCCCGCCTCCGAGCCGGACTTATGTTGTGCGTCCCGGCGACCTCGGCTCGCGCATCGCGCATCGGTTCCACCTCTCGCTGGCAGACTTCTTTCGGGCCAACCCTAACCGGAACTTGAACCGCCTTCAGCCCGGTGACAGAGTCAATGTCCAAAAGATGCCGCTGCTGCTGACGGTGCGCGTTCGTAAGACCCTCACCGAAACGGAAAAAGTGCATCCCGGTTCCCCTGCCTCCGCTGCCGGCTCGCAGCGCGTGACCTACCTTGTCACGTACTTAAACGGAGAAGAAGAAAGCCGCGAAGCTCAGAGCGTCGTCATTCTGCAAAAGCCGCAGACGGCAATGGAGTTGTAACAAACAAAAACGCTCTGCTGTCAACCAGCAGAGCGTTTCTAATCCCGCTTATCAGATTTCGTTAATCAGATTTCGTCAAGCGGAGAGGGTGAGATTCGAACTCACGGAGGTTTGACCCTCACCCGCTTTCGAGGCGGGCGCACTAGACCAACTATGCGACCTCTCCATTCAAGTAGCGGCGAGAAGAAATGGGGTTGACTGGAATCGAACCAGCGGCCTAAGGCTTAGGAGTCCCTCGCTCTATCCCCTGAGCTACAACCCCGTTAAGAGGCTTATCTTCAGCCGACGGCTTATTATACCGGCTGCGGCTTTTGTTTGTCAATGTCATTTTGAACGCTTCTGGAGCAAGGAATTCTTATGCCCGCCAACTCGTCAGCGAAGACAGCTATCTTTGGTGTTCTCCTTTTTCTCTGCGCCCTTTGTACCCGCGCTGATGCGCCTGCGTTCGGATTCGTTCCAAATGCAGTTTACGCCAACCCAAGCGCACCCGCCGAGGCGCGGGTCAGCGACCTGCTGGGGCGGCTCTCGCAGCCGGAAAAACTCAGCTTGATGGCGCTGATCGGCTATGGGGACCCGTTCAAGCTGGACCTGCCGGCCATCCCGCGTCTCGGCATCCCTGCGCTGCGAACCATTGACTCGCCGGCGGGGCTCAGAGACGGGCAGGCGTCGGCGTTCCCTATGGAAGTCGTCATGGCTTCCACCTGGGACCCGCGGCTGGTCAAACAAGTCGGCGCGGCGCTGGGGCAGGAAGCACGGGCAAAAAACCGGCAGATCGTTTACGGCCCGTGCGTCAACATCCAGCGGACGCCGCAGGGCGGGCGGTACTTTGAGAACTTCAGCGAAGACCCGTTTATGGACTCGCAGATGGCGACGGCCTATATTGACGGAATGCAAAGCCAGGGCGTCGCGGCCTGCATCAAGCACTTTGTCTGCAATGACCAGGAAACCGGACGCCATGCCATCAATGTTGCGGTGGACGAGCGCACCCTGCACGAAATCTACCTGCCGGCGTTCCAGGCCGCCGCGCAGCAGGCACATGTCTGGTCTCTCATGCCTGCCCTGAGCCGGGTCAACGGGGAGTTCTGCGCCCAGAACAAGCCGCTGCTGTCGGACACGCTTCAATCGCAGTGGGGCTGGGACGGGCTGGTCGTTTCCGACTGGGGCGCAGTGCATTCCACGGCGGACACGCTGATTGCCGGAACAGATGTGGAAATGCCGCAGCCGCAGTTTTTTCGGCCCGCCGCTCTCACCAGCGCCCTTCTCACCGGCCAGATTACCCAGGCCGAGATTGACGACGCCGTGCGCCGCGTCCTGCGCCTGATGGTGCGAACGGGAATGCTGAACCCGCCCGCTGCGCCGAACGCCGCCGCCGTCAACAGCCTGGCGCACCAGGCGCTGGCCCGAAAAGTGGCATCGGAAGGGATCACGCTGCTCAAGAACAAAAATGGCTTTCTGCCTTTGAGTCATGCCTTGAAGTCCCTTGCCGTCATCGGGCCGAATGCTCAGGACACGCAGCTTGGCGGGCGATGGAGCGCCGAAGTCCATCCCTTTTATCAGGTCAGCATTTTGGACGGCATCAAGCAGAAGGCCGGTCCCGGCGTCGCAGTCACCTATGCTCAGGGCTGCCCGCGCACGGGGGCCGGCACGCCGGAAGACATCGCGAAAGCCGCCATGCTTGCAAAACGCGCGGAGGTCGCCGTTGTGGTTGTCGGCACCGACAACAACTATGAGGGCGAAGAAATGGATGTCCCTGACCTGCACCTGCCGGGCGATCAGGAAAAGCTGATTCAGGCTGTCGCCGCCGCAAATCCGCGCACGGTCGTCGTGCTGAACTGCGGGACGCCGCTGCTGACGCAGAGCTGGCTGCCGCGTGTTTTCGGGCTTTTGGAAACCTGGTACTCCGGGCAGGAAGCCGGTCATGCCACCGCAGACATTTTGTTTGGCGACGTGAACCCATCCGGCAAACTCACCGGGACATGGGGCTACGCACGCGAAGATTATTCAGACTGGACCAACTATCCGGGCGCGGGCAATTTCGTGCGCTACATGGAAGGTGTTTATGTCGGCTACCGCCATTTTGACCAGGCGCACATCCGGCCGCTGTTCCCGTTCGGCTTCGGCCTGTCGTATACGACGTTTGCGTACAGTCGTTTGCAGATGCCTCGTGTTCAGAGCATCGGCGCTCCCGTGACAGTGCATGTTGCCGTACAGAATACCGGCAAGCGAGCCGGGGATGAAGTCGTCCAGCTTTATGTTCAGCCCATCGGTCCAAAGATAGACCGGCCGGTGCGTGAGCTGAAGTCGTTTGCGCGTGTCTCGCTCCTGCCGGGCCAGAAGAAGACCGTGACGCTGACGCTTGCCCCGCCCGCGTTCGCGTACTGGAACGCAAAAACGCATGGCTGGCAGACCGATCCCGGCGCCTACGCTCTGGACATCGGCGCGTCCTCCCGTGACATTCGCTTAACAGGCGTCGTGCATTTGGGGTACACTCAGACCAATCATGCCTAAACTCCCACGCAAGCCAGCCGTCGCCAAGCCGGCTATCGTCAAGTCCGCCAAAAGTGCCGCGCCGAAGCCGCTGGCCGCCAAGAAAATCCCTTCGGCAAAGCCGCCGAATGCCGCTGCGCCTCAAACTGCCGCTGCCCCCGAACCCGAAGAAAACGACTTGCCGCTGTTCGCAGACTTGGCCCTCAGTGAGCCGGTCATGCGGGCCGTCAGCGATCTCGGCTTTGAAGCGCCGACGCCCATTCAGGCGCGGTCCATTCCCGTGCTTCTGGCAGGCCGCGACCTCATTGGGCAGGCTCAAACAGGAACCGGCAAGACCGCCGCCTTTGCGATCCCCATGATCGAGAACTGCGACAGCGCAAACCCTGCCGTGCAGGCGCTGGTGCTGGAGCCGACCCGCGAGCTTGCCATTCAAGTCGCCGGGGGCATTGTCGCGCTTGCGAGGCACACCGGCCTGCGGGTCGTGCCGGTTTACGGCGGGCAGCCGCTGGATCGGCAGTTCCGCGCCCTGCGGGACGGCGCACATATTGTCGTCGGCACGCCGGGGCGCCTCTTGGACCATCTGCGGCGCGGGACATTGGTGGTAGACCAGGTTAAAGTCTGCGTCTTAGATGAAGCCGACGAGATGCTGGCGCTCGGCTTTTTAGAAGACATGGAGACCATCTTAGCCGAGCTGCCGGAGCCGCGGCAGCTTGCATTCTTCTCGGCCACCATGCCGCCGCGCATTGCCGCGCTGACCCAGCGCTTCCTCAAAGACCCGGTTCACATTGCAATTGACGCCAAGCGGCGTACCGTGGCCGCGACCAATCAAACGTACTACGAAGTCGCGCCGGGCCGAAAGCTGGAAGCCCTAGCCCGCGTTCTGGACATGGAAACGCCCGGCCCGACCATTGTTTTCTGCCGGACCCGGCAGGA
>CAXUBO010000072.1:16517-20163 GCA_964249345.1 uncultured Armatimonadales bacterium | reverse complement strand
GCCAGCAAAGCCAATAACACCGCCAGAATAATCCTAATTGCGCCTTTGTGTTTCATGTGTGGTTCTCCTGCCTATTCAGACCCGAAACGCGGCGAAAAGTTGCAGATCAGGGATGCGTGTTTGGGTCTTCCACGCCAGCCCTTCAGCCAGAGCGGCGGCATTCAGTTCTTTGTCTGCGGAAACAAAAATGATAGGCGTCAAGCCGAGAGCAACCCGAAGCCGGTTGACTTCTTTGCCAGCCGCCAGTTGAATCGCATCATAACCACGCAGAGCGTGGGTTTGAGCGAGGGAAACCGCTTCACGGAGCAGGTCTTCCGCCATGTTAACAATCTCAAAATCCGCGTTCAAATCCGCAAGAAAGGCGGTGCATTGCCGGACAGCATTGTTTTGGCTGATCGTGCCTCTACGCGCCCGGCGCGTGATCGCCGCAACGGCCTCAACGCCGGTTGTCGCAGCGGCGTAAAACTCGTTGGGAGGATGCGCCGTGAACAAGCCTTGCACCCAAAGCGAGCCGTTTTCGCGTAAGTAACGCTTTACGGCAGCGCTGCTGTCCAGAAAATACGCGGCCATTCAGCGCCGCTCCCGAAGGAGCGTTTCCGAGACCGGCTCCCCTTGCACATCGATTAAAGGCCGCTCGGCGTTTTCCGATGTGCGCGGCGGTTTGATCCGCGAAATTAAGCCCGCCGCCAGCATGGCCCGTTGTAATGCTGCTTTTTTTTCTTCTTCCGAGGCAAGTCCCAGCCGTATCCGCACAGCGTCTTCCAGTTGCTGAAGCTCCTCAGCTTGGAGTGTATCTAGCTGACTCATAACTTAATCAAATACCGCTTGCGCCATTGTTGTTTCCCCTGATGAAGTAATACCTCTTATTGTACCTCAGCGCCGTGCGGCATTTTGTGATCAGGTAATCGCCGCAATGACAACACGGTTCGCTGGTGCCGCTGTGAACAAACTGCTGACCCAAGCGGAGCCTGTCTCCTGAACATATCGCTTGGCGACTGTGCTGCTGTCCATAAAGATGACTGCCATTCAACGCCGCTCCCGAAGGATAGTCTCAGAAAGAGGCTCACCCTGCACTGCAATCCGAGGACGTTCTGCTTTAGCAGGGTCACGCGGCGGCGGGATGTGTGTCATAAGACCTGCCGCCAGTAATGCCTGATCAAGCAGCTTTTCTTGGTCTGCTTCTTCCCGCAGCAAAGCCGCCGCCAGCAGTGCATTCGCCATTGCATCGGCGTCCTGCTTCTCCTGCGCCGCTCGCTTCCGCAGCCGTGCTTCAATCTCAGGTTCCAGAGAAATTGTCATATTTGGGTTCCTTTTGCCTGTTGATGTGCTTGTCCTGCCTGCGAGAAATGCACAGGAATAGTTGTCTTCGTAATGTTGTCCAGTGTATACTGACCACCCAGAACAGGCGGGACTTGAAAGCTATAAATCTGGCCTGGCTCCAACCTTATATCGGCTTGTATCAAGGCGCGAACCCTTCCTGCGGCAAGATGGTTCGCCACGAAATCTTTGTCTGCCAAAAGCGAGTGCAGCTCCTTGTCATTCCCAGCGACAGCGTGAAGTTCTCCTTTGCCAACATCCAGGAAGTAGATCGGGCCGCCTTCGGCATCCTGAACGAACGCATCTCCGGCGGCAGTCAAAAGGATCGGCAGTTTGGTTGATCCAATCAGCCACTGCCAGTCTTTGAGCAACGTGTTATAGTCCAGGCGGTTGAAGCTGACTGCCAACTCCCTCATCGTGATCACCATAAATGTTTCCCGAAGCTTATTGTACCGAAGCTTATTGTACCGAAGCTTATTGTACCTCAGCACCGTGCAGCATTTTGTGGATGGTGGTCGCCAGCTTGCGGTTCATGGCGGGGGCGTTGGCGATCTGCTCAACAGAAGCGTGCTTGAGTTTTTCCACGCTGCCGAAGAAGCGCAGGAGCTCGCGGCGGCGGACAGTGCCGATGCCGGGGATGGTGTCTAAAACAGACAGCGTCGCGTTCTTGCCTCTAAGCGTCCGGTGGTAGGTGACGGAGTAGCGGTGGACTTCGTCGCGGACTCTTTGCAGCAGAAACAAGGCCTGGGAGTTGCGGGGCAGCACCAGCGGGTCGGACTTGCCGGGCGTATAGACCAGCTCGAACTGTTTGGCAAGCCCAATCATGTTCAGCTCCATCCCCAGCTCGGCGGCGACGGATACGGCGACCGAAAGCTGGCCTTTGCCGCCGTCAATGAGCATCAGATCGGGCAGGGTCGAGAACTTAGAATTACCCGACTGGGCTTCTTTAAGGCGGCGGGTCAGGACTTCGCGCATCATCGCAAAATCGTTCGGCTCGCCCGTAGGGGTCGGCTTTTGGATTTTGAACCTGCGGTAATCGGACTTCAGCGGCTTGCCGTCCTGAAACACGACCATGCCACCGACCGAGAAGCTGCCCTGAATGGTGGAGATGTCAAATGCTTCAATGCGCTCCGGCGGCGAGTCCAGGCCCAGCGCGTCTTGAAGCTCCAGCAGTGCGCCCAAAGTCCGGTCATGCTCGGCGGAGGCCGTCGCCTGCATCTGGTCCAGCGCCAGCTTGGCGTTGGTGGAAGCCATGTCCAAAAGCTGCTTTTTTTCGCCCCGCTCCGGGACCGTCAAGGTCACTTTGGTGCCTTTTTTCTGCCGGAGCCACTGCTCGATAATCACGGTTTCTTCGACATGCGCGGGCAGGACAATCTCGCTGGGGACATAAGCCGCTTCCTGATAATACTGCTTGACAAACTCGGCGGTCGCGTCGGCGATGCTGTCTTCCCCATCCATGCCGTCCAGCAAGAAGTGTTCCTGACCGATCAGCTTGCCGTTGCGGATAAAGAACATCTGCACCGCCGATTTGCCCTGGTCGTTGACAAGCGCGACAACGTCCTGGTCAGTTTGGTTGGTAGACACCACTTTCTGGCGCTCAATCAGCGTTTCCACGCCTTGAATTTGGTCACGCAGGCGGGCGGCCTTTTCAAATTGCAGGTCTTCGGCGGCGGCTTCCATTTCAGTCTTCATTTGCCTCACCAGCTTGTCCTGCTTGCCGTCCAAAAACAGCGCGACATCGTCCACCATGCGCCGGTACTCGTCCTTATCGGCCAGCCCCGCGCACGGCGCATGGGGGCAGCGGCCCATCTGATGATACAAACAGGGCCGCTGCACCGGCGTATTATCCCACGATTTTCGGCAGGTGACAAGCGGGAACAAGCGGTAGATCAGGCGCAGGCTGTCCCACACGGCGCGGGAATTTGTGAACGGCCCGAAATACTTGGAGCCGTCGGTCTTAACTTTGCGCGTGACCAGCAGCCGGGGAAACGGCTCGTTCATGGTCAGCACTAAATAGGGGTAGTGCTTATCATCGCGCAGCCGGACATTGTAATGGGGCCGGTGCTGCTTGATCAGATTGCACTCTAAAACAAGCGCTTCCAGCTCGCTGTCCACAACCACGATGTCTAAATCTACGATGCGCGACACAAGCTTGCGCGTCTTCGCCGTGTGGTTCGCGCTTTTCTGGAAATACGAGCGGACTCGGTTGCGGAGATTAACCGCCTTGCCGACATAAATAATCTCGCCTGCCGCATCTTTGTAGAGGTAACAGCCGGGCGAAGTCGGGAGCGATTTGAGCTTTTCGTCAAGTGTTGGGGAAACTGCCATG
>CAXUBO010000072.1:14598-16417 GCA_964249345.1 uncultured Armatimonadales bacterium | reverse complement strand
GGGGAAACTGCCATGGTAGGCACATTATACCCCCAAACCGGACAAGTGTTCGGCCTGGACAGGGCTTGAAGCACAAAGGCCCGCTCCTGCAAATGAGCAGAAGCGGGTCAGCAACAAAGTCACACTGCTGTTAAGGCGCGACGCTGAGGCTCGTCGCCGTCCAGCCAGGATACGGGCCAAACGAGTTCTGGCTGAAAATGCCGGTCGTGTTGTCCAGGCTCCACAAGGACATTGTGCCGTTTGTGTTGTCCCACAACACCCGCGTCTTGCCGTCCGGTCCGTCGGCAACGGCTTTGGCGCTCCAGCCGGGATAGGGGCCGTAGGTAATTTGGGTGAAGCTGCCGGCGAGAGGATCGTAGTTCCAGAGAGACAGCCGACCATCGGTGTTAGTCCAATTGATATGGGTTGTCGTTGTTGCGTTTGCTTTCACGATAAAGTTCACGCTGTTGGAAACGCCGCTGGGGGACGGGTCAACAACATTCACCGGGTACGAGCCGGCTTGGGCAATCAGCGATGCCGGGACATTGACGACAATCTGCGTCCCGGTTTGGCTGGCCGCCGGAAGCTGAAGGCCGTTGAACAGCACCGTGGCTCCAGAAGCAAAGTTGATGCCGCTGATGGTTAGCGGCACGGTGACGCCGGTGGAGGCCGTTACGAAGGCTGGGCTGAGAACAGGCGCGGCGGGATTCGCCGAAATCAGCACCGGCAGCAAGCCGGTCGCCGGAACGCTGGAATAGCCCTGCGTGGCGACGTTGAAAGTTGCTTGGTTGCTGGAACGATCTGTGGCGACAATGTAGAGGCGCTCTCCGTTCGCGCCGGCAGCGGAATTGAGATCAACGGGAACAGTTGCGGAGTAAGTAATGCCGTCAGGTCCAGCAGCCATTGGAGCTGTGCGGAGAGTTTGATTACTGTTGTCGTAAGTCTCATACAGCACAACGCTGCTGAGACCAACCCCGGCGTCGGCGACGGCTGCTGTCACAGTGACATTTGCACCCTGGACAGGAAGCGGGTTCGGGCCATAAGCAACATTGGAAATAGTTGGAGGAATGTTGTCATAGCCCTGTGTAGCGGCAGCGGCGTCGGTTTCATTGCCTGCCGGGTCTTTCGCAGCGACATAAAGCCGCTCGCCGTTTGCATTGCTGTTGGTGTTGATGTCAATTGGAATTGTCGCGGTATAGGTGACACCGTCACTGCTGAGTGACATCGGCGCGGTGCGGAGAATTTGGTTGCTGTTGTCATAAGTTTCAATCAAGGTGACGCTGCTGAGACCGGATGTGGAAGCTGAGACTTGAGCGGTGACAGTGGTAACGCCGCCGATGGCCGGAATAGGATTGAGGCTGCTGGTGACATTGGTAATAGTGGGGACGACCGATGCGGCGGCGCGGGGCGCGGCAGCGAGGCCGAGCAGGGACGTAGTGCCGAGAGTGATGGCGGCAAGAGCGATGGGGCGCAGAAGTGCGCTGAGAATGGTGTGCATAGGTAATCCCTTTCTAAAATAGGTACTGCGGTGTGAACTGGTACTGCGGTGTTGGGATAAGATTTCAGATGCGGCAGCTAGGCTGACTAGCTGCCGGACACGGGTAGACGCGCCTCCTAAAGCTGGATGTAGAAAACTAGAAAGCCGGAAAGAAAAGGTGATGGTGGTACTTTGGGCGTCACCTGGTAAGATTACCTGCAAGAATCATGCCAACTCCCGGTTCCTGCTCTGTGGCAAAGACCCGCCTCTGCTTTCTTGCAGGGGCAGGTCAATGAAAGCCGTTTGTCTTCTCAGTTACGGGCTGACGCTGAGGCTGGTCGCCGTCCAGCCGGGATACGGGCC
>CAXUBO010000072.1:5814-14498 GCA_964249345.1 uncultured Armatimonadales bacterium | reverse complement strand
AAGCTGAACTGGCTGAAGATGCCTGCCACGTTGTCCAGGCTCCACAAAGACATCGTGCCGTTGGTGTTGACCCACAAGAGGCGCGTCTTGCCGTCAGAGCCGTCCGCGACAGCTTTGGCGGACCAGCCGGGGTACGGACCGTAGGTGTTCTGAGTGAACGTCCCCGCTGCCGTGCTGTAGTTCCAGAGCGACGCCGCGCCGTTGGTATTGGTCCACAGCAGGTGCGTCGTGTTGTCCGGGCCGACCGAAAGCGTCTGAGCGGTCCAGCCGGAGTAGGGGCCGAAGCTGAACTGGGTAAACACGCCAGTGGCGTTGTTGAGGCTCCAAATAGACGCCGTGCCGTTTGTATTGTCCCAAAGCACCCGCAGAAGGCCGTCGGTTCCGCCGTCGGCAATCGCTTTCGCTGTCCATCCGGCGTAGGGACCAAAGCTGTTCTGGGTGAACGTGCCGGACGCCGTGCTGTAGTTCCAAATAGACGCCGCGCCGTTTACGTTGTCCCACAGAACATGCGTCGTGCCGGACGCCGGTGGCGTCGGGCTGCCTTCTGCGCCTTCATAGCACCCAATCGTCGGCGGGTTGCCGCGTGTAAGGCCGTCGAGGTCAGTCGTAATGCCGGTGATGGATGTTCCTTTGCCGAGACAGGGAGAGCTCGTTTGCAGGTGGTAGTCACTCGCCGCGTTGACAAACTTTGGGTTTTTGTCAAATACGCCGGTTCCGGCATAGCCGCCGAGGATGTCGCAGTTGGCTGCCGAAATTGCGGTTTGGCCGCTGGTGACATCCACCGCTTCGCCGCCGGTATCGTTGTACAGAATGTCATCGGTGAGTGCCGCCGTACCGTTATCCACATACAAGCCGCCGCCGGAGCCGTTGGCAGCATTATTAGAAAATGTATCATCGTTCAGCGTCAGCGTCGGTCCAGAATTGCGAATTCCGCCGCCATTCTTAAGCGCGGTGTTTCCAATAAACAGGCAATTGGTTAAGACAGGCATATTATTGGAGTAACCACCAATGTAGAGGCCACCGCCATCGGAATTATCAGAAGAATTATTAGCAATGACGCAGGCTGTCAGTTTAAGGTTAGTGTTGTTACTGAAAATAGCACCACCATTATAGCCTTTGGCCTCATTCTTGGACAAAGTAATGTTAATCAAACTCACCGTTCCACTGTCGGTGTAGATGCCTCCGCCGCCATAACCATTGTCCACATTGCCAGTCAAGACACAATTAGTAAAAGTGGCTGTTCCATTGTTGGTATTACAGAAACCACCACCGCCATGGCCCGTGTTGCTGGTGAATGTACAGCCCATCAAGGTCATAATGCTATAGTTAATTATGCCCCCTCCAGAATTACCAGTAGCGGAGTTGCTAGTAAAGCTGCAATTCGTAAGCGTTGCACTGCTGTTAGAATTTATTCCACCGCCACCGCTGCCTGTGCTGCAACTGTTGAACGTACAATTTGCAAGTGTCAGTGGACCTGCACTGTAAATCCCACCACCGTTGGAAGAATAGTCGTTGCTGAATGCACAGTTTTGGATTGTGATCGTATCGGTGCTTCCAATGTAAATGCCGCCGCCGCTTGCGTTGTTTTCGTAGCCGTTTTTGACCGTGAAACCGCTGATAGACGCGGGGGCGTTTTTCCCTTCGCCGCTGTGCAGGTAAAATCCGCGATGGCTGGCGGAGCTGCTGCCGCCGCAGTCAATCACTGTCGAAGCCGCGCCGCTTTGGGAAGTCAGGGTCAAATTGCGACCTTGAAAATCAATGTCGACGTTTTTAAGGCCGGTGTAAGTCCCGGCCTCCACAATAACCGTGTCGCCGCTGGCGGCGTTGCTGATGGCGTTCTGGATTGTCAGGTAGGGATCGCCCGAACCGCCGGTGTTGTTGTCACTCCCGGAGGGCGAGACGTAATACGTTGCGGCGGCGCACATCGGCGCGGCGAGAACGAAGAGTGTCAGGGCGCAGAAGCAGGCGGCTGACAGAGCGAGAAGGCGCAGGGCTTTTTTAGTGAAAGTGGGCATGAGAAGAACCTTTCTGTTTTCCGTCGTAGCGCCGAGGAATGTCAGCGCGGCGGATACGCCGGGCTGGATTGGGGGCCGGCAGACGGATAAGCCGCCGCAGGCACAGAAGATTTGGCGCTGCCGTTGTCGCGGATTTCAACCAGCGTGTCGTAGATGCGGAAGAACACCATCGTCAGCTCGCAGCTCAGGCGCACCAGCAGCGGGCCGAAGACGATTTGCAGCAGGCCCGCCAGCACCAGGACGCCGCTGGGAACGCCGCCCTGGTAGCCATAACGGCTGGCTTCTCCGCCGGCGGCAATCCCGGCGATAATCAGGCCGAAGCCGAAGAGAATGGAAATCCCCGTGCCGATCCAAAAGAGGATTTTGATGATCAGCGGCGTAATCATCTTGCGAAAATCCAAAAACTCGTTCATGTCGTTTCTCCTTTTTCAGCAGACTGCCCTCTTCAGCAGATATGATGAGTGTAGCAGGCAAGGGCGGGAAACGGACGGGAGAAATTTCGGCAAAAACGGGAAATTTGAGGCCGCGAAACTTATTTTTGTTTCCTGATGCGAATCGCAGAGAAAGGCAGTGCAGTCGTGACGAAACCCATCATCAACATCTTCGGCGTGCCGGAAATACGAATTGGCAGCGAACGTGTCCACTCTGCGGCGGCGCTGGACCTGCTGGCGGTTTTGGTGCTGCTCCGGCATGACCCCAACGCTGGAACGGACATTTTGCTTCAAGTTCTGGGCAAGGAAAAAGTCAACCCGGACCATCTCACAGGAGAGCCGGAATCCGCGCTGCGGAAACGCAAAAGCGACTTAAAGAAAAAGTTTGGGCTGGAACTGCCGAAGAGCCTCAAGCCCTGCACTCTCGGCCCGCTCATTGTGGAGCAGGCCGATGTGGATGTCGCGGAGTTTGAAGCCAAAATCGCAAGTCCCGACAGCCAGGCAGTGCGGCAAGCCGTCGCCCTGCGCCGGCGCGGCCCGCTGCTTTCCGGTTGGCCGCAGTCCAAGTTTGTGGAAGAAGTGCGCCGCTCACGGGACAAGCTTTACCAAGCGGCGCTGTGGCGCTTGATCCAGGAAGACCGCTCCCAAAATCTCCAGGAAGCCGTGCAATGGATTGATCTGCTGCTGGACTGTCCCGATTTGCCGCAGCAAAGCCGAGACGTTCTGAGTGAGGACCGGCTGGCGCTGCGGCATGACATCTTCCGCGCCAAGCCGACTACGGGCAGCAAGACCACGCAGCAGTGGCGGCCTCCCCCGCTTCCGTCGCCGCTGACCGCGCTCGTTGGGCGCGAGGCAGAAGTGAGCGCGATCCAAGACCTACTCTTTGCTCACCGATTAGTCACGCTGGAAGGGACCGGCGGCATCGGCAAGACCCGGCTGGCGCTGGCGGTCGCCCAGGGTCTTCAAGAACGCTTTTCCGGCGGGGCCGCTTTTGCCGACTTTTCGGCAGTTTCCGATGCCGCCCAGCTTTCCCAGCAGACGGGGCTGTGCCTGGGCCTGGAACGGGAGGAAGACCGGAAGCCGGCGCCTCTCGCGGGATTTTTGCAAGACAAAAGCCTGCTTCTGGTTTGGGACAACTGCGAGCATCTCGTGGAAGCCTGCGCCGCTCTTGCCGCCGACATTCTAACACGCTGCCCGGCGGTTCGCATTCTGTCCACCAGCCGGGAGATGCTGGGCGCTTATGGGGAAGCGTGCTATCCGGTCCCGGCGCTGCCGGAGACAGACGCCCTCGCGCTGTTCGCCGCACGGGCGAAGCTGGTCCGGTTTGACTTCCATCTTACCCCTCAAAACAGCGCGGCGGTTTCCGAAATTTGCCGCGACCTTGATGGGCTGCCGCTTGCCGTTGAGCTTGCGGCGTCTTTGATGAAAACGCAGACGCCTCAGCAAGTTCTTTCCAAACTCGGCCAACGGTTTGATCTGCTTTCTGATGGTCCCCACTCCGCTCCGACCCGGCACCGCTCCCTGCGGGCGGCGTTTGACGTGAGCTATGCGCTTTTAGAGCCTGACGCGCAGACCTTGTTTCGCCGCCTCGGCGCGTTCACCGGCAGCTTCAGCACTGAAGCCGCCGCCGCCGTTTCTCAACTGCTTCCAGCCAATGTTTCGGCGCTTTTGGATCGCCTCGTCCGGAGATGCCTCGTCGTCGCGGAACCGTCAGGCGAAGAAGTCCGTTACCGCCTGCTGGCAACGATCAAGCAGTATGCCGAAGAACAGATGCAGGGGCAGGAAGAGTGGGAGGAAACGCACTGCCGGCACCGGATGTATTTCTTGAGCCTGGCCGAAGCGGCTTATCCGCATTACATGGGGCCGGACCAATATCAATGGCTTGACCGGCTGGAAAGCGTGCATGATGACCTGCGGGCCGCGCTGGCGTCGTACCGGGAAAGCGGCAGGGAGGAGGAAGGCGGGCTGCGCCTCGCCGCGCGGCTGTGGCCGTTTTGGTGGGTGCGGGGATATCTCAACGAAGGCAGAGCGTATCTTCAGGAAGCGCTCGCAGCGGCTTCCGACGCTTCGACTTCGTCTTACGCTTTGGCGCTTGAAGGCGCGGGCAACCTAGCGTATCATCTTGGCGATTATCCTGCCGCCGCAGCGCAGCTGGATCAGGGACTGGCGCTCATGCGCGACTTGAACGACGAAAAAGGCATTGCGCGGGTTTTGGTCAGCTCCGGCGGTCTTTCTTTCGGGCTTCAGAAAGCCGCGAAAGCGCAGGCTCAGTTTCAAGAAGCGCTTCTGCTCTTTCGCCGCCTCAACGACACGCGCTGCATCCCGGTTGCTCTTGTCAACCTGGGAGCAATCACGCTGCAACAGCAGGATTATGTCCAGGCTCGCCTGGCGCTGGATGAAGCTTTGGCAATGTTCCGTGCGCTCAAAGATGAGCGCAATGTCATTCAATCCCTGTATTGTCTCGGCAATCTGGAACACGAAGAAGGAAATTTTCAGCAGTCGGAAACGCTGCTGAAAGAATGCCTGCTGCTTTCTGCGGCCTCAAAAGACAAGTGGAAAACTATCCTTCATATTGAGTCTCTTGTGCCGCCTGCGGTCGCTCAGGGGCATTTCCGGCGATCCGGGCGGCTTTGGGGGTGCGCCGAAGCGCTTCGTGAGGCTTTCCGGTCTCCCATGCCGGCAGGCATTCTGGTTCAATATCAGACCATACTCGCCCAACCACAGGAAAAGCTTGGCGAAGCCGCTTATACAGCGGCGCTTGCCGAGGGACGGGCAATGACATGGGAACAGGCGGTCAGTCATGCCCTGGAAGAAGCCGAAGTCAATCCAAATGGCGCTTGACCAGAACCAAGATATAGAGCAGAAGCAGCACCAGCGCGGCGAGAAAAACGTAGTGCAGGAGGCCCAGAAGAATGTTCATGCGGCGGTTCCGGCGATGAAGCGCATGGGGACTGCGCCAAAGGTGAGAACATCGCCGCCTGTGAGCGGCAGGCGCTGGCCGGGAAACAGAACGCGGTCGTTGACGCGGGTTTCGCTCTGGCCGCTGAGGTCTTCCAGCAGGTAGGTGGCGGCGTCGGGCGAGATGATGTGGGCGTGCTTGGTGGCGACGGTGGGGTCGGACAAAATGATGTCGCTCGTCACGGCGCGGCCAATGAGGGTTTCCGAGGCCAGAACGAACGCTTCGCCGTCCGGGCCGACCAGCCGGGCGCGGCGCGGCGGCGCGGACGAAGGCGGCGCGGGTGACGCAGGCGTGGCAGAAGCATTTTGATTCGCGGCGTTTGGAGCGGCGGCAGGCAGGCCAGCCATTTGGAACACGAGAGCTGTTCCGCCAATGGTAATCTCGTCCCCGTCGGACAAAGCGCGGTTGCCGTCAATGCGGGCCGGGCCGACTTTGACGCCGTTGGTGCTGCCGAGGTCGTAGAGGGTCCACTGACCGTCACGCTCGCGCTCTAGGCGGGCGTGGGCTTTGGAGGCCATGCCGTCGGCATCTAAAATTAAATCATTGCCGGCGGAGCGGGAGCGTCCGATCTGGACCACCGGCTTGGTCAGTGAAAAGTGGCTTTTTCTGCCTTCCGGGCTGGTGACGAGGAGCGCGGCCCAGGCAACAGCGGGAACCGTGCCGGGCTCGTCGTCATCGTTGTAGTTCACGGCGGCGACGGTCGGGAGGTCGTCCCCTCCGCCCCCAATCATGGGGGCGGGGGAAACTTCCTTTTCCCCCTTCTCATAGCGCACTTTGACGCGCAGCTTTTCGGCGCGGGTCCCCGGCTCGGAGGCGGGGACTTCGGCGATGGTGAAGTCTAAGGGGCCGCGCGTTTGGTAGCCATGCTGGGCCATGAACTTTTTCAGCACGGCGACCAGCTCTTCTTCGTCTAAAAACGACAGCAGGTAGTCGCGCTCATCGGGGTCGCCGACGGCGGCAAGCTCCAGCACATACTTGTTGGGGACATAGATTTTGCCGTCCAAGCCCTCTTTGCGACCATCTTCCATTGCCGCCGTCAGCTTGCGAAGAACGTCTTTCGGACGCAGCTCGCCGCCGCCCTCGCCAAAGAGTCTTTCGTACCAGTTGCCGAACTTCGCATTGAACCGCTCGAAAATGTCCATGATTGTCTCGCTGATTGTCTCGCTTTAGCCCCGGCGACGAAAGAGGCCGGCGGTGGAGCGCAGCTCGCTCATTTGCAGCAGCCGCGCGGCCACACCAAACGCTGCAATGCCAACGCCGCCGGCCAGAACCAGCAGTGTCAGCGCCGCCAGCTTGGCCGGCTCGTTCGCCGGCAGGAATGTCAGCACACCGGCCCGCACCACCCAAACCGCGCCGCAGAGCGCGGCGGTCGCGAGAATAGTTTTGACGACGCTGACGAAAAGCCGGGCGTCCTGAATGCCGCGCAGGCGGCGGCGCAGGAAAACAAACATGACCCCCATGTGCAGGGTGGCCGCCGCGCTTGTTGCTAAAGCCAAGCCGCCGACGCCCCACGCGGTTTCATGCACGACCAGCCAGTTCATCAAAACGAACACGCCGGTCATTACCGTGCCGGAAACAACCGGCGTGCGCGAATCTTGGAGCGCGTAAAAGCCGCGTGTCAGGATCGCCTGCGCCGACCAGGCGAAGATGCCGAGCGAGTACCATCGCAGCGCCGTGGCCGTCACCGCCGTATCATGGGATGTAAAATGGCCGCTTTGGAGCAGCAGCGTGATGAGGGGGCTTGCCAGCAGGCACAGCAGGGCGGACGCCGGCACGGTGACAAACAAAATTGTCCGCAGGGCCGACGACACCGTGGCCCGGAACTCTTTGCGCTTGCCTTCGGCGGCCAGCCCGGACATGGTCGGCAGGATCGCAATCCCCATCGCCTGCGCGAAGATGCCGATGGGAATCAGCATCAGCCGAACCGCGTACTGCAAGGCCGCCTGCGAGCCGTGCGCCAGCTCGGACGCGAAGTAGCTGTTGATGATTTGGTCAACATTGGGAAGCGAGACGCCGAGCAGAATCGGCAGCATCATCTTCCAGACTTTGACCGCGCCCGGATGCAGCACCGCAAGGCTCGGCTTGTAGCGCCCGCCGGTCCGGGCGACCAGCGCCACTTGCAGCGCGAAGTTGCCGACAAATGCCCCGCCGAGCGCCCCCCACATCAGCCCCGCCGGGCCGAGGCCGAGCGGATACAGCACGGCGGCCCCGAAAATAATTCCCAGGTTGTAGATGCTGGGCGCCAGCGCGGGCAGCAGAAACTGGCCCCGCGCGTTCAGCGTTCCCATCAGCAGGCCGCCGAGCATGAAAAATATCTGCGCGGGCAGCACGATTCGGGTCAGCGGCACGGTCAGCGCGACTGTCGCCGGGTCATAGCCGGGATTGAGCAGGCGCACGAACTCCGGCGTCCAAATCTCGGCAATCACGACAAACAGCCCGGCGACCAGCGCCGTCACAGTCGCGACGACGGAAAAGATTTGCCAGGCCGTTTTTGGCTTGTTGAGCTGAAGATGTTCTTTGAAAACCGGGATAAAGATGGACGCCAGCGCCCCGCCGGCCAGCAGGTACATAAACAAGTCCGGCACTTTGAACGCCGCCGTGTAAGCGTCGGCCACCACGCTTGCGCCGAGCTGATGCGCGATCACGATGTCCCGGATTTGCCCCAGCACCCGCGACAGCAGCGTCGCCGCCATGACCAGGGCGGCGCTCCTGCCGATGCCGGACGTCCCGCCCCCGCCGTCTCCCGGCGCGGGCGAAGGAGGACTGCTCGGCGGCTTAATAATCGTAGAAGCCATAGGCGTACAGTATACGGTCAAGCCGCGCCGGTTGTCAAGGCAAGACCGCCGGGGAAAGCGTCAGCGGCGGCAGGCTTTGAACAATCTTCACGGTCTCGACGCTGACCGTGATCACGCGCCGGACTAACCGCACAATATACTCCGGGTCGTCGGCCCGGTTCGGGTCGGTCTCAATCCCGCTGCGCTTGTCGGTGGACACCTGGTACTGGTCCAGCACCCACTCTAGGGCGCTCCGGCTGCCGAGCTTGTACTCAAACGCCTCCGGCGGAATGCCCGCCAGCGTCAGCGACTCGTTGACGACCACCGCCGTTTTGTCTTTATTCAGCCGCATCTTCGTCACGCGCCACGACCACGGCACGTCTTTGTTGACGAGTTGCGTCAGCGGGTATTCGTCGGCCTGTTCGTAGCCGACATGGAGCGCGGCCAGCGCGGCCCCGGCGTCGGCGAAGCGGCGGAAGGAAGAAGCAGGGACAGAGACATTCCC
>CAXUBO010000072.1:0-5714 GCA_964249345.1 uncultured Armatimonadales bacterium | reverse complement strand
CCCAGCAACCGGCATGTCCGCCCCAGCAACCGGCACTGGAAGTGCCGGTCTACTTTGGAGTGAAAGTCGAAGCGACTTAATGCCAAAAGCGTCTGGCTTTTCCGCAGTGTCGGAGACACTTTCATTCAACAGTAGACCGGCACTTCCAGTGCCGGTTTCAAGCGCCGGGCCATCCCCCGCCAGCGGCACACGCGGCAGTTCCCGCTTCAAGTTCTCCTTGTACCGCTCCCGGTATTCCGGCGAATGCAGCAGGCCGTAGACATAATGAAAAATGTCCCGCTTGGTCACGTCCGGCCCGTGCTGGGCTTGAAACTGCGCCAGCGCCCAGTCCGTCACATTGTCCCGCCGTATCTTGCCGTCCAGGGCGTAGGTGTAGAGCGGGAAGCATTGAGTATCGCCAGCTAAGTGTAAGTCAGGCACACTATCTGTCAGCAAGACATGAAATGGCTTGTTGTTGCCGGGATTGCTGAGGCAAATCAAAGCATTCTCGGCTGAAGTTGGCAAGATTTTATCAAATCCACCAGGACGGTCTACAAGTAGGGCATCATAATAAAGCCACTCTTTATCAAAAGGACGATACATTGCGCGACGGAAGTTCTTCTCGTTTAGCTCGCCTACTTTTTCTCGTTTAAGTTCATTCTTGAGATGCTCGCTCCATTTTACTTTCGTGTAGTCAAGAAAAGCGTCCAACTCAATCGGTCGCTTTGCCTGCTTCCATCGCTCAACTTCATTATTAAAGTTGCTGATGAACTCGGCAATTCGCTTCTGCAAAGCCAACTTATCATAACCGTACACAATTCCATCCCGGTTAGTCGACACGCCCAGCGAATAGGTCTTGAAAATCGCTTGGACCTCCTCACTCTTTGAGGCTTTGGCTTCTTTAGAGGCAATTGGCAGAAAATCCTCAAAATCCGCCTGCAAGCCTTCTGTGAGCCAAGCGTTCTTTGCGTTTGGATTTAGGTCTTTCCAGGGAACCCCTGTCAAAGACCGCCATTCAGTAAGCATGGCGGTCTTTGACAACCTTGTCAAATCTTCTGCCATCCGGTAATACTTCAAGAACTTTTCTGCACCTGCCTTGCGGATGGCTATCGTGATGCCAACTCCCACCTGAATGCCAAAAACATTGTGCGTCGTACCGGATAGCTTCGGGTTTTTGCGGACGTTGCCATGCAGGTCAATATGGTAAACCTGTGTGAAGTCTTGAAGAAAATGCTTTCGCATTCCATCAAAGGCAATTTGGTCTACAAAAGAGTTGTTGGTGACAAAACACACGATGCCATCTTGTCCCTGCAAACGGTCGCTTGCCCAGCGAAAAAAGCGGACGTAAGCATCGTAAAGTTTTGTGTTAAGTGTTGCTTTTGAGTCTTTAGCGTAGGTCTCTCGGATACGGGCATCTACAATAGGGTACTTGCGGTTTTTGTTGTTGTCGTTTTCATTCTGCTGCCCGACGTTATACGGCGGATTGCCGATGATGACCGTAATCGCGGCGTCCTGCTCCTTCTGAACCCGGTCCGTGTTGGCTTCAGCGAACATGGCGAGCTGCTTGCCCTGCGCCAAATCCAATGTGTCGGTGAAGCAGAGGCCGGGAAAGGTCTCGTAGCGCCCTTGCAGGTCAAAGAAGGCGTGTTCAATGTTCAAGGAGGCGACGTAGTACGGGAGCAGCATGACTTCGTTGGCGAACAATTCACGGCGGTACTTGCGCGTCAAATCCAGCGGCGACACGCGGCGCAACAGATTGACCAAAAAGTTGCCCGTGCCGGTGCAGGGGTCCAGCACCGTCACGCCTTCGGCAGACAGCGATGTGCCGAACTCAGACTTCAAAACTTCTTCCACGCTTTCGCACATAAAGTCGACAATGGGCTGCGGGGTGTAGACGATGCCGTGGGTGTCGGCGGTCGCCGTGCTGAAATCCTGAAAGAAGCGCTCGTAGATGGTATTGAGGAAGCCCTGCTTTTCGGAAAAGTCCGTGATGGTGCGGGCCGTGTTTTCAATCGTGAGATAGAAGTAGTCAAGCTGCTTCAAGTACGCTTCGCGGCTGAACGACTGGGAGGTCAGCGCGGCGATGACTTTTTCAATCTCAGCGGCGATGACGTTGCGGCGGGTAAACTCCGGGTTGTCGAAGACGTTCCGAAACAGCCGCTCGGTCAAAAGGTGCTGCACCAGCATTTCTTCAATCTGGCCCGCCGTGACGCTGGGGTTCAGCGACGAGCGGCACAGGTCGGTGAACGTCCGAAACGCCGCAAGGAAGACCGGATTGTTTTCCCGCGCCTTTTCAATGATCTCAGTCAACCCGTGGGCAAGGCTTGGAATCTGCTGGCGGAACGTGGCTTCGGCGTGGTGGAACTCTTCAATCTCGGCAGGCGTGTGATTGAAGTAGCGGGTCAGCAAGCTTGCCAGCGCGTCCCGCTGGGTCAAATCCGCCTCCAAGACCCGCTGCTTGTTCTGGTACAAGACGGCCCGGCGCGTGTCCTCAAAAATCGTGTTGCCCAAATCGTACCCCAGCTTGATTTTGGCGCGGATTTCGGCGTCTAAATCGTCCTGGGTGTCTTTGGCTTCCCAGAAGCCGCGCGGAATGCGGAACGAGTCCAGCAGCGTGCCGTCAGGCCGCTTGCGGCTGCCGGGCAGGGTATGTTCTTCCACCAGCGTCCAGCCGGCAGGCTTGGCATACACTTCCAGCAGAGACCGAAAAGCGCTCCGAATGCCCTGCTCGTGGGTAACACCGAGGTCGGAATACTTGCTGAGGGCGGCGTAGTAGCTGTCCAAAACGGGATTAGGGGTGGCGGCGATTTCCATAAGGGATTGTAGCACAAGAACCCCTCCCGCTCGTTCCTTGCTTTTCTGGTATACTTTCTGTCATGCGACGAATCTGGGGGCTGGCGGACACGCATCTGTCGTTTGCGAAGCCCAAGCCGATGGACATTTTTGGGACGCACTGGCAGGACCACCCGGCAAGAATTGAAGCGGCCTGCCGGGCGGTTGTTGCGCCGAATGACATCCTGCTGATGCCGGGCGATTTGTCGTGGGCGCTGAAGCGGCGTGATGCCGAGCCGGATTTGGCGTGGCTGGCCGCGCTGCCCGGCGTGAAAGTGCTGTGCAAAGGCAACCATGATTACTGGTGGGGGTCCGACAAAGCGTTGGAGTCCCCTGGCCTGCACGACACGCCGTTTGTCTCCGAAGACGGCCAAATCGGCATTGCCGGCACGCGCGGCTGGTACCTGCCGCCGGACGGCAGCACGGAGGCCGAACGGGCGCAGTGCGAAAAGATCATCGCCCGCGAAGTGGCCCGCCTGGCCCGGCGTCTGGACGCCGTCGCGCACTGCCCCGTGCGCCTGGCGATGATCCATTACCCTCCCCTGGAAGCCTTTGTGCCTTTGCTAAAAACGCATGGCATCGAGACCGTCCTGTACGGCCATCTGCACCTCAACGGCCGCGACTCCGTGCCGCCGGAGTCATGGTTTGGCCTGCGTGCTTTGTGCGTCGCCGCCGACCGCCTGCACTTCGCGCCCCGCCTGGTTGCTACTTGGGGCGACTTCTCCTGAGTTCCTTCATAAATATGCTATAATAAAGACATTGAGGAACACTATTCATGCCTACACTTATCGGCGTTACGATTGCTGTTGTCCTGATCATTGTCGTCCTGGCGACGATCCTGCGTTATGTGCCGCTGGGGCTGATGATTACCGCGATCTCCGCCGGGGTCAGCGGGGTCAACCCAGGCTCTCTCATTGGAATGCGGCTGCGGCGCGTCCCGCAGGACCGGGTCATCCTGCCGCTGATTGCCGCCGTGAAGGCAGGCGTTCCGGTCAACTTGAACCAGCTTGAAACGCATTATTTGGCGGGCGGCAACGTAGACCGGGTTGTCCAGGCGCTCATTAGCGCCCACCGCGCCCAGATTCCCCTGCCGTTTGAGCGGGCCGCCGCGATTGACCTGGCAGGCCGGAACGTCCTGGAAGCGGTGCAGATGTCGGTCAACCCTAAAGTCATTGAAACGCCCAATGTCGCAGGCGTCGCCAAGAACGGCGTCGAGATGAAGGCATTTGCGCGGGTGACGGTCCGGGCCAATATCGCCCAGTTTGTCGGCGGCGCCGGCGAGCAGACCGTTCTCGCGCGGGTCGGCGAAGGCATTGTCACCACCATCGGCTCAGCGGCGACCCATTTAGAGGTCATGGAAAAGCCCGATGCGATTTCTAAGACCGTTCTCGCCAAAGGTCTTGATGCCGGCACGGCCTTTGAGATACTGTCCATTGACATCGCCGATGTCGTCGTCGGCCAGAACATCGGCGCACGCCTCCAAGCGGACCAGGCCGAAGCGGACAAAAAAGTCGCCCAGGCCAAAGCCGAAGAGCGGCGCTCAATGGCCGTCGCCCGCGAGCAGGAGATGAAAGCCTACACGCAAGAAATGCAGGCCAAAGTCGTCGAAGCCCAGGCCCAGGTGCCGATGGCGCTTGCCGACTCCCTGCGCGGCGGCAATTTAGGCGCGATGGATTACTACAACCTCCGCAATTTGCAGGCCGACACGGCCATGCGGAGCGGCATCAGCCGCGCCACCGGCGGGGCCGATGAAAACGGCGGCGCAGGCAACAGCACCGGCCCGCTGGTGTAAGAGCAGCGCCGGGAGGCAGCAGGTGAGAAAAAGCAGTACCTTTTCTGTGCTTCGGGTAACAGTGATGCTGCTGTTTTTGTATCTCTCTGTTTCATTTCTTGCGGCGGTTATGTCTACTGGCAACCACGGCGCAATGCGCCGCATCTCTTGTATGTCCAACATGAAGCAAATGGGACTGGCTTTGGCGGAGTATTCGCAAGATTACGGAGACCTGCCCGCTGCGGCGACTGCAAACGGAAAAGGCTGGCGCGAAGCGATTTACCCGTATGTGAAATCTACCGGTGTGTATCGCTGCCCGGATGACCAGCGTAACCCGCAAGCCTCGCCGATTGACTTGCCTCAGTCCTACGCGGCGAACGCGCTTTGCTTCGGCGGCAGCAAGTCAATAACTTTGGTGAGCTTATCGCCGACAGCAATTCTCGTCACCGACACGCGGGGCAATGGCAGCGAGGACTGGAACATCACAAGCCCGGCTTTCCTGCCGTCAACCGGCTGCGACCTGTACACGCACAAGCCGTCGCACTATTTTTATCAGCATCCCACGGGAACGCTGAACCTGCTGTTTGCCGACGGCCATGTCAAAGGGATGCGCCCGAACGACACCCTGACACCGACAAACTTATGGACGCCGGGCAGCGCCGCGTTCACGGGGCAGAGCTTACTCAACGCACAAGCGATTGTCGCGCACGCGGAAGGTGAATAAAGTTGTACCACGGCATTCCCACTAATCCTGAGTTTTATGCCCTTGTCTTCGGCGTCATTGCCTGGATCATTCGCGGGATTGCTAGAGGCGTCAAGCAGCTAAACAAAGCGAAGCCGAACGCGGCGCAGGCTCCGCCGCGCTCCCAGGCCCCGCCGCTTCCTCAAGCCGCGTCTCAAGCGCGGGCGCAGGTGCCTCAGCAGGTGCAAGCGCCGCAGCGCTCCCAGCCGCCGCCCCAGCCGGCGCGAGCGCCCCGGCAGCGCCAGCCGCAGGCCGGCGGCCCCGCAGTTCCCGAAGAAGCGACCCGGCGCGATTTCGAGCGGCAGGAACAGGACTTGTTTGGATCGGAACCGGCGGCGCTGAGTGTCCCGCTTGGGTCAGCGCCGGTTCCGATCCAAACAAGTCCTGTTC
>CAXUBO010000071.1:0-20163 GCA_964249345.1 uncultured Armatimonadales bacterium | reverse complement strand
GTCGCCGCGAAGGCGGCGTTCGGCACTGTCGCGGCGTCGGATAAGTCAGTGACAGCCGCGCTGGACGCCAAAGCGCTGGCGGCGGCAGCGAAGCTTGTGGGCAAGACGGGATCATTCCAGGGCATCGTCACGCAGGTATATTCGCCGAAAAGCCACAGCTTTGTTGCTTTAGATTTCGCGCCGCATTATAAAGATGCCTTGACTGCCGACATCGCGCCTGCGGATTACGCAAAATTCCCCGACTTGACCCAGCTTGCCGGCAAGCATGTCTTGGTAAGCGGCAAGTTTATCGCAAAGGGCGGCCAGACGCAGCTTGCGCTGACCTCCCCGGACCAGATCAAAATCGTGCCGTAGAAGAAGATGCCTCTTGCCTGATGAGCGGGGCCAGGGGCATCTTTCTTGAAAAACTTAATCTTCTCTTAACATAAGCTTAATCTTTTCTTAACGCAAACTCCTTCAGCCTCAGTGTATTATAAGCAGTGTATCATAAGGACGGATTTTATATAAAGCGTCTGTGCCTGCCACTGATCAAAGGAGATTTGTTTATGTTGTGTCCTCAGAAGCGCCGCGTGAGTGCCGGGTTCACCTTGATTGAGCTGCTCGTCGTCATCGCCATTATCGCGATTCTCGCCGCGATACTTTTTCCCGTCTTCCAAAAAGTCCGCGAGAACGGGCGGCGCACGGCCTGCCTGTCGAATTCCAAACAGTTCATGCTCGGCATCCTGATGTATGTCCAGGACACCGACGAAGCCATGCCGATTTCGTATGCCGTCAACAATTCCATCGGCCCTGTGGCCTCGCAGATTCTCGGCGGCGTGCCGCAAACAGGCGTTCCAGCGGAAATCATGCCGTATGTCAAAAGCACTCAAGTGTTCCACTGCCCGGATGACAGCGGCGGGATGCAGGCGAACGGCGACGGGCCGACCAACGGCTTGACATTTGCTCAGGAAGCCGGCCATACCTACGCCGACATCGTGGGAACATCGTACAAGTTCACCCACCAGAACTTTTCCAATCCTTATGCTTCGGGCAGTGCCGGGGCGACTGCGACCGGCTACTCTGTTCCCGGAACCACGGGCGGCAAGGACATTGAATGGGCAGCCGGCGGCGAGCCGCTGAACGGTGCGTCCACTTATGTCGGCTCCACCTACGGCCACAGCGCCGCCGGTGCGTCATTCGGGACGCTGACCCTGGGCAGCTTTGCCCGTCCCACCGAGACCCGCGTCTACGCCGACTTCCCCAAAGTGTTCATTGATAAGCCGCTGGCCGCCGGCAAAGTCGGCTTTCATCCCGACGGAACCACCATTGCCTACATGGACGGCCATTCCAAGTTCATCAATCGGTACAGCCTCTATACGTCGGGCTGCGACGGCGTAGACTGGGCCTGGGACAATGCGGGAACCTGCAACACGCAGAACATCCAGCGCCAGGCTGACTAATTTCCACAAATTTTAATTCGTGGCCTTCTTTTTGAGATACCACCATGATCAAACTTCTGCTTGTGACGGCGCTGCTTGCTGCCGTGCTGACACTGCCTGCCGCCGCCGCGCCGTCGGTCCTGCTCCTGCCTGCGCCGACGCCTTCCGCCGCGACCGTGCCGCCGGCGGACCCGGACCACTTTTTATTTGTTGTCTGCGGCGACAACCGCTCCACAGGACACGGCTACCCAATGCCGCCGGTCTGGGCGACCATCTGCCGCGAAATCGGCCTGATCCATCCTGCATTCGTGCTGACCACCGGCGACGCGATTGAAGGCTACGGCGACACGCCCGCTGAGGCGAACGCCGAGTATGATGTTTTTTTGCAGGACGTGGCTTTGTGCGGCGTCCCCGTGTACTGCGCTCCCGGCAATCACGAGTTCGGTTTGGACCCGTTCCTGCTGCCGGTCTACCAACAGCGCATCGGCAAGCTGTACGGATCGTTTGATTACGGCCACAGCCATTTCGTTGCCGTCAATTCTAGCCCCGTCGGCACGGATGGCACGATCAAGAGCGGCAGCATCGATGACGCCGGATTTGCCTGGCTTCAGGCCGATTTGGAAGCAAACAAAGGCGCGGCGAATACGTTTGTGTTCCTGCACCACTACGTTTTCGGCCCGCCGGACCCGGACGCGCCGGACGGGCCGGGCAGCGGCTTTGTGGATTTGGCCGCGCGGGACCGTTTCCATGCGCTCATGGTCAAATACAAAGTCCGGGCCGTGTTCTGCGGCCACAACCACATTTACTGGCATAAAGTCGTGGACGGCGTCCATTACTTTATTTCCGGCGGCGGCGGTGCGCCGCTTGACGCCGCGCCGGAAAACGGCGGCTTTCTGCATTATGTGGAAGTGCAGGTAGACGGCACGGCAATGACGACGCAGGTGCTTCAGCCGGAGCATCTGGAAGAAACTTACCCGGACGGCGACCAAAAGATCGGCGCGTCCCAGCGTGTCTGGGTGACCAACACCAACTTCCAGCCGGTCACAGCCACGCACATTGTCCTGCATGTCGCCGCGCCGCCCGCCGGCACCGTGCTGACGGTTACGTCCGTACTGGCCTACAAAAAGAAGCCTAAGCCCGGCATGGCAAGTATTGTCAGCCAGTCGCCCGGCGCTGCGTCTGGAACCGTGGACGTGGTTGTCTCTGCGCTGCTTCCAAAAGCCCGCACGGCGGAAATTATGGTTGTACCGGCGAAACAGCCCCGTTGAAAACCAACAAATCCGTGCTACAATAGACCAATTCTAACCACGGAGAATTTTAGACGTGTTGCGATGGTCACGGGTGCGGCTCTACCTTTCAATTTTGACCTGCGAAGGCTTGTTTGCGACTCTGCGCGAACGGGTCCAATTTGCGCCGCCCCTGCCTCCGAAGCCGAAAGAAGAGCGCGGCGGCAAGACGCTGGGAATGCCCCGCTTTTACGATTATGCCGGGGCCATGCACATCCATTCCACCTACAGCGACGGTGCCGGGACAGTTGAAGAAATCGCGGCGGCGGCGAACCGGGCAGGCCTGGATTTTCTGGTGCTGTGCGACCATTCCACGCTGCAAGCTCACACCGACGGCAAAGGCGGCTGGCGCGGAAAAACGCTGGTACTGATCGGCACTGAGATCACGACCGATGCTGGGCATCTGCTGGCGCTTGGCGTTCCTGACAGCTTTGTGCCGGCTCCCCATGACGCCGAAGCCGCCCAGTCTGCGATTCAGCAAAGCGGCGGCTTGGGCTTTGTTGCCCTGCCGTGCGATTTGAAAGACCACTGGCGCGATTTCAGCCGGATGCAGGACGGGATTGGCCTGGAAGTTTTCAATCTCAGCGCAATCGCCCGGACCAAGATCAACCTGCCGGGACTGGTGGAAGTCTGGCGGCGCTACAAAAGCCGCAGCCCCCAGCGGGCGTTTGACCTCGTTGCGGCGCGTCCCGCCCCGGAGCTTCGTCTGTGGGACCACCTGACCGCCGCGCCGGGGCCGGGCCGGTCGGCCCGCCGGGTGGTCGGAATCGCGTCGCTGGATGCCCATGCCGTGATGAAGTTCGCCCGGCGCTCGTACCCGTTTCCGACGTATGAAGAGACGTTCCGCACCCTGCGTACTCATCTGCTGACGACGGAGCCGCTTTCGCACGGCGAGTCCAGCCGCAAGGAAGCCGCTGAAAAAGACAGCGTTTTGGTTTATTCCGCGCTGGGACTGGGTCACTGCTACATGGCGTATGATCATTATGCGGACCCGACCGGCTTCACGTTTGAAGCCGGACCGGCAGACCCGTCTGTCGACCAGATGCCGGCGGCGCTGATGGGCGACGCGCTGACGCTTCCTTCGGAGACAGCCGCGCAGCCGGCGGCGTTTGTGCTGACGGCCCAGGCGCCGCGCACGCGGTCGCTGGTTCGTTTGTACCAGGATGGGCGGCTTGTGGCGGCGGCGCGGGGCGGGCGTCTGGATTATGTCGTGCGGACGCCCGGCGTCTACCGCATTGAGGTTTTCCTGTACCGCCGCCGCATCGGCAGCCTGTGTTTTGGCGCAAAGCCCTGGATTTTCAGCAATCCTATCTACGTTCAGCCCGCCGCGCTGTCTTCTCCCGCTTCTTCCCCGCAGCATTCCGCCGATGCTTCCGCGCAGACACGTGCAAATTAGCCGTGCTTATCCCATCTCTTAACATTCTCTTAACATAAGGCAGGTAAAATCGCCGTGAGCGGCACAGGCTTCTTCGCCGCCCGCAAGCATTTTGACTGTTCACTTTCGCAAAGGAGACTCGTTCACAGATGATGACAATTGCAAAGACGCTGAAAAAGACGCTGAAAACGGCAGCTTTGGCGGCCCTCGGTGCAGCCGTTCTCGGCGGGGCCTCTGCACAGGCGCAGAACCTTAACGCCGCCGGGGCGACTTTTCCCCAGCCGCTTTACTCAAGGTGGTTCCAGGAATACAAGCAGGAAACCGGCGTTCAAATCAACTACCAGGCCATCGGCTCCGGCGGCGGCATCAAGGACATCACCGGCCATACCGTGGACTTCGGCGCATCGGACGCTCCCATGAACGCGGCGGAGATGCAGGCCGCCCCCGGCATCCTGCACATCCCGACTGTCGCCGGCCCGGTCTGCATCGCCTACAACCTGCCGGCGACCGGCAGCACCGCCTTTATCGGCGCGGGGCTTCACCTCACCGGAGACATTGTCGCCGACATCTTTCTCGGTAAAATCACAAACTGGAACGACCCACGCATCAGCCGCTTGAACCCCGGCATCAAGTTCCCGAACCTGGCGATTGCGACGGCGCACCGCTCGGACGGCTCCGGGACGACCAACATTCTGACGACCTACCTGAGTGAAGTCAGCCCGGCGTGGAAATCCGATGTCGGCGCAGGCAAGGCTGTTCACTGGCCCGTGGGCCTCGGCGGCAAAGGAAACCAGGGCGTCGCCCAGCTTGTCCAAAAGCAGGACGGCGGCTTCGGCTACATTGAGCTGAATTATGCAGTCACAAATCATATCGCTTACGCGGCGCTTCAAAACGCCAAAGGCAAGTTCATTTTTCCCAACGTAGAAACGACGACTGCTGCGGCTTCGGGCGTGACTCTGCCGCCTGATTTCCGAAAAGTCATCACGAATACCGAAGCGCCGGGCGGCTACCCGATTACTGGGTTCACGTTTCTGCTGGTCTACAAGAACGGCACCAATCCCGCGGTGAAGAAGTTCCTGAACTGGATGCTGACGACAGGACAAAAGGACGCTCCGGGCCTGCAATACGCGCCTCTGCCGGCGAATGTGGACAAGCGTGCCTTAGCCGCTGTCGCCACTATTCAGTGAAGCCATTCCCCTGGAGCCGGCACTGACAGTGCCGGTTCCAGCTTTTTTGGAGAACTCGTTTTTATGGCTGACCGCGCTTCCAGTGTTCCTCTCAGTAGCACTCCCGCGCCTGAAAAATCCTCCGCCCAGGTTCGTCCAAACCGTGTTCGGCCTGCTTCGGCGGCGTCCCGGATTGGCGACTGGATTTATTCCGCCGTCACGTTTCTCGCGTCGCTCAGCATTTTCATTATCATTCTCTGGCTCTTTTTCCAGCTTGTTTCCGCCAGTCGGCAGTCCATTCATCACACTGGCCTCAGCTTTATCACGGGGTCGGATTGGAATGAAGAAACCGACAGCTACCATGCACTGTCTTTTATCTTCGGGACGCTGTACTCTTCGTTTATTGCCCTGGTTCTTGCGGTTCCGGTGAGCATCGGCGCGGCCATCTTTTTGTCCGAACTGGCCCCGCGCTGGATACGCACCCCGGCGACATTTTTGATTGAGCTGCTCGCGGCCATTCCCAGTGTCATTTATGGCCTTTGGGGCATCTTTGTTTTGATCCCGTTCCTGAAAGCTGCAATCGTTCAGCCGGTCGCAAAATTGAACCTGGCGGAGAAGCCCGTGATTGGCGGCTTGTTTGCCGGGCAGTCGGCGGGATACTCCATGCTTGCCGCAGGCGTGCTGCTTGCGATCATGGTCATCCCGTTCATTACAGCGGTGACGCGGGACATTCTGCGGGCCATTCCGCGCTCCCAGCGTGAAGGCTCGTATGCACTGGGCGCGACGCAGTGGGAGACAATCGCGAAAGTTGTCATTCCCTATGCCAAGTCGGGCATTATTGGGGCAGTGGTTTTGGGGCTGGGACGGGCGCTGGGCGAGACAATGGCGGTCACGATGGTAATTGGGAACCAGTCGCCGAACACAGCGTCGGGCATCTCGTTTTCCCTGCTGTCTTCGGGCTACACGATGTCCAGCGTGCTGGCAAACAAGTTCAATGAGGCGACGCCCGGCCTGAACCTGTCGGCGCTCGTTGAAATTGCGCTGGTCTTGTTTGGAGTCACTATTCTCGTCAACATCGCGGCCCGTGCGCTAGTCTTTTATACCGCCAAAGACGTGCAGGGGAGAAGATAGTTTATGGAAGTTGTTTCTTTTCACGAACCAGGCCGGATGCTGCGGCCCAGCGGCGGCAATGTCGCCCGGCGCAAGTTCGTCAATCGCCTGATGCTGATTTTGTGCGTTCTTGCGGCGGCGCTGGCGATTTTCATTCTCGGCCTGGTGCTTTTCTTTCTGCTGTCCAAAGGGTTCAGCTCGCTGCACTTGCGCTTGTTCACCCAGCTTCCGAATAACATTGACACCAGCCAGGGCGGCATGTCCCAGTCCATCTTTGGAACGCTGGTGCTGATTGGGATTGCCTCCGTCATCGGACTGCCGCTGGGGATTTTGGGCGGCATCTATCAGCTTGAAGCGCATGGCCGGTTCGCGTTCCTGGTCCGCTTCTTTACGGATGTTTTGAACGGCATTCCCTCAATTGTCATCGGCATCTTTGCTTATGCCGCCGTGGTGTATCCTGCCGCGCAGTATGCGTTCAAGCACCAGACCGGCGGCTCCGGGTTTTCCGCGTATGCCGGCGGCTTCGCGCTGGGAATACTGATGGTGCCGACGGTGATGCGGACGACGGAAGAAATTTTGCGTCTGGTGCCTCTCTCGCTCCGGGAAGGGTCGCTCGCGCTTGGCGCGACGCGCTGGCGGACCATGTGGAGCGTCGTGCTTCCGGCGGCCAAAGGCGGCATTATCACCGGCATCATGCTGGCGCTGGCCCGGATTGCCGGCGAAACTGCGCCGCTGCTGTTTACGATTTTAGGCAGCGAGTTTTTTGCGACCCATGCGGTCCTCGGCGGCAAAGTCCATGTGCCGACACTGAACGCCCCGATTGATGCTCTGCCTCTTCGCATCTACAACTATTCGCAGGACGTTGATTTGAACCACAACGCCCAAGCCTGGGCCGGGGCTGTTGTTCTCATTACGCTTATTCTCGTCCTGAGCATCGCCGCCCGGTTCGCCACGCGCGGCAACGTGATGGAAGAAAAATAACGGACGGAAAAATAACGGATGGAAAAACAACGGAGATTTCGTATGGCTGACGGCTACTCTACCGAACCGCTTTCTTTGGAACCTAACCGTGTCGGCACCGAATCCGGCAGCGTTGCCGACCTCGCCCGCGCCCAGACGCCGGCCTTGACTACGCCAAAAGTCGTGGCCGACAGCGTAGACTTTTATTATAGCGACTTCCATGCGCTGAAAAACATCAACTTGGTAGTTCCTGACCGCCAGATCACCGCGCTGATTGGGCCTTCGGGGTGCGGCAAGTCTACGTTCCTGCGGACGCTCAACCGCATGAACGACCTGATTGACGGGACGCGGCTGACCGGCAAAGTTCTGATAGACCAGGGCGACATCTACGACAAGCGCGTGGACGTGGTTGACCTCCGCAAGCGTGTCGGCATGGTTTTCCAAAAGCCTAATCCGTTTCCGATGTCTATTTACGACAACATCGCCTACGGCCCGCGCATTCACGGCCTGACCAATCGCAAGAAGCTCGGCGAGATTGTCGAGCGTACTTTGCGCGGCGCGGCGCTGTGGGACGAAGTCAAAGACAAGCTCAAAGCGTCGGCCTTCGCCCTTTCCGGCGGCCAGCAGCAGCGCCTGTGCATCGCCCGCACTCTGGCTGTAGAACCCGAAGTCATCTTGATGGACGAACCCTGCTCGGCGCTTGACCCGAACTCGACGTTTCGGATTGAGCAGCTTATGGAAGACCTGAAAAAAAACTACACGATTGTGATTGTCACCCACAACATGCAGCAGGCCGCCCGCGTTTCCCAGCGCACCGGCTTCTTTTTGCGCGGCGAGCTGAAAGAGTTCGGCGACACGGACCAGATTTTCACCAACCCGAAAGACAAAGACACCGAAGCCTACGTTTCGGGCCGGTTTGGGTGATGCAGGACAGGACCCGGCCTTGATACGCAGTAATGCCCTCTTGGGCATAAAGGCCGGGCTAAAAGCTCACAAAAGCCCTCCGGGCTTAGATGCCAGCAATCGTGCAGCATTCTTCAGCCCCGTAGGGGCTTCGTATACTTCCAGCCCGGCTTTTCAAGGCCGGGTTTTCTTGTGCTATAATATCCCATGTCTGCCTCAAATCGCGGCCTGCAAATTATTTTGTGCGACACTTACCTGCCCCTCGTTGAGTCGTGGCAGGCGTACTTCTCCGGCCTGCCGAACATTTTCATTACCTGCGACAGCATCTTCACGCTGGAAGCCGACGCGCTGGTCTCACCCGCCAATTCGTTTGGGCGCATGGACGGCGGTTTGGACGCCCAAATTGTTGACTTTCTCGGCGAAGATGTTGAAGTGGAAGTCCAGCAGATGATACGAGAAAGGCACGACGGCGAGCTGGTCGTCGGGCAGGCTGAAATCGTCATCACACAAGCGCCTCAGTTCCCGTTTCTGGTTGTCGCCCCGACCATGCGCGTCCCGCAGAACATCAGCCGCACGGTCAATTCTTATTTGGCCTTCCGCGCCGCCCTGCGCTCGGCTCTTGCCTTCAACGCCCTCCACGGCGACCCTATTCAGACCCTGCTTGTCCCCGGCCTCGGCACCGACAACGGCTTCATGCCGCCATTAAGAGCCGCCCGCCAGATGCGTGCCGCTTATGAAGTCGTCATCAACGGCGCGTCCCCAAACTTAGACATTTCGCTGGATGCCGGGGCCGACAGCGACGACAAAAGCAAAGTCCGCGCGAGTGAGGCAAAAGCAGCGGAATGAGCCTTAGCGTAGAGGAAAAATTGGAAGCCGGCCCGATGTTTGACATGGCGATTGTCGAGCATCATTTCACGGATTATATGCGTGACTATGACATTTTTGTAGATGTCGTTGGGCCTGTTCCCAGCAGTCATAAATCGAAAGTGTATGGCCAGTGCCGCTACCGCTTCACGCACTGTGTTCTTGCTGAGGTAAGAACGACAGTTCGAGAGAATGTTTGGGCTGTATCGTGGGAAGATGTTCTCACTGACTTCCAAGTTTGGACTGATGCAGGCCAGCCGGAAGGCTATGTATGGGGAGTTAAATACATGGCTGCCTATCCAGGATTGCTTTATGTTGCCGACTCGACGGTTGCGCGAGAATGGACCGAACGGCTAGACAAGCCGATGCACGAGGTAGATATTGAAACCAACGCGCACAACATCCGGCTTGTCTTCCACGATGTAGACATTACTTGGACGAGCGAAGGCAGTTCGGCGAAGCAAGAAGTATGACAGACCAGCAAGACCAATTTTCGCGGGATTTACTCGCGTGGTACGATGGCTGCAAGCGAGACTTGCCCTGGCGGCGGCTGGGGCATGACCCGTATGCGGTCTGGGTGTCGGAGATCATGCTTCAGCAGACAACGGTGGCCGCCGTGATCTCGTTCTACAACAAGTGGATGGCGCGGTTTCCGACGGTGCAGGCATTAGCCGATGCACCATTAGACGATGTGCTGAAGCATTGGGCGGGGCTGGGTTATTACGCCCGCGCTCGGAACCTGCATAAAGGGGCGCAGCGCGTGGTGGCCGAGTTTGGGGGGCAGGTGCCGTCCGACCCGAAGACGCTGCTGTCGCTGCCGGGGATTGGGCGGTACACGGCAGGGGCGATCTTATCCATCGCGTTTAATCAAGATGCGCCGATCTTGGATGCCAACGTCATACGGGTCATGGCCCGCGTCCATGCCGTGACGGGCGACCCAAAAACGTCTACCCAAACACAAAACGTGCTGTGGCGGCTGGCGGAAGAAGCCATCCCAAGCGGCAGGGCAGGGGACTTCAACCAGGCGCTGATGGAGCTGGGGGCTTTAATCTGCGAAGCGGCAGCGCCGAAATGCGGCACTTGTCCGGTCAGCGGGCAGTGCCGGGCGAAGGCGCTGGGCGAGCCGACGGCGTTTCCGCAGTTTTCGGGCGTCAAGAAGTGGCTGGACGTGGAAGACGTGTCGGTGGCCCTGCGTGATCCCAAGCGGCCCGGCGAAACGCTGATTGTGCAGCGTTCGCCCGACCTGCCTTTGTGGGGCGGGCTGTGGGAAATGCCGCGCGGGACACGTCAGGACGGCGAAACGCTGGGAGCCTGCGCGGCGCGGGCTGCCTGCGAAAGTGCCGGCGTGCGGGTTTACGGGCTGAGGCCGTTCGGCGTGGTCAAGCATGTCGTCGCGAACCGACGGGTGACGCTGCACGGGTTTGAGGCGGAGGGGGACGGCTCGGTTTTGGAAGGCGTGCGCCATGCGTGGGTCTCGGCAGAAGGCCACACGGAATATGCGCTCGCGACGCCGCAGGTGAAGCTGATGGCGCTTCTGCGGCGGCAGGACGCGCAGGGGCGGCTGGAACTATGAACATTGCCCTTGCACTTATCCTGCACCCGGCAGACGGCGCAATTTTGATCGCGCAGCGCAAAGACGGCGTCCACAAAGCCGGCTTTTGGGAGTTTCCCGGAGGCAAATGCGAGGATGGCGAAACGCCGCAGCAGTGCGTGATCCGGGAAACGCGCGAAGAAACGGGGCTGGAAGTTACAATCTTGGAAGCGTGGCCTACGCTTACGCATGTCTACTCGGAGCGGAGGGTTGTCTTGCATCCTTTCTTGTGCTTAGCGCAAAGCAGCGACGCGCAGCCGCGCGAAAGCAGGCAAGTGGCGTGGGTGCAGCCGGAAGACCTTGATCGCTACTCGTTTCCTGAAGCGAACCAGCCTCTTTTACAAAGGTTATATTTGGAAAAACTCAATAATCCACGCGGCTTTACCGGGTAACGGCGTCCAATCGCCGCTCCCATAATAAAAGCAATGAATGAACTGCTGTCCCCTAAACCGCGTGTTCTGGTCGTGGACCATGAACCCATGAGCCGAACGCTGCTGGACGCTGTCCTGCAAACCGATCAGCAGTATGAAGTGCTGGCGGAATGCGCGGGACATCCGGCGCTGGAAACGGCGCGGCGGGTCCGGCCTGACCTTGTGATGATCAGCCCGCTGCTGCCCGGTACCCTGGATGGCCTTTCGCTGTGCCGGACGCTGAAGGCGGAAAGCCGGACGCGGCGGATTCCGGTCCTGTTCATCATGGCGCAGACAACTTCCCAGGACCGGGTTCAGGGCTTTGAAGCCGGAGCGGACGATTTTGTCGTCAAGCCGTTCAACCGAATTGAGCTGCTGGCTCGTGTGCGCTCGCTGATTCGAATTAAAGCCCTCAACGATCAGCTCGACGAAGTGGAAGATGTCGTTTATTCTTTGAGCCAGGCATTGGAAGCCCGTGACGGGGAAACCGACCCCGGCGGCGGGGCGGAGCGCGTCACGGCCTATGCCCAGGCGCTGGGGCGGGCGCTGGGATTGTCCGATGAGGCGCTGCGGCTGCTGGGGCAAGCGGCGATGCTGCGTGACATTGGAACGATTGGCCTGCCTGATCGGCTGCTGCAAAAGCCGGGGGCGCTGAGTGAAGCGGAGCATCGGCGGATGCAAAAGCACACGGTCCTGGGCGAGCAGATCATGGCCCCGCTGCGGTCTACCGCCGCCTTGCTTCCCATTATTCGGCATCACCACGAGCGCTGGGACGGCAAAGGCTACCCGGACGGACTGGCGGGCAGCCAAATCCCGCTGGGCGCACGGATTGTCGCCATTGCCGATGCTTACAATGCCATGCTCTCGGCGCGGCCTTACCGCGCGGCGCTTTCACCTGAAAAAGCGCAGCAGACGCTTATGGCCGGTGCCGGGCGTCAATGGGACGCGGAACTGGTAACTTTGTTTGTTGCTTGGACCAGCCGCCCTGCCTTCTCCCCACTCCTCAATAATCTCACGCCTTCTTCCTGATGCTTGGATTGAATGCCGCCGGAAGTGGGTACTAACCCATTTCGGGAAGCAAGCCGACGCAAAAGTTTTTTATATAAACGTAACTTAGATTACTGAAATATCCGGGCTTTTTTGTGACAATTAAGGGCTTAGTCCCGTAAAAGAAGTACAAGCAAGACGAAGATTGGAACCTAGTTTGCCGCGTCAGTGTTAAGTAGATAGCAATAATTGCTGAATTGTATTTTTAAGCGCGATTTGAGACTTGACTTGGGCTTGATTATGACTGAGACAAAGGGGATATCAATGGGGAGCAACACAGCACTAAGGGACCCGAACACGGCAGCGTCGCCGCACGGCCTCGCTGGTTCGAGCGAGCGCCGTCAGGGATCGGAATTTGGCGGCGATGAGGCAGCACTGGCGGCAGGCGGGGCGCTGGATGATCCGGATGCGATTCGTTTTTTGGCGCTGGCTGCCGGTGGCGATGATGACATCACCAATCCGCTGATGGAAGGCGCGTCAAGCGATGATGACGCTGAAGACCTGGCCGAAGACGAGCCGCAGGAAACGGTTTACGCGCCTGTCGAGGAGAACCCGCGCGATGAGTCGCTCCAAATGTGGATGCGAAAGACCAAAAGCACGAAGCTTTTAAGCGCCGCTGAGGAGATTGACTTGGCACGCCGAGTTGCCGACGGCGACCAGCGGGCGAAGGACATTCTAACCGAGGCCAACCTGCGCCTCGTGGTCTCGATTGCTCGGCGCTATTCGGTTCCCGGCATCAGCCTGGCGGACCTGATCCAAGAAGGCAACATCGGCTTGATCCGCGCCGTCGAAAAGTTCGACTACACAAAGGGCTATCGGTTCAGTACCTATGCGACTTGGTGGATTCGCCGGGCCATTGCCCGCGCGGTCATCAACCAGGGCCGGACCATTCGTATTCCCGTCTATGTCGCCGAAACGATCCACAAGCTGGTCCGTACGGAAGGCCTTTTGCGTCAGCAGTTGTCGCGCGAGCCGACTCAGGATGAGCTGGCTGCCGAGATGGAAGTGCCGGTGGAGCGCGTGAACGAGATCAAGCGCATTGCGTCGGAGCCGCTGTCTTTGGAAACGCCGGTTGGCGAGAAGGACTCCGCACAGCTCGCGGACTTTATTCAGAGCAACACCAACCAGTCGCCGTCGGACGCCGCCGTGAACCTGATTCGCCGTGAGCAGCTTGACGCGGTCTTGGACAAGCTGACCCCGCGCGAGCGCGACGTTGTCCGAATGCGCTTCGGGTTAGATGACGGCTACGCGCACACGCTGGAAGAAGTCGGCCAGCGCTTCGCCGTCACCCGCGAGCGCGTCCGCCAAATCGAGCTTCGCGCCTTAAAGAAGCTGCGCCGCATGGGTCCCGTCGACATCCGGGCCTAACAAAAGAAAAGCCTCCGCTCTGAATGAGCGGAGGCTTTTCTGATAGAAGGAGAACGACATGAGCGCGGTGAAATTTGAAGCGGAAACAAGATTAGCGCCATTGGAGGCGAGTGGGACAAACGGCCAAGCCGCCTCTGCTGAGAATGGACAGCCTGTGCATCAGTTCCAGCCGGGCATGGGCGACCATCCCTTGTGGCAGATGTACATGGAAGAAATGGAGGCGCTCCGGCAGGCAGATATTGCAGAAGGAAACCGTCTGGCGGATCTGGAGATAGGTCAGCAAATGTCCTACTTGCTGGACATAAACTCTGCATCACTGGCTTTTAGGGGTAATGAGCGCATCCGACGCCGAATACTTCAAGCGTCCGGTGTCTGGCTCAGTGCCATCGCCGCCGAGGAGAGAATACGCGGCGCATTAAATTTAATCCAAAGAACCCGCGACGAGCCGAGTTTCCCAGCAACACAAGTTTTTCTGATAAACCTGCTTGCAGACATTTCCGACTACGACATTCACCCGTACAGTGACGAGGCTGCCCGCGTGTACGCGGCGTTTCCTGCCTCGGTCAAGCGGCTGGGGACGCAGGACTGCCGAATTGCCGTAAGCGCCATTGCCGCCGGCTGGATTGTCGTCACCGCAAATCACCGGCATTTCTCGCAGATATCCGGCGTTCAGTTTGAGGATTGGAGCCGCTGATTGTGTTGAAACTGTCACTGGTACACGATCTTAATCCCCTGCCAGGATTTTAGATCGGTGGCATCAGGTGGCCCATCAAGAGTGACAATTAAGGCCTGGTTGCCGTTCCATTCAATTTTATCCACAAACCTATATCCGCCATCCGCAAGGATTATAGTTTTGCTGTCATCCTTCTGCCGTCTTGCGGATGAGTGCTTGACAGTAGCTGCCAGCGGCTCCGGTATTAACTGAGTGCAGTGTCGCTATATAGGTGCCGTTTGGGGACACAGAGACTGTGTCGTGAACCTGTGGCGTGAACAGACGGAACTGGGAAATACTATAACAGATGAAAGCGATCCCGCCGACGAGAAGCGCACAAACAAACCAGATTATGATGCGCCGTCGTTTGCTCATTACGTTACATCGCCGCCACAGCCAGCGTTTCCAGCGTCTCAACCTCACGCATTTCTCGAATTTCCAAAGCCGTGATATTAGGCACGGCTCGCCCTTCTTCCCGGCGGAAATCAAAAATATCCAGGAGCGCGTCGCGGAAGTCTTGGATCGCGTCCTCGCATGTATCGCCGAGGGCAATAATTACGGCATCTAAATCAGGGGCATAGGCACCCCAGCCGTCAGAAGTTTTTTCCAAGATCACATTCAATACCATCCGTTTGCTCCTTGCTCAACGCAGCGGCAGTCCCGACTTTCGTCGTATGTCCTGAAGCTGACCTGACGACAATTCGCTTGATCACGTCCCGAACTTTCACGCTGTACCTTCCTGCACTTGCGGACGGTGTCGTTGTGCCACATGGCCGCTCCGGTATTTGCTACGCGGCAGGCTTGGGTACGTCGGAAGCGAGCTGCTGGGGGAGGACGCGGTCGCCCCGGTTAGAGGTCAGCGCGGTGACGCCCCACTGGAACAGCACCAAGAGGCGGTTGGCAAAGCCGATCAAGTAAAAAATGTGGATGCCGATCCACATTAACCAGGCAAGCAGGCCGACGATTTTGACGAAGCCTAAATCCGCGGCGGCGTAGCCGCGCGAAACTTGAGCAAGGTTGCCTTTGTCCCAATATTCAAACGGGGGCAGGGCGGGCCGGCCCAAAACGCGGCGGCGGATGAGCTTGGCGACGTAGCCGCCCTGCTGCATGGCGGGCGGAGCGAGGCCGGGCATCGGCTCCGGCCCCGGCTTCTTGCGTCCGATCAGGTCCCGCGTGGGGGCGACGACGGCGGCGGTGTCGCCAAGAATGAAAATCTCAGGATGGCCCGGCAGGCTGAGGTCCGGGCCGACTTTGGCTCGCCCGTCTTTGTCTTTTTCCGCGCCGACCCACTCGGCGGCGCTGGAGCCGACCGTTCCCGCTGTCCAAAGCACCGTCCGGCAGGGAATGCGCTGCCCGGACGCTGTGACGCCGTCGTGATCTATGGCCTCGACTTTGGCATTCAAGCGAATTTCAATGCCCATCTCTTCCAGATGGCGTTGGGTCTTTGCTGCGATGTCTTCGGGGAACGCTGCCAAAATGCGTTTCCCAGCCTCCACAATGATCACCCGCGCTGAGTCCGGGTTGATACGGCGGAACTCTTGGGCGAGTGTTTGCCGGATCAGCTCGCGGATGGAACCGGCCAGCTCTACACCTGTCGGCCCGGCTCCGACCAGCACGAAGGTCAGAAGTTCCCGGACACGCTCCGGGTTAGGCTCCTCTTCCGCCGCCTCAAATGCGCCCAGCAGCTTGCTGCGGATCGCAACGGCATCTTCCACGCTTTTCAGGCTGGGAGCGATCTGCTGCCACTCCGGGTGGCCGAAATAGTTGTAGTGGCTGCCGGTTGCAAGGATCAGCGTGTCGTAGGATAGCGTTCGCCCGCCCATTTTTATTTGGCGATTTGCGGCGTCTACGCCGGTTACTTCGGCCATCAGCACTTCCGTGTTTTTCTGCTTTGCCAAAGTCGTCCGCAAGGGAGCGGCAATGTCGTCGGAAGGCAGCTCTCCGGTCGCCACCTGATACAGCATCGGCTGGAACAGATGAAAATTATTTTTGTCTACGACGGTGACATCCACGGGAGCCGTGCCGAGGCCGCGGGCGGCGTACAGCCCCGCGAAACCGCCGCCGACGATGACAACATGATGCCGCGATTGTTCAGGCATAAAAAAACCTTTCCACCGACTTCTGCGGCCTTAGCCGCCCGGTAACGCAAGCCTTTACCCGTCCCCTCATAAAAGAAAACGCAAAGAAAACGCTCTGTTTATTTTGCTCTCTTGTTTCCAGTCCAGAATGCCGAAGGTGGAGTATGGAAAATAAACTATTATACTGTTGACAACTATGACATTGATGTTGTATAATAATGTCAATGCCGAAGATTGATGAACTCCAAAAGCAAACCCTGCGTGTTTTGTCCGAGCTGGGAAGCCCGGAAAAACCGCTGTCCGCCCGTGCGGCGGGCGAAAAGCTCAACATCGGCTATAACCAGATCGCGGATATGGCGAAGGGGAAGTCGCCGGGCGAGAAGACGCTGATTAAGTTTGCCGGCGCACTCGGAGAATCCCCGGCGGACTGGCTGCGGTATGCGGGGAAACACGACTTTGCAAAGAACATCAGCAGCGAAAAAGAAGCTGAAATACAGCCGGAGCAGCATTTAGTCCAGCAGATTGTCCGCGAGTTGGCGGAAGTCCCACGCGAGAAACAGTCGCTGCTGCGAAAACAAATTTTGGCGCTGATCCGGGTAACGCGGGGCGAAAATTGATAAGAAAGAAGCAACGATTATGAACACAACAATGCAAAAGATATTTGCGGGCCTGCGAGCGTTTTGGAGCCACATGAATGAAGGCCCGCAAAAGGATTGGGACCGAGTTTACCTTTGTTCAATGGCCCCGATGAGTGCGGAAGCGCTGCGCGGGAATGTGGAAGCAGGCCGCAGCCGCAGCTAGTTCGGTTGAATAAACATAAAAAGAAGCGTACCACGACTGCTTGAGCGCCCCTGCTCAGGCAGTTCGGTTTAGTTTCTTTGTCTATTAGCTATAATTGCAGTATATCTCAAAGGCGAGAAGGAGGAGCGATGCGAACGAATGGTGTGCCGTTTTCTGTTTACGGCGTCCCGATGATGGGACTGATAGGTTTGCTGGCAGGGTTGTGGCATCCGCAGATCACTCTGCGGGCGGCAGCCCCGCAGGACGTTGTATATCTAGTCAGTCCCAGTCCTAAGCTCAACAAAATCATGACGGTTTTTCTGCGGCAGGAAGCAAAAAATGTCGCGTACAGCCGGACGCATGATGCTCCGATGAGGCAGGCGCAGACAATCGCGAACTACAACTTGATTGCTCAGGAATGCACCCCGGAAGTCTTCAAGGCAGCCCATCTGCCTTCCGCGCTGGCGTTTTGAGCCGCGTGACCCAGACACAATGGCCGTGATGCCTCTGCGCCTAAAATGTGCAGAGGCATTTTTGTTGACGATCTGCTTTGTCCTGTGTTATAATGCACTACATCTTGACGGCGTGAGGGTGCAGGACGCGAAATATGGCAATCGGCAGCGGCAAAAACGGCAGCAATGGGAATGGGAACGGCCCCGGCGGGCTGCATCACGCTTTGCCGCCGGCGGAAACACTGCCGCGCGTCCGCGCCGCAATGGGAAGCATTGTGCGCGGATCGCTCCAAGCCGGAGTGCAGATGAAGCTGACCGGCTCGGTAGAAGAAATACGCGCCGGCAAGTTCGTGGTGGTAGACGGGCTGCGGCACGAGTTCTTCGCCATGATCACTGATGTTGCCTTAGACTGCGCTTCGCCTGCCGTGCTGGCAAACCCGCCGGCGGGGGCGGAGGATGCGTTTTTGCGGTCGGTGCTGGCCGGAACTTCGGCGTATGGCACGGTGACGCTGAAGCCTCTTTTGATGCGGGTAAAAGGCGTCGGGGCGGAGTTTGAGCCGGTCAAGACCGTGCCGACCCATTTCAGCGGGGTAGGGGAAGCGACGGAAGAGGACATCGCCGACATCTTCGGCGCGGAAACCGAAGGCGGCAAGCATTTCCATGTCGGGTCCCCCCTGGACATGGAAGACATTCAAGTGTGTTTGGACTTAGAGCGGCTGGTGGAGCGGTCCAACGGCATCTTCGGCAAGTCCGGCACGGGCAAGACTTATCTCACGCGCATCTGTTTATGCGGCATGATCAAGCACAAAAAAGCCGTCAATTTAGTTTTTGACATGCACGGCGAATACGGCTGGCAAGGCACGTCGGAAGACCCGAACCGGGCGGGTGTGGACGGACTCAAAAAGTATTTCGGCAACCGGGTCAGCGTCTTCACGCTGGACCGGGAGTCGTCGCAGCGGCGCAAAGTCCCTGTCGAAAACGACGTTCGCATTCCGTACAGCCAGATCAGCGTCGAAGACATACTGCTTCTCGCCGACGAGCTGAACCTCAATCAAAGCGCCGCCGAGACGACGTTTTTGTTGGAGCAGCATTACAAAAGCCGCTGGCTGGCGGCGCTTTTGAAGATGGACAGCGAGATGCTGAAAGAGTTTGCCGAAGCCAGCGGCGCGAATGCCATGTCCCTCAGCGCGTTGAAGCGCAAGCTGGGGCGCATGGTGGAAGACTGCAAAGGATTTCTTGTTGAAGACGCGGACGACGCGGACGATGCCGTGAAGCAGATCATGGGCTGCCTCTTGAAAGATGTGAATGTGGTGCTGGAGTTCGGCAACTACCATAAGCCGCTTCAGTATATGCTGGTCGCAAACATTCTGACGCGCAAGATACACGCGGAATATATCAAGCTGTCTGAGAACGCGATGGGCGACAAGGCCAAAAAGCCGACGCCGCTCGTGATTACCATTGAAGAAGCGCACAAGTTTCTTTCCCCGCATCTCGCGTCGCAAACGACGTTCGGCACGATTGCCCGTGAGCTGCGAAAGTACAATGTCACGCTTTTAGTGGTAGACCAGCGGCCTTCGGGCATTGACTCGGAAGTTTTGTCTCAGCTTGGAACGCGCATTACCTGCCTGCTGAACGATGAGCGGGACATTGACGCCGTGCTGACCGGCATTTCCGGCGCGTCCTCGCTCCGAAGCGTCTTGGCGTCCTTAGACTCCAAGCAGCAGGCGCTTCTGCTGGGCCATGCCGTTCCCATGCCGGTCGTCATCCACTCGCGCACTTATGACGATCAAGCATTCCGGGACAGCGTCGGCAGCTTGGGTAAGGCCCCTGCAAGATTGGACCTCAGTGACTGGAAATAGGTATCTTCTTCAAGGGTCCCTACTGCTTCTGCTGTCTGCTGCGCCGGCCCTTGCACAGCTTCCGAACGCTACTGCGACCGGGCCGGATGCGTCTCCCCCCCCTGCTTCCGCGCCTGACACCGTGCCGGATGACACTGCCGGTGCGGCAGGCGTGTCATCAAAATCACCTGCCCTGCCGCCGGCTGTGGAAATACAAAGCAGCGGCACGTCCGCCCCGGTCAGCCTCAGCCGGCCTCAGCTTAAAGATGTCCACATCACCTACGGCGGCGAGCTGACACTGGACGCGGATGAGGCGAACGCTGACCTTGCCGAAAAACGCTATGACCTGCGCGGCAATGTCCGGGTGCATGAAACAGACACAACGCTGAAGGCGGAAGACGTAACATTCAGCGGTACAGATCAAAGTGCCGATGCCACAAATGCCCTGCTGCTGCGCTCGTACTATTCCATCCGCGCGCCACGCATCGCGGGAACACCGGAAAAGATTGTCGCCTACGACGGCGACTTCACGACAGTCCCAAACGGCGGCCCCGCCGACTATTACCTCCATGCCCAGACCATCACGCTGGACTCGGCGGCGCATCGGGGGACACTTAGGAATGTGACCGTATACTTGTTCGGCAGGAGGCTCCTGACGCTGCGGCGGGTCTCGTTTGGCTTCAGCAAAAGCGGCGGGCCTGCCGGACGCCGCTTTGTCATCCCGACTATCGGCGTTTCTTCGCGCTACGGCACTTTTCTGGCCTTCGGCAGCGACACCCGGATCATGCGCCTGCCGGTCCGGTAT
>CAXUBO010000070.1:0-20821 GCA_964249345.1 uncultured Armatimonadales bacterium | reverse complement strand
CCCTTGATTTTGGCATAATTTATGCACGAAACTTTTATGCACTGGCACGACAACTTTTATGCACTATGACATCATATTCATGCGCCGCGCTTTGCGGCTGGCGGCTTTGGGGCGGCACGCTTCCCCGAACCCGATGGTCGGGTGCGTTCTTGTCAACAACTTCGGGCAGATGGTTGGCGAGGGCTGGCACCCAAAAGCGGGTGAGCCGCACGCGGAAGTGTTTGCGCTGCGGCAGGCGGGCGAAAGGGCGCGGGGCGCAGCGGCCTATGTGACGCTTGAGCCATGCTCGCATCACGGGCGCACGCCTCCCTGCGCCGACGCATTGCTGGCGGCGGGCGTGACGCGCGTCGTCTGCGCGATGGCGGACCCTGACGTTCGGGTTGCCCGCAGGGGCTTTGCAAAGCTGCGGCAGGGCGGGGTGGAAGTTTCGGTTGGGCTTTTGGAAGCCGAAGCGCGGGCGCTGAACGCGGCGTACATCAAGCACCGCGTCACGGGACTGCCCTGGACCGTGCTGAAGACGGCTATGACGCTGGACGGGAAAATCGCGGCGGCGTCGGGCGACTCGAAGTGGATCACGTCGCCGATTGCCCGCCGGGCTGTGCATCGGCAGCTTCGGGACCGATGCGATGCGATCCTCACGGGCGTCGGCACAGTGCTGGCGGATGACCCGGCGCTGACGACCCGTCTGACGCACAAATCCGGCCGTAACCCGTGGCGCGTGATTGTAGACAGCCGTCTTCGGACGCCTCCCCGCTCGCAGGTGGTCCGGCAGTCAGCAGAGGACGGCAAGACAATTGTGGTAGCGGTGCGTGGCGCGGACCCGGCGCGTCAGGCGGCCCTGGAAGCGTCGGGCTGTCAAGTGATGCTCTGCGGCCCAAATGAGGGGCGCGTTGACCTGTCCGAACTAATGCAGAATCTGGGAACCCGTGGCAGCATGATTAGTGTTCTGGTAGAAGGCGGAGAACAGCTTGCGGCGTCGCTGCTGTCGGCAAAACTTGCAGATCGCTGGCTGGCTTATATCGCCCCGAAAATCGCCGGCGGCAAGGATGCACCCGGCCCGGTTGGTGATTTAAGCATCAGCCGCATGGCAGACGCTTTGGACGTTTCGTTTCGGCAGGTAAGGCGCTGCGGCCCGGACATCGTCATTGATGCCCGCTTTGGGTAGAATACAACAACTTGGCCCTATTTTTCTATATTTGGAAGGTGAGAAGCACGCACTATGTTTACGGGAATCATACAAGAAGTCGGCCGCGTCCATGCCATTGAGCGCGGCGCACAATCGGCTCGGTTTACGATCAGTGCGGGAGGGGTGCTGGACGGCGTCAAGCTGGGCGACAGCATTACCGTGAACGGTGCGTGCCTGACGGTGGTGGAGCAGAATCCGGGGCGGGTTGCGTTTGACACCGTCTACGAAACTTTGCAAAAGACCGCGCTCGGCTCGCTTGCGATTGGGGACGAAGTCAACATGGAGCCGAGCCTTGCCGCCAATGGCCGCTTTGACGGCCACATCGTTCAGGGTCATGTGGACGGCGTCGGCACCATTGCCTCCATCCGCGAAGTAGACAATTCTTACTATATTTATATCACGGCCTCTTCCCAACTGCTGCGCTACATTGTCCGCAAAGGCAGCGTCGCCATTGACGGCATCTCGCTCACAGTGGTAGATGCCGACGACAAGACCTTCTCCGTCGCCATTATCCCGCATACCTGGGACAACACCAACCTGCACACCCGCCGCGCCGGCGACCAGGTCAACCTGGAAACCGACATTATCGGCAAGTACGTCGAAAAGCTGGTTGGCGGCGACTATGGCCGCTCCGAAGCGGCCCCGCTTCGAATTGCCGATTTGGAGCGTGAAGAGCGCCCTGAACCCGCCTGGTCCGGCCCGATGACTGCCTACCGGGAGTAAGGATATTTGTTTCCCAACTTGATGCCTAGGGACATACCTGCCGCTTACACCCCGGCTGAACTGGTCTTCCGCAACGGCAAATGGAAAACAATCAAAGGCAGCAGTGAGTGGTCTGCAACAGGGCTTTATATTTTCGTGCAACTTGGCAGTCGGTTTTATGTCTGCAAAGCGAATTTACGCGGGGACGACATAGGACATTTGGAGCTATCGCGGGGACAACCAGTGGACTATGCTGGAGAGATAAGATTTTCAGGAAGCAAAAAGCGCGGAGTTTTGCGGTATTGGAATAACGATTCAGGCCACTATAAGCCGGCTGCAAGCGCCGCCGAGAAAGCCCAATTACCAATAGGATTGTTTCAGCCGCGACAAGATTAAGGGAAATGCTGATGGAACCGGAACTAGATGAATATATTCATCGGCCCCGCGACAGCGAACGTGATAGAAAGCTGTTAAAGCTGCTCAGGCAAATGCCGGAAGAAGCTCGTTATAGTTTTGTTCGTAAGCTGCTTCAACAAGACAAGCGGATCGGCCTCCTTATGGCAAGTGGCAGCCTGCGACAAAAGCGTTATTTTCAGGAAATACTTGAACTTGGCCTTAAAGAAGGCAACGCTAGCACTATACTTCCCTGGCTGGAATGTGCAGTTCCAAAACTGGGATTTAGCCAAGTTGTTTTATCTCTCAACAACCGAGTAGATAGCGAGTCGGAGGCTGTTGACAATGCCGTCTACTGGATGCCTCGCTTCAAGCCGCAGAATAACCCAAAGGCTGATCGAGTTTGGGAACAACTGAAAACTCGGCGACAGAAAAAAACGGCATCAGGAGCGCAGTTTATTTCACCAAACATGACGATGGAAGGCAGTGCCAAAGATGCCGGATAGACCGTTTAATACAATTGAAGAAGCTCTTGCAGACCTGCGGGCGGGCAAGATGGTTATTCTCGTGGACGATGAAGACCGCGAAAATGAAGGCGATTTTGTGATGGCCGCCGAGCATGTTACTGCGGAAGCGATCACACTGATGACCCGCCACGCCAGCGGCATTATCACGGTTCCTATGCCCGAAGAGCGTCTGCTGGCGCTTAATTTAGAGCTGATGGTGCGCGAGAACAGCGAGTCGATGCGGACGGCATTTACGATTACTGTGGATGCCAAAGACGGCACGACGACCGGCAGCAGCGCGGCGGACCGGGCGCTGACCATTCGTAAACTGGCCGACTTAAGTGCTGTTCCAAGTGACTTCAACCGGCCCGGTCATGTCAACCCGCTGATGGCCCGCAAAGGCGGCGTTTTGAAGCGTGCCGGCCATACCGAGGCGGCCGTGGATTTGATGACGCTGGCGGGCTTGCAGCCGGTCGGGGTCATCTGCGAGATCATGGACGACGGCGGCGAAATGGCGCGGGTAGACGGTCTGGCGGCGCTGGCCCAGAAGTTTGACCTCAAGTTTATTACCATTGCCGAACTCATTAAGTACCGGCGGCGCACGGAAAAGCTAGTGCGGGAAGTTGCCCAAGCTAAGCTGCCGTCGCGCTACGGGGACTTCATTGTCCATGCCTACGAAAGCGATGTGGACCCGGCCCCGTACACGGCGTTTGTGATGGGCGACATCAGCGACGGCTTGGACGTTTTGGTACGCATTCATTCGTCGTGCGTAACCGGTGATTTGATCGGCTCGCTCAAATGCGACTGCGGCGATCAGCTTCATCTGGCTTTAGAGAAGATTTCTGAGGCAGGCCGGGGCGTTCTGCTGTATATTGAGCAGGAAGGGCGCGGAATCGGGATTGTCAATAAAATTAAAGCGTATGCGCTTCAGGACGAAGGCGCGGACACTGTGGAAGCGAACGTCCGGCTTGGCTTCAAGCCCGACTTGCGGGACTACGGGATCGGCGCTCAGGTGCTGGTGGATTTGGGGCTAAAGCGCCTGCGGTACATGACCAACAACCCGGCGAAGCTGGCAGGTTTGGAAGGCTACGGCCTGGAAATCGGCGAGCGCGTGCCGCTGGTCTCGGAACCGAACGACACAAACCGGCGTTATTTAGATACGAAGCGCACCAAGATGGGCCATCTTCTAGTTTTGGACGAGCAGGATGCCCCGGAAGCGGCCTGACAATTTCTGCCGCTTTTTGGCGAACATTCTGCGGATTAACATCGTATAACATGAAGACACTTGAAGGAACACTGATCGCGTCCGGCCTCAGCATTGCCATTGTCCTGAGCCGCTTCAATGCACTGGTTGGAGACCGGCTTTTGGAAGGGGCGACGGACACGCTGCGGCGGCATGGCGTGTCGGACGATCAGATCACGCTGGCCCGTGTTCCCGGTGCGTTCGAGATTCCGCTGGCGGCGTCTGCGCTGGCGAAATCGGGCAAGTATGACGCCGTAATTTGTTTGGGTGCAGTCATTCGCGGCGCGACTGCCCATTTTGATTATGTGGCCGGCCCGATGGCGTCGGGCCTGGCAGGCATCGCCGTGGAAACCGGCGTGCCGATCTTGTTCGGCGTCCTGACCACGGACACGATTGAACAGGCGCTGGAACGGGCCGGAACCAAAGCCGGCAACAAAGGGGCGGACGTGGCCGCCGCCGCCATTGAAATGGCAAACTTACTTAAGACGCTCACCTAACACTAAAATAAAAACCAATATGAGGACCCTAGAAAAAATGAAGAAAGCAAGCTCCTACGCCGTCGCCTTTACGGTCGGCGTTGCTGCCTGTGCCGTGGGTTTAAAAACCTTCGGCGATCCGGCGGCCATGTTTAACACAAATGCCGCTTCCAAGCAGGCCGTTTTGACGGCGCTTGACACGACCCCGCCTGCCTTGAAGCACTTCACCGGCGATACGGTTGTCGCCGACGCCGCCGCTAAAGTGGACCAGGCCGTCGTCACGGTTCACACAGTTGGCCGGCCGGTGCAACAAGCCGAGGGCGGCGACCCGATTTTCCGCCAGTTCTTCGGCGGCGGCGGGTCGGCCCAGCCGCAGCAGGTTGCCCGTGGAGCCGGCTCCGGCATTATTATCAGCCCGGACGGCTACATCCTGACCAACAACCATGTGGTCGCAGATACCTCCAAGCTGACCGTCAATGTCGGCGATAAGAGCGGCGGTGACGGCAAGGCTTACAGCGCCCATGTCGTTGGAACCGATCCGGTGACGGACATTGCCGTCGTCAAGATTGACACGGACGGCGTCAAGCTGCCCGTCGCCCAGCTCGGAAACTCGGATGACGTGCGGATCGGCGACTGGGCCATTGCCGTCGGCAACCCGCTGGATGTCGGCACGACTGTCACGCTCGGTATTATCAGCGCCTTGAACCGTTCCGGCCAGAGCGCGGAGGGCCAGAATATTCTGCCCGCGATCCAGACGGATGCCGCAATTAACCCCGGCAACTCCGGCGGCGCTTTGGCAAACATTAACGGGCAGGTCATCGGCATCAACGAAGCGATTCTGTCGCCGAGCGGCACTTATTCCGGGATTGGCTTTGCCATTCCGATCAACCGGGCTAAGCAGATTGCCGCCGAGCTGATTCGCAGCGGCAAAGCATCCCATCCTTATTTGGGCGTTCAGTTTGTAGACATTGCGGACTTGACGGATGATGACCGGGCGCAGGGCGGCATTCCAACCAATCTCTCCCAGGGCGTTGTCGTCGCTCATGTTTTTCCGAAGACGCCGGCAGCGGCGGCAGGGCTGCATGAGTTTGATGTCATCACTTCCACAAACGGCACGCCGGTAACAGACAAGGATGCGCTGAGCAACTTGATTCAAGGGCTGCCTGTTTCCAGCACCCTGGCTTTGGGAATTGTTCGTGACGGCTCGCCGCGCACGGTCAGCGTCACGCTGCGCGAACGGCCCGCCGCTTTCGATCAGCGTCAGCAGCCGCAGCAGCCGCAGCAGGGCTTTTCCTTCCCCTTCGGCCAGCCGTAGGCTTTTGCCGATTGCGAAAACGCACAGACCTCACCCGGCAGCAAGCTGCCACCCTCTCCTTAAGCAAGGAGAGGGTCGGAACGCAGTTCCGGGGTGAGGTTTTTTTGCATCAGGTACACTGATAACCATGAACGATTTTCTCACCCTTGTTCGCCATTTGGCCCGCCGGGCCATTGAAGTGGACGAAGCGCAGGTCTTATTTGACGAGATCAACCGGGCGGCAATGGACGCGGTCGGTGCGGACCGGGCCTTCATCGCACTGGCGCATGACGGAACCGGCGATCTGGTGCTGGTTTCCACGGCAGGCGCGGGCTGGACCGATGAGTTCCGGGCCATGCGGCTGAAAATAGACGAGGAAGGGCGCGGAAAGAAAGGGCAAAACGGCATTACGTCGCATGTCGCGGCGACCGGGCAGCCGTACATCACGGGCGATGTAAACGCCGACCCTTACTACTTTGCGTTCTTTGACGATGTTTACAGCGAGATCGCCGTGCCGCTGTTAGACGGCAACGGCCACACGCGCGGCGTCATCAACATTGAAAGCTTTCAGCGAGACCATTTCACCGAGGACCACCTGCGCCTCATCCAATCCCTGGCCGACATCGCCGTGCTGCGGCTTCTGAGCGACGGCTACCGGGCGAGAGAAGCGGCGCTGGTGGAAATCGGCAAAGACCTCAGCGCCATTGCCGACACCGACCAGCTCATGCACCGGGTGGTAGACGTAGCCGCCGCCCAGCTTCGGTTTGAGGACTGCTCGCTGTTTGTGCTGGACCGCGACCGGCAGCACCTGACGCTTCAAGCCGCACGCGGCGGACTCGCCGAGCGCATCGGCACGGCGATTTATCCGATTGGAGAGGGCCTGACCGGCTGGGTGGCGCTCTACGGCGAGCCGATCCGCACGGTCAGCCCGCGCGAGGACCCGCGCTGGCAGGGACGCTTTGAAGAGTTCCCTTCCACGGATGTCGGCGCGTTTCTGGCCGTGCCGATCTTCGGGCGCAGCGGCGTGCTGGGCGTCCTGCGCGTCCTGCGCCGCAAAAGCGCCGCGCCCTGGTTCCGGCGCGAATTTACGGAAGATGACGAAAGCGTTCTTCTGACAATTGCCTCCCAGCTTGGTACGGCGATTGACAATTCCCGCATTCTGGACCGCTTGGTGAATACCGAGCGCATGGCAGCCTGGGGCGAGCTGTCGGCGAAAGCCGCCCACATGATCGGCAACCGGACCTTTGCGATCAAAGGGGACCTCAACGAGCTGGAGTACCGGCTGAGTGAACCCGAAGACAAGCGGGCGGAATACCAAGCGCTGGCGGAAGCGATGCGCCGGGGCGTGTTCCGGCTGGAAGAGATTTTGCAAGAGTTCCGGGACTTTGTCCGGGCGACGCAAATTTCGCTGGCGGAGTGTGACCTCAACGAGCTCATCCGGCAGTGCGTCGCCGAAAGCTTCCCGAAGCGCGGCCCGGTGACGCTGACGCTGGACCTTGCGGACCATCTGCCGCTTATTCTCGCCGACGGCTCGCGCCTCAAACGGGCGTTCTCGGAACTGGTGGAAAACGCGCTGTCGTTCCAGCCCGACGGCGGCACGCTGACCATTCGCTCGTCGCTGGCCGATCCCGGTGCGGCGAACGCGCTGGCCGACCTGTCGCGTGGCCGCACCTTTATTCAGATTGAGTTTCTGGACAGCGGCCCCGGCATCCCCGCCGACATCAAGCCGCGCATCTTCACGCCGTTCTTCACGTCCCGCGCCCGTGGCCTGGGCCTGGGGCTCAGCATCGTCAAAGGCATTTTAGACGCCCATCATGGCAGCATCGTTGAGACAGGGGAGCCAGGCGTCGGCGCACGCTTCATCGCCTTTCTGCCGGTCAAGGGAGAATAGGAACCACGACATTTATGTTTCGTTCAGGAGAACAAATTGCTGCAAAAAATCTGTCTTTGTCTGCTGTCTGCCACTCTGTTTTTGGGTATATCGGGTGCAAACGCCATGCCTGATACTCCTCTTGAAAACACACTTGCCGACAACACCATCACCGCGCCGGGAGCGCATCTTGTCAAAATCGCGAGCGGTTTTACCTTCACCGAAGGCCCCTCCGCCGACGCCCACGGCAACGTCTTTTTTACCGATCAGCCGAATGACCGCATTCTGGAATGGCACGCGGCGGACGGCAGGATTTCGCCGTTTTTGCAGGGCTGCGGCCGCGCCAATGGGACGTGCTTTGACGCGCACGGCGATCTGTGGACTTGTTCCGATGAACACAACGCCCTGTGGCGGATTACGCCGGACGGCAAAGCTAGCGTCGTGGTTGCCGGCTATAAAGGCAAGCGGCTGAACGGTCCCAACGATGTCTGGGTGCGGCCTGACGGCGGCCTGTACATCACCGACCCGTTTTATGTGCGCTCGTACTGGCAGCACGGGCATCAGGAGCAGGACACGCAGGGCGTCTACTTTCTGCCGGCAGGCGGCAAGACCCTGGTTCGGGTCATCTCCGACTTCACGCAGCCGAACGGCATTATCGGTACCTCGGACGGCAAAACCCTCTACGTTGCCGACATCGGGGCGAACGTGACGTACCGCTACGCGATCAACCCGGACGGCTCTTTAGAAGGCAAGCACTTGTTTTGTCATCTCGGCTCCGACGGCATGACGATTGACAGCGCCGGGGATGTATATCTAACCGGCCACGGCGTTACGGTGTTTAATAAAGCGGGGGTTCAAATCCTGCACATTCCCATCCCCGAAGACTGGACCGGCAACATCTGCTTCGGCGGCACAGACCGCCGTACCCTCTTCATCACCGCAAGCACCAGCGTTTATTCCGTCGCCATGCGCGTCCACGGCGTCGGCAGCCAGTAGTCACGCCCCTTCTTCTGCGTTAGTTTCTTCCCTGTTTTCATAATCGCAGTCGCAAGATAAGGCTTGGCCGCCGCAGTTAGGACATTCCTCTGCGTCGCAGGTAGGGACATGATACTGCCCTTTCACGACGCGGCAGTCGTGGCAGGCTTGCCTGTTTACCCCCAATCCTCCGTTTCGTTGCCATAGCGCACCCGCTGAAACTCTCTGCCGCTGATGGCATAGGTCGGCAGCTTTTGTGCCGCCTCAATCTGGGCAGGCCAGTAAGAAACCATGCGCTCGCCATTGTAGATGACAAAGGTATTTCAGCCATTGCGAAATAATTCCAGGGGAGATGCTGTTACAAAGTTCTGTCTGCGTTCGGCTTTCTGACTAATTGGCAGCGGATAAGCCAGTCCAGCACTGCCCCAAGCACGACGCCCGCTACAAACCCTGACGCGCCAAAGATGACAGCATTGATGCCCTCATACATCCAGTCCTGCAAAGGCATCGGCAGACCTTATTGGGCGTGAAAATGCCGCAGGGCAGACGCTTCATAACAGCCGCCGCCGACCGCTCCCGCCGCCAGGAAAAGGCCCGCGCTCATCAGAATGATTTTCATAGATTGCCTCAACCCGCCTTGCGAATGGACACAACACCTTCTGCGTGAGTGATGTTGAAACTGCCCCAGCAGCCGCAGTTCCGCAAGACTGTGGCCACGGCTTTGAGACGCGCAGGAAAGCGTGTCGGGTCGCGTGCGCTCCAATCGGTAGCGAACTCGGTCTTGCCCGCCGCAATGCTAACCTGTACCTGGCCTGGATAGCCTTCTTTTTCTGCTGCCAGCGCGATTTGGATAACCTGTCCGGCATTTAGCGCTTCCTGCTGGGCTGTGATGCCCGCATAACAGGGAGCCGTGAATTTGGAGCGTGATGCATAAGGAATGTTCATGTCATCTGCTTTTGAATTTGCCGAACAACTTTGAGACGCGGGGGCGGAAGCCAGGAAGGATGTCGCTGAAGTCTAGCTCGTCTTCGGGCTGATAAGTGACGCTTTCGGCAGGAGAACGGAAGACGATGACAATCTGTGTTTCGGGAAACATGTGCCAGACTTGCTTTGAACCGGAAGCGAAGTATTCTTCTACTTTACGCGCCATGTCGCCGGGTTCTTCGGAGGGGGAAATGATCTCGACGGCGAGGTCGGGCGCGAACTCGATAAAGCCGTCGGGAACTTCGCTGTTTGGGAAGCGGTCAAAGCGGGTGAACGCAAAATCTGGGACGCGCAGGTTGCCGCCTGCCATGCGGTAGCCGGCCGACGACGCGGTCAGCATACCGAGGTCTATCGCGTAAGGCATTATCAAGTAGCCGAGCCAGATGATAATTTGATCGTGTTTTCCGGTTGTCGGCACTTCCTGTAGTTTCCCATCTACAAGCTCCCACTTGCTGCCGGGTTTATTCGGCAGGCGCAGCAGATATTCGTCCGTGATTTTTTCCGTGGTGTCGCTCGCAAGCGGTTTCAGCAGTTCAGCAACGGTCATAAGTGGGTTCTCCTCTTGAAGAGTATTGTGACATATTTTGCGCGTTCCCTGCTTGTATGGTACAATGAAACCACGTTGCTCCAAACGACGACTTAGAAGCAAGGACTTTCAATGCGTTTCTTTCCCCTGGCGGGCGTGAGCCTGCTGCTGCTCACCCCAGCTTTCACTGCCGCCGCCCCGAAACTGAATACCTTAATACACTCAAAAGCTGTTCCAAAGACTGCCAATGTCCCCAAGTCGGAACTCGACGAAGCGCGGCATAAAGTGTATCCGGCGCTGGTCAATATCGCGGTGGTGTTCCGCTACTACGACGGCGGGCGGGCGCAGCGGGCGCCGGCGGGCGGCTCCGGGGTCATTATCAGCCCCGACGGCTACGTTTTGACGAACTTTCATGTCGCCGGCCACACGACGCACATCACCTGCACGCTGTCGAGCGGCGAGTCGCTGGACGCGCAGGTGGTGGCCGACGATCCGCTGTCGGACCTGAGCGTCTTGAAGCTGCGCCGCCCTGCCGGCGCAAAGCCGCTGCCTTATGCCGTTTTGGGCGACTCCGACGCTCTGCAAGTGGGCGATCCGGTGCTTGCGATGGGCAACCCGCTGATGCTGTCGTCGTCCATGACGCTCGGCATTGTATCCAATCCCCGGCGCGTTTTCACCGACTTCACCGGGACCGAGATGCAGGACATGGCGCTGGATGAAGGCGAGAAAACCGGAACATTCACCCGCTGGATTCAGCATGACGCGCTGATCCTGCCCGGCAACTCCGGCGGGCCGCTGGTGAACCTCGCGGGGCAGGTCATCGGCATCAACGAGCTGGGCGGTAACGGGGTCGGCTTCGCGATCCCGTCGAACCTTGCCAAACAAGTTTTTGAAGACGTGCTGCATTTCGGCAAAGTGCCGCGCGGCTGGATCGGCCTCAGCGTCATGCCGGTAGACAAGATGGGCCGGACGCGCGGCGCTTTGGTGTCGTCGCTGACTCCCGGTTCCCCGGCGGCCCGTGCGGGCGTTCAGCCGGGCGATCTGCTGATGGCTTTAGATGGTGCGCCCGTCACGGTGCGGTTCTTTGAGCAGGTGCCGCTTTTTTACCAGCGCGTGGCCCGGCTGCCCGCCGGATATCTGACACATCTGTCGCTGCTGCGGAACGGACAGCCGGTGCAGGTCGCCGTGCGCGTCGCGCCGCTTGCGCCGTCGCTGTCCCCGGAGCAGGAGTTTCGGGGGATGGGCGTGACCGTGCGGGCGCTCACGTCCGACATGGCATTGGACCGGCATTTGCCGGACACCAAAGGGGTTCTCGTAACGGGAGTTCGCCCCGGCCTGCCGTTTGAGGCGGCCCAGCCGCCGCTGGCCGCAGACGACGTGATTGAAACCGTCAATGGCCAGCCGACGCCGGACGTGGCCGCATTCCGCCGGGCGCTGGATGCGTCCGAGAAGCAAAGCGCGAAAACGGGCTTTCCGGTGGCGTTTCTGCGAAAAGATGAAAACTTGCTGGCATTCGTCAAGACCGACACCGACAAGGCGGCGGATGACGGCGGGGAGCTGCCGCAGGCGTGGATGGGGATCAAAACGCAGGTGCTGACGCCGGAAGTGGCCTCAGCGGTGGGGCTGCCCGGCGTGACCGGCTTCCGCGTTTCCGAAGTTTATCCGTATACGGAAGCCGCCAAAGCCGGCCTCAAGCCGGGCGACGTGCTGACTTCTTTGAACGGAACAGCCCTAACCGCGTCGCGCCCCCAGGACGCCGAAGACTTGACGCATCAGATCGAGGCGCTGGGCGTCGGCGACAAAGCCCAATTGGGCGTCCGGCGCGGCGCGGACACGCTGACCATACCGGTCGCACTGGAAGCGACGCCGGGCGCGGCGGCGCAGGCAAAGACCGCCCGCTCCAAAGAGTTTGAGTTCAGCGTGCGCGGCATCACGCTGATGGACAAAGTGACAAACCACTGGGACGACTCCCAGCAGGGCGTCATCGTGACCGATGTCACGTCCGGCGGCTGGGCGAGCATCGCCGGCCTGCACGCCGACGATCTGATTTTGTCCATCAACGGCCAAAAAGTCTCTGATGCCGCATCGTTTGAAGCAGTCGTGCGCTCCGTCGCGCGGGCGCATCCAAAGACGATTTCCGTGTTCGTCCGCCGCGACGTGCTCACCCACTTTGTCTTTTTCGAGCCGGACTGGACCCATCCTGCCGCTTCGGAATAATCGCCGCTGCTAATTATCATTTAACTGCTCTCGCCAAGAAAGGCCCCCAATGAAATCAAACGCCGCTCGCCTCTTTTGTATCCTATTTGCCGCTTCCTGCGCCAGCGTCGCCGGAGCGGCACGCGCCGATGACGTGCCTGCCGCCGTGCAGGCGCTGGTTGCCAAGCAAGCGCCGGCCATTGTCACCGTGCGAGCTGTTTTGAAAGTCACCGCCAAAGGCGAAGGCGCTCAAACTGCCGAATCCCGCACCGAGATGCAGGGCGTGGTCGTGGACCCTTCCGGTCTGATCATGGTTTCCAGCGTGCCGTTTTCGCCGGCAAAGCTGATGGAGATGATGGGAGCGCCGCCGGACGCTTCAGATACCGCGCCGACGATTACGCCGACGGATTTCAAAGTCGTGTTTGCCAACGAAGACAAAGAATATCCGGCATTCCTGGCGGCGACCGACCCAACTCTGGGTCTGACGTTTCTGCGAATTGACGATCTGGCAGGACGCACGCCCGCGTCGGTTTCCTTTGGAAGTACGCCCGCGCCTGCGCTTGGCGACTCCGTCTACGCGCTGTCGCGCCTCAGCAAAGGCTACGACTACGCCCCATTCTATACGGCGGCGCGGGTCAGCGGCGTTATCACCAAGCCGCGTGCGGCGACCATGCTGGACGGCGGCATCTCGGACCTCGGCCTGCCGGTGTTCAGCCAGAACGGCGACGCCCTCGGCGTTCTTACCAGCGTTGCGTCCGGCGTTAAGCCGGAAGGGGGAAACGAGGCGTTAGGAATGCAGATGATGATGCGTCTGATGGGCGGCGGAGGCGGCGGCAACCATTCCGGCGTTTTCCTCGTCCCGGCTTCCGCCGTCAGTTCCGTCATCACCCAGGCCCAGGCCCGCGCCGTCACTCTTGCCGCCCAGCGAGCCGCCGCCAAGCCCGCCGCCCCTGCCGCCAAGTAGGCTGCCGTCAGCGTGAAATTGGGCTGGTTTTGCTTTGAGCCGCAAACCAGCCCAGAAAAGGACTTCAATTTCAGGTGTTTGGAAGTCTTTGATGTTGCCGCTCAGGAATACTTTTTCGTCTGTGGGGTGTTTGTTTGCGTGCGCCAACATCATGGCAAGAATAAGGTTATCCGTAGGGTCTTTTGTTGGACCTGCGGGAAGGCTATTCTGAAATGTTTCTTGTGTGAGCGGCAAAAGACTTGCTGCTGAGAACCCAGGCTGACGCCCCGCCAGCTTGCTCAGTATGTCGCGCAGACGCTAACTGTAAATACTGGAGAAGGGCTTTAGTGTGCGGCGAAGTTTCGTCGCGCCGCAACTGGCTTATCTGCTGATCCAGTGTCTGCCGGAAATTGTTGCGCCGCTTTTCTTCATCCTCAAAAACAGACCATGCTTCCATGATGCAGACAGACGGCAGCACAATCTGTAAATTAGCGGAAGGAACTTGAAGCAGCTCCTCCGCTTTTTTATCCCTACCTAGGGCTGCGCCGATAATGAAGTTTGTCTCCAGATACAAAATTACGCTCAAAGTGGCTGCTCTTGGCGCGTTGTACCTTCGTTAAGTTTTTCGGCCAGTCCTAACTGCGTCAACCGATCAAACAAAGGTGGCGTCTCAGATTTCCAGTGATACGCCACATCCCGCAGCCAGGTTTCCACAAGTGTTGTCAGATAATTATGGTAGATGGTTTTTTGGTCAAACTCCGGCTCATAAAATGAAAGCGCGTCAGCAGTCGGCGCGGTCAGCAGCAAAGAAAGTGTCTGCGAGTCCCACGCAAAGATTTGGATGTCATGCAATGTGACCAGCATCGCATAGGGAATAACCACAGCCTTTTGGAGATATTGCGTCAGCCGCTCCTGGCCGAATGCGTTCCCCTCTTGCCGCGCTCTCACTTCAACCAGCATGACCGGAACATCATTGGCATCAAAAGCAACAATGTCGGCGATATAATTGCGGCTCACCATTCTGTTCAGGGTTTCCATGTCCAATTTCCTTTCACCGCCATTGTACCCTGCTGCCCGTACAAAGCAGGCGCTTAACGTGGCACGGGAATGGCGTCCAGGGCTTCTTCAACCATCTGCGTTCCGGTTAGGCCGCTGTAGCGGGTCTTGGTGTCCAGCATCATGCGGTGAGCTAGGACAGGCACGGCGAGGGCGCGGATGTCGCCGGGCAGAACATAATTTCGGCCTTCGGTAAGGGCACGGGCCTGGGCAGTGCGAAACAGCGTCAAAGAGCCGCGCGGGGACACGGCCAGCCGGATGCGCGGGTCGCGCCGGGTCCAGTCTACCAGGCGCAGGATATACTCGGCCAGCGCCTGGTCTACAGTGACTTCGCGCACCTGCGCTTGCAAATGGACAATGTCCGCGCCGGTGACGACGGGCCGCAGCGTATCAAATGGGTGCAGACGGTTCTGGCCGTACAGGATTTCAAGTTCATGGGATAAATCGGGATAGCCGAGCGTGATCCGCACGGCGAAGCGGTCGAGCTGCGCTTCGGGCAGCGGGTACGTTCCCTGAAAATCGGTCGGGTTCTGGGTCGCCACGACAAAGAAGGGGCGCGGGAGGTCGCGCCGGAGGCCGTCGGTCGTGACCTGGCCTTCGCTCATCACTTCAAGCAAAGCCGACTGGGTGCGCGGCGATGTCCGGTTGATTTCATCCGCCAGCACGATGTTGGCGAACACTGGGCCTTCCCGAAACGTAAACGAGCCGTCGCCGGGATTATAAAAGGAGCTGCCGGTGATGTCGGCGGGCAGCAGATCGGGCGTAAACTGAATGCGCCGGAACAGGCCGTCCATCGAGCGGGCCAGCGATTTGGCGAGCGTTGTTTTGCCGGTGCCGGGGACATCTTCCAGCAGTGTGTGGCCGCCCGCCAGCAGCGCGATCAGCAAAAGGCGGATCGCGTCCGGCTTGCCGCGAATGACCGACGCCAAGTTGGCCTCAATCTTTTCCACTGTCCCTGCAAGCGGCATACTTTCCGAAAGAACGGTCATGCAATTGTCTCCACTTTCTTTTCCAAAGGCTTATTCTCCAGGCTCCTTAACACGCATTGCAGTCGGCGGATGTCTGCGGGCATGGGCGGCGGCCCGAAACGTGCCTGTTCGTAGCCTTGCACAAAGCCGTAAAATGCGCCGTCGCTGACCCGCTGCGCGGCGAGATGCCCCGCCCAGGTCCGGTTTGGAGGACAGGGAATGCCGCGCCGGGCCAGCAGCGCCTCAAAGCGGTCCGACAGCGGCTGCAAAGCGGCATCGGGGCTAAAGTAGCGAAATCCGGGCGTGAAGGCACGCTGGCGCTGCCAGTACCGATACGCCTGCGGCACCAAGAGGCCCAGCACCAGCAGGGCGAAGACTGTGCCTTTTTGCCCCCAGCTTGCGGTCAGCACCCAAGTTCGGACGGCCCCCAGCACGTCCTGAACTTTTTCCCAGACACGCCAGTACCAGGGGATCGGCCCGGCCAGCGCATCCGGCCGGCCGGAGCCGGGAGTCGCGTCCACCGTCACCCAGCCTGCTCCGGCAATCCAGCTTTCCGCCCAGGCGTGCGCGTCGCGCTGCCGAACCAGCGTCCAGCCTCGCCCGTCGCTTTCATGGGCGTAGTAGCCGGAAACATAGCGGGTGGGGACGCCGCCTGCGCGGAGCAGCACCACGGCGGCAGACGCAAAATACTCGCAGTGGGCGGCTTTGTGCTGCAAGATAAAGCTCGAAATCGGCTCGCCGGGTCCGGGCGCGATGGTCAGGCTGTAATGGTTGTTGGTTCTCAAAAAACCGACAACGGCATCAATCTTCTGCTGCGGCGTTCTCAGCCTGCCCGTAATCTGGTGAGCTTCGGCCACGACGCGCGGGTCAATGTCCGCCGGGACCGTTAAATCCCGTCCCCTCTCGTCCGGCGTCGGCGGCGCGTCCAACAGGCCGGCGCTGCCTTGGACGCGGTCGTCTTCTGCAATGTCATACGTCAGCGGGGCCGTATCGGCAGGCGGCGTCCGCAGCGGGCCGTCGGTGCGGGCGGCCCAATCTACCGGATGCGTGTCTTCCGGCGCAATTGCCGCCGCGTGCAGGGGCGCGAACAGCAGGCCGATGTCGTCATCCAAACGCACGAACCGGGCTCTAGGCCGGGAACCGAGCGTCTGCTGAGGCGGCAGCGTGAGAAAAACACGCGCCTCCAAAGGCGGTCCCCAGGCACGCCCGCCGTAGGTGTCAAAGGTCATGCCGCGCAGGTACGGGTCCGGCCCAAGAGCATGGATTCGCAGAACGCGGGTCAGCGAGTCGCGCAGGGTAAACGACGAGCCGAGGATCGGCTGTGCGCTCATGCCCATAGACGGCGACATCCGCCGCATCGGCAGGGTCGATGCGCCGAGCAGGTTCAGCGCATTTTTGTAGCGGATAAATGCCGCGTGGGTGACACCGCCCAGCAGCAGAGCGGCCAGCATCGGCAGCAGGGCAGAGCGCAGGGTTTCGGAGCCGCCGGAGCTTCGGCGAAATCCGGGCAGCGCCAGCGTCCAAAACAAAAAGAACGCCGGGGCAAGGTACCATAAATAGTGCGATGCGTCGTCAAAAACGCTGCACCCGATCAGGAAAACCATCGCCGACAGAAACACCGTGAACGGCGCTCTCGCCCCGCCGGTCGGCTCCCGCCGCCAGAATTGCAGCGCGGTTTCGGCAGCCGCAGCCAGCGCAAACGAGTTCAAGTAGCGTACATCAAAAAACGAGCTTTCGTCTTTCGTTGCCGTGACCCAGTAGAAAAAAATCGGCACGCCGTAAGCGACAACCCGCAGTGTCCACTTGGTCAGCGTCTCGTTCTCGAACCGCGCCTTGAACCCATAAGACGCCGCAAGGCTTAGGCCAAGCGCCGCCAGCGGCACAAACGCGCCGCTGCTTAAGGCCAGCGCCGCATACGCCAGCGCCGCCGCGACGGCGGCAGGCCAGGGCGGACGCTGGTAGGCAGCGGCTGTTTGGGTTGTCGTTTCTGAAGGCATGGCCCTAAATCTCACTCACGCCGCCGTCAATTTGGGCGCAGGTCAGCACGGGCAAATCGCCCGGCGGCAGGGTGCAGGGCGTGTCCCGGACGATGACCACTTTCAGGCCCGCGCCGTAGTCCCGCAGGTGCTCGGCAAACTCTTGACGCGCTTTGTCCCAGTCTTGGAACACGCACACAATCAGCGTGATCTGGCCGAGACGCCCGGATAAGTCGCGGTCCAGGGCCGCGAAGTCGGGGCCGTGCGGCCCGGTGTCCGCTTCCACAGCGGCCAGCAGGTCCATGACGCGCTCCTCGGCGTTCAGGCCGCTGATGGAATGCACGTTCGGCCCGTCCGCCAGCACGTCCAGGGCGAACTCGGAGCGGACCATAAACTCGCAAATCGCCGCCGTCAGCGACACGGCGCCCTCAAACGACGCCGGCGGGGCTGCCCCCGCCGGCGCCGGAATATGCGTGTCCAAGATCACGGCGACGCGCTGCAAAAACTCTTCCCGATATTCCCGCACGACCGGACGGCTGAGCCGGGCTGTGGCCCGCCAGTCAATGGAACGGATGGGGTCGCCTTCCCGGTACTCCCGGCTGCCGATAAACTCAAACGAGTCGCCGAGATGGAACGCCGACGCTGTCCCGCCTGGCTGCGTTCGCCGCCCGCGCGGAATGCCCATTCGGGCCAGCGGCGTAAAGCGCGGCGCGACCAGCAGTGTTCGCCGCTCCGAAAACACCCGCTGCGCGACCATCAGCCCCAGCGGCAGGGCCGTTTCCACCCGGAAGCCGCGCAGTTGAAACACCCCGCGCCGGCGGCAAACGAGCGCCAGCCGCACCGGCGCTGTTTCGCCGGGCGCGAGCGGCGGCAGCGCTTCGCCGTCTTCGAGGGCCGCGTCCACCCCCGGCGGCAGCCGGTCCGGCAGCACGGACAGTCCCACGCCGCGCCGCCCCTGCGCCTGCACGCCAATCTCCACAAACAGCGTTTCGCCTGCCTGCGCCCGGTCGGCATAACGGGCCGTCAGCGTCACCGCCGGCCTGCCGAGCCACATGCCGAAGTACGCGACGACCCACAGGCCAAGGGCATACGTCAGCGGCACGTAAAACTGCTGGTCCAGCGAAATGGAGCTAAACGCGAAAAAAAAGAGTGTGGCTGCCACAAAATAATGGCCCGCCCGCGTGAACCGCTGGGTCCAGACCCGCCACACCCAGGGAAACAGCAGCCCTTGAAAGAGAGGATGGTAGCGGATGTCTTTGGTTGGCCCAAACACCGACAGCGGCGGCAGATGCGTGTCCAGCGTCAGCGCCACCAGCCTGCGCGGGCTGCTTCCGGGAAACGGGTTAGGCGCGGGAACCAAGTGGTCCGGCAGGGAATGGTGAGGTGGGGAGTTTGGCATGGCGACAGTATCAGTATACCGTGAACCACAGGTATTGGTGAGCCGTCACCAGACGACAGACACTGGATAACCGGAAAAGACACGATCTGCGCTCGCCAGCGGCATGGCTTCCACCTGCGCCTGTGCGATAAGCAAACGATCAAAGGGGTCCCGATGAAGCTGCGGCAGTGAGTCTAAAGCAAGAATGTGATTGAATGTCACCGGCAACAACTGCAGACCGTTGTTCTGCTGGTGATCCGCAACTAAGTCTCGAAGTGGCAGCCGCAAAGACAGCTTTCCGAGGCCGCTCTTAATCTGAATCTCCCAGAGGCTTACGAGGCTCAAATACAGTATGACAGTCGGGTCATAGCAGAGCGAAAGCACCCGCGGCGAGAGGTTGACTATTTCGTTATCCCACCAAAGAAACGTGTGGGTGTCCAGAAGCAGATTTGTTTGAAGCAGATTTGTTAGCCTCATTCTTCGCCCAGCCAGAAACTATCGGGAAGAGGCGCATCGAAGTCATCGCTCACCCACGTCTGGCCGGCATGAAGGCCAGCAATGCGGCGGGCAGGCTGGGCCAAAACAGGCTGTTCAATCTGTGCGAGTGCCGCATCCATGACCTCGCGCAGCAAGCGCTCCGTATCCAGTCCACGCTGGAGCGCGGCTTGCCGCAGTTTTTCTTCTTGTTCGGCTGTCAAGTCTAAAAGTACTGTCATTGCCGAGGCTCCCCCAAAAGCCGTTTCTCCAAAAGCCGTTTCTATTGTACCTTCATGTGAAAAATTAATGGCCTCAAAAGCAAGACAATCCGGTTTGTTTGAGTACCTGATCACAAATCTGTTTTGGCGACTTGCTTTCGGTGTAGACGGTATGTTTTGCCAAAGCGTAATTGCATGGATGCCGGAGCGAGTATTCTAAATAATTCAATTGCCGGCGGGTTTTCAAGATACGCATGGATTTGTCCAAGCTGGGGAGATCGCAGCGGCAAGCAGAACGGCGCGGGAGCAAGGCAATTGACCGCTACCCGCTCACTCTGCCCCGAAGGAGTAAACGTAAGCCACTTGAGCCGTTGGGTCGTAAGCAATATAGCCTGCGCCGCCGCCAATTTCATCACTATGAAGCTTTGCGGAACGAATAAAGAGGCTTGGGTTGCCCGACATTGGCTTCCACCAAATCGGATTGGTCGACGCTACGGCTGCGTTGATGAACCATTGACGCGAAATGTATTGGGGGTGCGTTTGGATGATTGCCAGAAGTGCAGGCTTGCTGATGTTAAATCGGAGCCATGCGGCCTGCGTATCACCGAAGTAACGCCCTTCTGCCCGCAGATTATGAGCAGTCGCCGGCAGGGGACGGTGAAACACAGCCTGAAAGCAGTCCGGCGCAGTATTCAGTGTAGAAGTGGAACAGCCGACAGTGAATACGGGAAACAAAAGACAGCAGTAAACGACAGCTTTCATGGGGATGAGTATATCTGACCGGCGGGTTCTCGGAAGTGCATGACTTAGTGGATGCGGCGGCAGACGGGCTGCTGGCGGCGATCCGGGCGGAGCATATGCTGTAAACGGAGCCTACGCTGTCAACGGCAAAAAGCCCTGCTGTCAAGGCAGGGCTTTTCGCAGCGGGGTAGTTAAGCGGCGCCTTGTTTGGCTTCGCGCTTTGCTTGGCGAATGGCTTTCAGCTTGGCCCGCTGATCCGGGGTCATAATCGCCATCGTCTGCCTATTCGTGCTTTTTCGCAGCGCCTTGAGCTTCGCCGTTTTGGCATCGGGCGTGAGCGTCGTGTCCGCCTGAATGGCCCGTACCTGCTGCCGGGAACCCATCAAGATCGGCTTCATTTGCGCTTTTTGGGCGTCGGTCAAGCCAAGCTCGCCGGCCAGCTTTTGAAGACGCTTGCCGGCGTGAGTGCCGTGAGCGGCCTGCGCGGGCAGTGAAATGAATGGCGCGGCGAGGGCCAGGGAAAGGGCCGCCAAAACTAGAACCGTAGGCTTTTGCATGAGAAGTCTCCTTGAGGCTGTATTGTTCCTTGTGAGACGTGCTTTTTTGCAATAAGTTCAGACAATAAGTTCAGAACGCGCCTGCCTTGTTCTTGTCCGGCTTTTCAGCCATTATTTTCAGCCATTATTTTCAGCCATTATTTTCAGCCATTATTT
>CAXUBO010000069.1:1718-20835 GCA_964249345.1 uncultured Armatimonadales bacterium | reverse complement strand
ATGTTTAAATTGATTCGCGAACCCAGGACCCCTCACCCCCAATTATTGGGGGAGCCATAAAGTTAGAACGCGGCCCGCTTCTTAATCATGCTCCCCAATTTTTGGGGGCTGGGGGGTCTACTCACTTCGGCTCACAGAGTAGACATTACTGCCGTCGGTCGCCTTCCGCACTGAGTAGCCGGAGCCGGCGGCGTTTGCCATTGCAGTGAGAGGCGCGAGGGCATCGGCCCCCGAAAAGTCTGCCGTGACAGGCTGGGTCGGCAGCGTCGAAGCATCAACAACCACCGTCGCGCCGTAATGCGCGGCGACCGCCTGCATGGCATCCAAGAAGTTCGCGTTGGCCGGGGCAGGCGCGGCGGCATCGGCGGGGCCGAAGGGCGTGAAAACGGCTTCTTCGCCGGGGGTCTGGGCCGGGTTGTCGGGCTTATATTCCGCCAGCAGGGTCAGAGTGCTTCCGGCGGGCGGGGCGTCTACCGGCGCAATCGGAATTTGCAGGCCCTGATGGTTGGTCAAATGCTGCCCGGCAACGGCGGGCTTCGCATCGCCGAGATGCGCCGGATCGGTGATCTGCTCAGTCGCCGTAATGACATACGCATTGACCGTTGCCGATTGAACATCCGACGGCAGATGCAGGTGGAACAACAAGGAGTTTGTGCCGGTCTGCATGTCCACGCTCTGGACCAGGCCAGTCACGGCAGGCGCAGAGATGGAAGGACCGAACCCACCCTGCTCCTGCGGGCCAGGCGCTGCTCCATGCTGGCTGGTGACGATTACGCCGCCGACGATGACGGCGGCAAGCGCGGCCAATGCGCCGCCGGTGGCGCGGCGGTGGGCCAGGGGCGTAAACCAGCCCAGCCAGCCGGCGGCGCGAGAGGAAGATGTCTCGCGCCGCCCTTGCTGCTCGGCGGCCCGCTCTAAAATCTTGGCCCGGAATCCCAGCGGCGCTTCCAGCTCTTCGCCGAGCGGCTGCTCCAAAAGGGCGTAGACCTGCGAGAACTGGGCGTAGTCGGCCCGTGCCGCCGGGTCTGCTTCAAAATGCTGTTCCAGCGCCTGCCGCAGCGCGGGCGTCAGCGTTCCTTCCGCGTATTCTGAATAAAGTTCCTGCGCTCGTTCCGGTTTCATGGCTGCTGTCCTAAATGTCTTCTGAAATGACTTCGGATGAAATGACTTCTGAAAAAATTGTGAATTTTCCGAATTCGCCCAGGCAGATGCCTGTCTGCGTATCGGACGGCGCTAAGAACTGAAAAGTTCCCGAATGCCTGAAAGTTTTTCTTTCAAGGCCAGACGCGCCCGGTTCAGGCGGCTTTTCACGGTGCCAATCGGCAGGTCCATGATCTCGGCAATCTCCTCGTAGGACTTTTGCTGGCCGTGGTAAAGCGTCACCATCGCCCGCTGGTATTCAGGCAGGTCGCCGACAGCCTTCTGCAAAATCAAAGCACGCTCGGATTCTTCCAGCACGGCTTCCGGGGTGGGGGAGGGGTCTTCAATCTGGCGGGCGACGCTGGATTCACCCAGCTCTAAATACTCGTCCAGCGAGGACTGAGGGTGGGCTTTGGCTTTTTTGCGCTCGTCCAGAAAGACATTGGTCGTGATACGGAACAGCCAGGTGGAGAACGACGAGTCGCCCCGGAAGCTGCCGATGGCGTTGAAAACGCGCAAAAACGCATCCTGGGCGACATCATTGGCATCGTCGTAGTTGCCGGTCAAGCGGTACGCAAAATTATAAACCTGCTTCTCGTACTTGCGGACCAGGTCGTTGAACGCCGCCAGATCGCCGCGCTTGCAGCGCTCAATCAGCGCCTTTTCTTCGGCGGAAACCGCCGCCCGTGGCCGCGCGGGGCGCACGTTCGCCGCGTCATCCATTTTCGTTCCTCGGCGTTTGGAGTTCTTCTTGTGATAGCATCAGGCTGTATTCTACCCGGATTTTGCCGAGTTTCCCATTGGCTCTCTTTGGAGACTCTCAATCGGAAACTCTCAAGTTGCCGGCGGCGAATGCCGATAAAAACATACTGGGGAAAATTATGCTTGTGACGCCTGCGGATTCTTCCGCCTCAGCCGCGACGTTCACCTTGAACGAGGCCGGACGCATTCTGTCGTTTGATGCCGCTGCGGAGCGCCTGTTCCACTGCCGGGCGGGGGACGTGCTGAACGAGGCCGTTTCTTCTTTGCTGCCTGCGTTTCCGCGCTCTCTTCTTGGGTCGGACGCCGGGCATACGCTCCGGCTTCAAGCCTGTCCCCGCGATGGTTCTGTTCTTTCTGTGGAGCTTGTGTTGTCCTGCGTCACTTTGGGGCTGCAAAAACTTTGGAGCGGCGTGCTGCTGGATGCCGGACGGCACCGCCCGCACGAAGAGCATTTGAGGCACTCGGAAGAAGCGCACCGCACTTTGTTTGAGCAGGCGCTGATCGGCATTTTCCAGACCTCGCCCGAAGGCCACTACCTGCGGGCGAACACGGCGCTTGCCCGGATTTACGGCTATGAATCCGCCGATGCCCTGATCGCCCGGCAGATCAATGCCGGGCGCGACCTGTATGTGGACCCGCAGCGCCGCGCCGAGTTCCAGCGCCGGCTGGAGCTTGCGGACACGGTCACAGATTTTGAGTCCCAAATCCGGCGGCGGGACGGCTCGCTGCTGTGGATTTCCGAAAGTGCGCGGGCCATTCGCACGTCCGGCGGCGCTTTGCTGCATTACGAAGGCACGGTGCAGGATATTTCCGCCCGCCGCCGCACGGATGAGGCCCTTCGGGAAAGCGAAGAACAGCTCCGAACGATTCTTGACGCCGCCGCAGTCGGCATTGTCCGGGTAGACATGAACGGGCGGCTGACCCAGACCAACCCGGCCTTCCGGCAGATGCTCGGCTGCGCGGCGTCGGAGCTTGAAGGAACAGCCCTGGCCCGTCTGACGCACCCGGACGATTCGCCGGCCAATTTGCAGCTTCAATGGGAATTGCAGGAAGGGCTGCGCGACGGCTACCAAGTGGAAAAGCGGTACTGCCGCGCCGACGGCAGCCTGATCTGGGCTGACCTCACGATGTCGCTGGTCCGCGACAGCGCAGGCCGCCCGCAGTTCTCCATCGCGGTCGTCGAAGACATTACGGAGCGGCGGAACGCGCAGCAGAAGATTTTGGCGCTCAACCGGCATTTGGAGCAGCGCGTTCAGCATATTGCCGCCCTGCATCAGATTGACCTCGCAATCATCTCCAGCGCCGACATGAGCGCGTCTTTAAGCCTGGTGCTGGAACAAGTGCGGGCGCAGCTTGGGGTGGATGCGGCGGCGGTGCTGGCCTGCAACCCGGCGACCGAAGACCTGCGGTATGCCGCCGGGAGCGGCCTGCACCGGAGCGTGGTGGACTTGCCGCCGCAGGCCGTCGGATTTGGGCCGGCAGGCCGGGCCGCCCGGCAGCGCAGCGCCGTTGAGCTGTCCAATCTCACCTGGACCCCGGAAGTGTTCGCGGGCAACCCGCTGCTGGCGTCGGAAAACTTCGCCGCCTACTGGGCCGTGCCGCTGATCGCGAAAGGCACGCTGAAAGGCGTCTTGGAAGTGTTCCATCGGTCTGTCCTTGTGCCTGATACGGGCTGGCGGGAGCGGTTAGACATCTTAGCGGGGCAGGCGGCGATTGCCATTGACAGCGCGGCCATGTTCCAGGACCTTCAGCATTCGCACCAAGAGCTTCAGGAAGCGTATGAAGCGACAATTGAAGGCTGGGGCCGCGCTCTGGATTTGCGCGACCAGGAAACGGAAGGCCATTCCCGCCGCGTCACCGATCTTGCCGAGCGCCTGGCGCGGGCGCTGGGTCTGGAGGAGGCCGCGCTGGTTCCCATCCGGCGCGGCTCGCTGCTGCACGACATCGGCAAAATGGGCGTTCCCGACCGCATTCTCTTGAAAACCGACAATTTGACTCCGACCGAGTGGCGGGTCATGCGCCGCCATCCGCAGGACGCCTACGATATGCTTTCTCCGATTGCATTTCTGCGGCCCGCGCTGGACATTCCGTACTGCCACCATGAGAAATGGGACGGCTCCGGCTATCCGCGCGGCCTGCGCGGCGAGGAAATCCCCCTCAGCGCCCGCTTGTTTGCGGTTGTGGACGTGTGGGACGCCCTGCGCTCCGACCGGCCTTACCGTGCAAGCTGGCCCGAACCCAAAGCGCTGGCCCATCTCCGCGCCTTATCCGGCACGCATTTTGATCCCCATGTTGTGGATGTTTTTTTGGAGATGATGACCGGCCAAGCCACGGAAGCCTTCTCCGAACCCTCTGACAGTGATTTGCTTCCCCTGCTCCGCGCGGCGTGAGCCGCAACCCAGCCTGGCGCTGGGCTAGGTTGTGGGTATAACCCTTTCATGCAACCCGTTTCCCTTATTGTCTACGTTTATGCCGCGCTTGTCGCCGCCGGCGGCGTGATTGGCTACCTCCGAGCTAAAAGCCTGCCGTCTTTGATTATGGGCAGCCTGAGCGCCTTCGCACTGCTAGGGGCGGGTTACGCACTCGGCGCAGGAAAATCCTGGGGTTATCCGCTGGCCCTTGTCCTCGCGCTGTTTTTGCTTGTCTTTTTCAGCCTGCGATACGCCAAAAGCAGCCCCCGTGCGTTCATGCCCGGCGGCCTCATGGCAATTTTGAGCCTGCTGACACTGATTGGCGTCGCGCTTGCAAAAATTAAATAAAAATCATGCCTGCTGCTCGTAGAAATACGGGGACTTGGCATGATTTGTGCTGTATGCTTAAGTTGAAGTCTCACGGAAAAGAGTTGCCATGAACCACGGAAGGAATTCGCCATGCTGTCCTCAGCACGCCCCGCGCCCGCTTCTCCACTTTCTTCTGCCCTTGCCCGCTTTTGGCGGGAAGAAGACGGCGCAACCCTCGTCGAATATGTCCTCCTGGTGGCGCTCATTGCCGCCATCTGCGCGGGTGCCGTCACTTTACTCGGCACCAACGCCGCTGCCAAGCTGAACTCCGCCTCAGCGAATCTTCAGTAACCTCTCAAAACTCTTTTCTGCCAAATCGTTCTCGGAACTACTTTGCCTGTCATTTGTCCCCAGGGAGGGGAACGCCCATGCCTACCGCACTGCACTTTGCTTCTTCTGTTTCTTCTTCTGTTTCTTCTTTTGCCCGCCGCTTCTGGTCCAACGAAGAAGGCGCGACGCTGGTTGAGTACGTCCTGCTCGTTGCGCTGATTGGGGCTGTTTGCGTGACTGCCGTGACTTTGCTCGGCACGAACACAAACACCAAGCTCAACGCCGCCGCCGCGACGCTGCATTAACCGAGTTTACACTTGGTCGCTGTGCTTGCCCTGCTTTTGCTTGCCCTGCTTCTGCTGGCCGCGTCTGTTTATGACATTCGGACCCGGCGCATTCCAAACGGCCTCTGCGTCGCCGGAATTGCGGCGGGTCTGGCCGGACACGTCTGGCACGGCAGCGGCTGGTGGGCGCTGGCGGGGATTGCCGCCGCGCTGCCTCTGCTGCTGCTGTATGCCTTGGGCGCGTTTGGGGCCGGGGATGTCAAGCTGCTGATGGCGGTCGGCGCACTCATGGGGCCGGTCTTTCTGGGCTGGACCCTGGCCGGTGCGATCGGTGCCGGCGCGGCGCTTGCGCTCGCCTGGCTCGTCGGCAGAAGCGTTCTTTTGCGGGCATCCACGCCCCGCAAGAGCCGGATGCCGTTTGCCCCGGCCATCGCGCTTGGAGCCGTTTTTGCATTCGCGCACCTGCACCTGGCGTTATGAAAACACCCGGCGTTATGAAAAGAACTCAAAAACTTCAGCGGGGCGCGGCGCTGGTGGAGTTTGCGCTTATCAGCAGCCTGCTGTTCCTGCTGCTGTTCGGCATCATTGAAGTCGGGCTGATTTTAGGTGATCAGGCCCAGGTCGGGGCAGCCGCGCGGGGAGCGGCACGTTCGGCGGCCATCGGCAGCACGATTGAAACTGCCGAAGCCGGCGGCGTCAGCGCCGGGACAGGTCTCAGCCTGACACCGGCCAGCGTGTATTTGGAAAAAAGCGCTGATGGCGGCGTGACGTGGACCGCGCTGGGCGACACGGCGCTGGGGACCAATAATGCGCTCACCGGCAGCTTGATTCGGGCCACGGTCTCGTACAATCACCCGCTGGTTACGACGCTCATTTTCTCCGGCAGCACCAAGCTGCTGACTTCCAAAATGGTCATGCAGAGGGAGTGATAATGTGCAAAGGGAGTGATGATGTGCAAAGGGAGTGATGATGTGCAAAACGCAGCGCGGCGCGACCCTGCCGCTGGTCCTGTTTCTGCTCACCGGCCTGCTCGGCGCGGCGGCGCTGGCAATTGACCTGAACGTCATGGGCGCGGCCCGGCAGCGGGCGCAGGTGGTCGCCGATGCCGCCGCGCTGGCGGGGGCAGCCAGCCCTGCCTCGGCAAGCGCGTCGGCGAGCGCCGTCATCGCGGCGAACAACGCCGTCGGGACCGCGTTCACCGGAGCGACGGTGACGACGGCTTCGGGCGGCGCAGTCACCGTGCATGGCTCAGTCAACGCCCCGCTGTCGTTTGCCCCGGCGGTCGGCTACGCGCCGACGGGGGCGGACGGCTCGGCGAACACACTGACGGTTTCCGCGTCGGCAACGGCGTCCCTGCCGCCGGCCTGCGCTCTGCCGGCGGGAATGCCGGTCGCGCCGTTTGGCTTGATTGGCGATGACCCGGCGAACACGGACCCGGCAGTCGCGTTTATTTCCGGGGTTCTCAGCGGCGCGAAGACGCTGACGCCGGGCGTGTACCAGGCGGACTCGACTCAGCTAATGCTGCGGATTAACTTGTGGAACAGCAGCGGCGTGTTAACCGTGCCGGGCAGCTTTGACCCGCTGCTGATCAGCGGCGCGGGGGCAGGCTACCAGAGTACCATTCTGCACTTGTCGGATCAAGCGCTTTCCGCCGGGCAGGCGCTTTCCACCCCGGCGCTTGCGTATGACAATGCCGCGCTGACCCAGGCGGGAATTGCGGCCCGGCTTGCGCCGACAAACACGCAGTTTACGCATACGGCGGCTACTTATGCCGCCTGGTACAGCGGCGGTCAGCCGCAGACCGACGCTCATCTGATGCTGATCCCCATTGTCAGCCAGGCCGTCAAAAACAAGCCGGGGAACGTATCGGTGATCGCCTTCGCGACGTTCTTTATCAGCCAGCCCGTGCAGGATACGTCCAGCAACATTGTCTACGGGCGCTTTATTGGGCTGACCATGCCGGGCGCGTCCGGCGGCGTCTGCACCGGCGCCGGGACTTTGACGCCGCCGCACCTGACTTTGTAGTTTTATTTTTTGTCGTTTTATTTTTTTGTCGTCTTATTTTGTGGTTTCAGAATGTCGTAGTCTCAGGGTGCCGTGATGCAAATGCCGCTCCGAACACAGATGCCGCTCCGCGCTGTCGCTCCACGCCGAAAAGCGCCGTGGACGGCGCTTTTGCCGGCGCTTGCCGCCGGGCTGGCGGCGGCGGGACTGGCATTTCTGCTGGTGCGAGGCCGCCTGCCCGCCGAGGCCGCCGCCGCGCCGATGGTCACAGTCGTGGCTGCCGCCCGCGATATTCCTGCCCGGACGCTGCTGTCGGCATCGGCGCTTGGTCTGCGGTCAATCCCCACCAGCGAAGTGCCGGACGGCGCGGCAAAATCGGTGTCGGCGTTTGTCGGCAAAGTGTCGGTCCAGCCAATTTCTGCCGGAACGGCGCTCACCGAAAGCGCGGTCTGCGTGCCAAGCGCGGCGCTCGGCATGGCCTTTGCCCTGCCGCCGACGCTGCGGGCCGTCACAGTGGCAACCGATCCCGCCGACGGCGTGGAGCTGTTTGTTCGCCCGGAAGACCATGTAGACATTCTGGCGACGGATGAGCCGGGCGCCGGCCCTGCCGAGGCCCGGACGGTGCTGCAAAATGTCCGTCTGCTGGCGGTCGGCGGTCAGACTTCGCCGGACCCGCCTGCCGCTTCGGCTTCCTCCGGCGGCGCGGCCCATGTCACGGTCGCCGTGTCCCCGGCGCAGGCCCAGGCGCTGGTGCTGGCTGCCGCGCGGGGCCATCTGCATCTGGCCCTGCGGGCCATCGGCGACGGCAGTGAAGCTGCGCTTCCGCCTCTGCCTGCGCCGGCGGCTGCCGCCCTGCATCAATTGGCGCCGCGCCTGCCGCATCACCGAGCGGACCGTGTGCCGCCGATAAAAAGTGAACCCGTAAAGAGCGCACCCGGAATTGGGCCGCTGCCGCCGCTGCCGGTTTTATCCGTCGCGCCGCCGCCTGTTCCCGCGCCCAGCCACGTCACAATCACGGTGGTTAAAGGGACGCAAAGCCAAACAATGACCGTTGCGCCGTAAATGAGTCTCTTATGAAAACAGTGCTGACAATCTGTGCGGTCTTTGTGTTTGCAGCGCTTTGCGCCCTGCCGGGCCAGGCTCAGGACGTGCGAAAGACGCTCCATGTCGGTCAGTCCGAAGTGTATATGTATGACCGCATGACCACGGCGGCAGTGGGAAGCCCGCTGGTGGCAGACATTGTCCCGCTGTCGTCGCATCAGCTTCTCGTGAACGCGAAAAGTCTCGGCGAAACGACGCTGTTTGTCTGCGACCATGCCGGGGCGCACCGGCTGCGGCTGTGTGTCGTTCCCCTGCCGCCGTTTGACCTCCGGCCTCTCGCGGCGCAGGTGCAGGCGTCCATCGGCCTGCCGGGCGTGACGGCCCGCGTGGTGCAGGATACGCTGTTTCTGGAAGGAAGCGTATCAAGCGCCGTGGCCTGGCAGCGGGCCGCAGCCATTGCGGGCGTGTACGGCGCAAAAGTCAAAAACCTGCTGACTGTCGCGCCTGATACCGCGCCTGCCGAGTCGCTGGCCCAGACGTATGCCGCCCTGCTGTCGCCGCCGCTTGCCCCGCTGGGGATTACCTGCACGGTGGTTGGCGAAAAAACGCTGGCGCTTTCCGGGCAGTATGCCGGGCGGATCAGCGCACCGGGCGCCGCGCCGGACCCTGCCGACTGGCCTGCGCCGGCGCCCCGGCGCAAAGCGGCGTCAAAGCACGCGGCAGCCGCCGGAGCCGGGGACGACGCGCCTGACCTGGCGACCGCCCTGAAAGAAGCCAAAGCCGCGAAAAAGCCGGACGGCGGCAGCCTGCCGTCGGACCCACTGGATCATCTCATCCAGTCCCTGCCGCCCGAACTCAAGATCATCAACCTGCTGAACTTAGGCGGCGGGCCGACCCGGCAGATTTTAGTGCGTGCCAAGATCATTGACATTGACCGCAGCGCCACGAAAAACTTAGGCTTAGACTGGGGAACCGGCAGCACCGTTTCCGGGCGTTCAGGGAACGGCTACTCGTTCCAGCCGCAGCCAATCTTGTTCGGGCAGGTGGGCGCAGACCCCGGCTCTCAGACCAACTTTTTTGGCGGCGGCGGCATCAACCGAGTTTCGCCGATAGCCGCCCAGCTTTCGGCGCTGATTACCGAAAACAAGGCGCGGGTGTTAAGCGAACCGAGCTTGATGGTCTTGGACGGCTCGGAAGGCAGTATGCTGGTGGGCGGCGAGCTTCCTATTCCGGTCGCTCAGGCCAGCAACGGCACAAGCGGGACGAGCGCATCTGTTTCCATTGAATACAAGCCTTACGGAGTGAGACTTTCCGTGGGCGCGGCGTTGGTGGGTGACAGCCGCATTCAGCTCACGGTGACGCCGGAAGTCAGCGAGCTGGATTACGGGGCGGCCATCCAGTTGTCCGGGTTTTCGGTGCCGGCCCTGACCGTGCGCCGCGCGACTTCCACCCTGCAAATGGCGGATGGCGAAACGCTTGTCATCGGCGGCCTGTATTCCAACTCCGTTTCGCGCCAGGTCAACAAAATCCCCCTCCTCAGTCAGATTCCGGTGCTGGGCGAGTTTTTCAAAAGCACGACGACGCACAAAGAAGAAAGCGAGCTTCTCATATTGATTCAGCCGGAGATCGTGACTTCAAGCACGATAGGCGCGTACCCGCCGCCGCCCGGCAGCCCGGAAAACCTGCCGGTTCAGCGGCCCGATGTTGGGTCAAGCGATTTCAGCAAAGACTTTCCAGACCTGCAAAAAGGGGAAGCCAGCAAAGGCAAGCCCCTCCCGCCCGGTTCATTTCCCGCACAAAAACCATCACCCAACAAAAACTATGATTCGAGTCTTAATTGCAGACGCCAATTGGGAGCGCCGGGAGCAGCTACGCGCTGCGCTGACGACCGACGCCGAACTGGAAGTCGCCGGGCAGGCGCGGGATGGCCTGGAAGCGGTTCGCCTAGCCCACACGCTTCGCCCGGACGTGGTCCTGCTGGCCGCAGCTCTGCCGCCGCAGGACGGGTTTGCCGCCGCCGAAATGCTGGCGGTCTCCGGCCTGCCGCTGGAAAGCATTCTTGTAGAAAACATTCTTGCTGCGCCGGAGTCGCCCGACGTGAATCTGCGGGCGGCGATGCGGGCAGGCGCCAAAGACAGCGTCAGCGGCGCAGCGGCGCCTGCCGAAATTTGTGCGGCTGTCTGCGCCGTTCATGCCGATCACCGGCGTCGCCATAGCCCGGAGTTTGCCGCCCAGGCCGCTCCGAGCGCCGGCGGCAAAGTCATCGCGGTCAGCGGCGCGAAAGGCGGCATCGGCAAAACCACGCTGGCAGTTAATCTGGCGGCGGCCCTCGCCTGCGAGACAAATCAGCCGGCCATCCTGCTGGACTTGTACACGCAGTTCGGCGACGCCGCCCTCATGCTCAATCTTTTTCCGCGCCGAACACTCGCCGACCTAGTTCAGAACAGCCCCGCCGACCTAGATTTGTCACTGCTGGAAGACCATTTAGAGCGCCATGAGTGCGGCCTGCGCGTCTTAGCCGGCGCGTCGGCCCCGCTGCCGCTCGACGCGCTGACACCGGATTTTTTAGATCAAATGCTGCTGCTTTTGCGGCGGGAAGAATGCGTTGTGGTGCTGGACGTGCCGCCGGTGCTGCATAGCGCGACGCGCTTTGCGCTGTCCCAGGCCGACACTGTCCTGCTTATCGCCAACCTGTTTGACCTGACGACTTTGGCCGACACGCGCCTTTGGCTGGAAGCGTCTCACACTTTTGCCGCCCCGGACGCGGTTCAGATCATCTTAAACCGCGCGTCCCCGTCAAACCGTTTGCTGCTCCCGGACATCGTGCGGACACTGGGCCGCCCGCCGCAGTGCCTCATTCCCAATGACGGCAAACTGGTCCCGGCGTCCGTCAATGCCGGGGTGCCGTTTGTGCTGTCGCATCCGAATTCCAAGGTCGCGTGCAGTGTTTTTGGACTGGCAAGGAGCTTCCATGCTGCTTCCCGCTGACCGCGCAAATGACCCGCTGAACTGGAAGCGCCGGGTCCATGCCCGCCTGCTGGCGGACAGCGACGCTCTGCGCCTCAGCCGCCTGCCCCGCGCGGCGCTTTTGGAGCAAGTCTCGCAGACGGCAGGCCGCGTGCTGGCGGAAGACAGCTCCGCGCTGACCGGGCGGCAGCGGGACGCTCTTGTTCAATCCGTGCTGCATGAGCTGGTGGGCCTGGGGCCGCTGGAGCCGCTGCTGGAAGATGAAACGGTTTCTGAGATCATGGTCAACGGCCCGGCGCAGGTGTATGCCGAGCGGCTGGGCCGGGTGTCTCTCACCGACATCAGCTTTGATGACGAGGCGCATCTGCGCCGGATCATTGAGCGTATTCTCGCGCCGCTGGGCCGCCGCGCTGATGAGGCGTCGCCTATCGCCGACGGACGGTTAGCCGACGGCAGCCGGGTCAACATTATCCTGCCGCCGCTTTCGGTGCGGGGGCCGATCCTGACCATCCGCAAGTTTTCCAAGCAGCCGCTTCAAATCGCTGACTTGGTGCGCCTGGGAACGCTGACCATCCAGGCCGCCGATTTTCTGCGTGAATGCGTCGAGAAGAGGCTGAACATCTTGGTTTCCGGCGGGACCGGCAGCGGCAAGACAACCACTTTGAACGCTTTGTCGTCGTTTATCCCAGCCCATGAGCGCATCATCACGATTGAAGACGCCGCCGAGCTTCAGTTGCAGCAGGCGCATGTCGTCTCGCTCGAAAGCCGTCCGCCCAATTTAGAAGGGCGCGGCGAAATCACGATCCGGCAGCTTGTCCGCAACGCGCTTCGGATGCGTCCTGATCGCCTTCTTCTTGGCGAAGTGCGGGGCGGCGAAGCATTAGACCTGCTGCAAGCGCTGAACACGGGCCATGACGGTTCCCTGTCCACCATCCACGCAAACGGCCCGCGCGATGCGCTGTCCCGGCTGGAAACGCTGGTGCTGATGGCCGGGGCGGAGCTGCCGCTGCGGGCGGTACGGGAGCAGGCGGCATCAGCGGTGCAGCTTGTCGTGCAGCAGCAGCGGCTTCCAAGCGGCAGTCGCCGGGTGACGCATCTCACGGAAGTGGACGGGATCACGGATGGCAGCATTGTCCTCCATGATCGGTTTCGCTGGGAAGCGCCGCAGGACGCACTTGTGCCGACATGAGCCTTTTCTTGACCGTTCCTCTAAGCTTTGTGCTGGCGGCGAGCCTGGTTTACGCGCTGACCGCAGCGCGAACGCAGGCTGCCGTGCGCCTGCGGGACCGTTTAGACCGCGTGACAGGCCATGGTCCTGCCCAGCCGCCGGAAGCCGCCGCGCCGCACTCTGAGCAGCACTCTGAATCCGGCCTGCGGCCGGATGCCCTGCCGACTGTGACGCGCTGGCTGGGCCAAAGCGACTGGGAGCCGCGCCTGCGCCTGTTGATGCTTCAGGCCGACCTGCGCCTGCGCCCGGCGGAATGGATGGCGCTGAGTGCAGGCGCGGCGCTGGCGGGTTTTCTGCTTGGCCTTCTGGCGGCGCACGGACTTCTCGCCGGCCTGCTGCTGGGAACAATCAGCGCGGCAGCGCCGCAGGCTGTCCTGCAATCCCGGCGTGAGGCGCGGCGCCGCCGCTTTGACACGCAGCTTCCCGATGCCCTGATGCTGCTGACTTCCGCTCTGCGGACCGGGTACTCGTTCCGGCAGGCGATCCAGACCGTCGCCGAGGAGCTGCCCCCGCCGCTGGCTTTAGAATTCGCCTGGGCATCCGGCGAAGTGAATTTAGGGGTTCCGCTGGACGTGGCCCTGGGACGCATTGCGGCGCGGGTGCAGTCGCCGGACTTGGAGCTGGTCATCACGGCAATTTTGATCCAGCTTCCGCTTGGCGGCAACTTAGCTGAGGCGCTGGACCTCATTGCCGACACGATCCGCGAGCGGGTGCGCGTTGCCGGTGAGGTGCAGACCTTGACGGCGGAAGGACGCCTCTCCGCCGGCCTCTTGATTGCCCTCGCTCCGGCGCTGGCCCTGGCGCTGTTTCTCAAAAACCCAGCGTACTTTCAGCCGCTCTGGGAGAGTCTGCTGGGGCGCGAGCTGATTGCCGGGGCGATGCTAGGCCAGATCATCGGCGGCCTCATCATCAAGCGCATGGTCACGCTGGATGTTTAGGAATAAAACAATGCTCCTTATTCTCACACTCACCTTCGCCTTTTCCGCCGGGGCCATGTTTGCGCTGGCTGTCGGCAGCCTGCGGGGCGCGGAGCGGCGGGCGATGGCGCGGCGGCTGGACGCACTGCCGCTGGGGCAGGGGAACGCGCTGCGCTCGCTGGCGGAAGAGCAGCTTGAGGGAAGCTGGCAGGAGCGGTTTCTGCGGCCAATCATCCGGCGGCTGGCAGGATGGGGGAGGCGCCTGACGCCGGCCGGGGCGTCGGCCCGGCTGCGCGGCTCTCTGACGCGGGCGGGAAGCCCGGCCTATTTAGGCGTCGGAGAGTTCGCAGGGCTGCGGGCGGTCAGCGCCGGGCTGGGACTGCTGCTTGCGGCGCCGCTGTGTCCGGTCCTGCCGTCGGTGGGAGAGCGCGGACTGGCGCTTTTGCTGGGCCTCCTGGCCGGCCTGACGCTGCCGGAGAGTCTGCTGGAACAGGCCATCCGCCGCCGCGAATCGCGGATTCGGAAGGCCCTGCCGGAAGTGATTGACCTGCTCGTGGTCAGCGTCGAAGCCGGCATGAGCTTAGACGGCGCGATGGCGAAAGTCACCGAAAAGCTGTCCGGGCCGCTGGCGGACGAGATGGCGCGGGCCAGACACGAAACGCAGGTTGGAAAAACGCGGGCGCAGGCTTTGAAAGATATGGCGGCCCGGCTGGAGATGCGCGAAATCAAAACCTTCGTAGCGGCGGTCGTGCAGGCGGATGGTCTTGGCACCAGCATTGTGCGCGTTTTGCGGGCGCAGAGCGTCATGGCCCGCGCCGCCAAAGTGCAGCGGGTCCGGGAGCAAGCCGCACGTCTGCCGGTGACGCTGCTGTTCCCGCTTGTCTTTTTCGTGTTCCCTGCCGTGTTTGTGGTCCTGCTTGGCCCTAGCCTTATGCGTCTGGCGACAGTGCTTGGCCCGCCGAAGTAGACTTGGGCCGGTGAATATGCCAAAATAGGGGCGTGAACAATGGGAGCGTGAAGACGAAAGAGATTCGGGCGAGAGGCGCGAAGCCGCATGACCCGGCCTTGCGGCGGCAGCGGGTCGGGACCGCCGTGCGGGAGCTGGAAAAGATTGGCGCGGCCTTTTCCGTGGCCGATGTCGCCGAACGGGCTGGAGTTTCGCGGGCGACGATTTACCGCAGTCAAGACTTGCGGGACCTTATTGGGGCGAAAGGCGACGGTCCGCGCACGGTGGACGCCGCCCTGCACGAGAAAATCTGCGCCCGCCACGAGGCTCAGAAGGCCAAAGTGCGTGCTCTGCGCCGGGAGTATGCTGATCTGGTAGCAAGCTGGGACGAGATGCGGGAACGCGCAAAAGTTGCCGAAACCAAGCTGGCGGCAGCGGAGCGGCGGATTGAGCTGCAAGCGGCGCAGGTGCGCGGCGGGACCGGCGGGGCGTTAGAAGCCGTCGCCGCCCGTCTCGGCCCGGAAGAGCGCCGCCGCGCCCGCCGCATTCTCGCCCGCGCCCTGCACCCGGACTTGTTCGCGCAGGATACGGCAGCGTCCACGCTGGCGACAGAGCTTTTGAAGACGCTGAACGCGCTGGCCGAATAGTTCTCGACAAAACAACAGGCGGCAGGAAACACGGCACCCGTTACGGAATAAGCGCCCATGCCTGATTTACTTGTACCCCTTTACAAGCTTCCGCCTCGCGAAGAGGGCGCGGCAAGCGTTCTTACGTCGGGTTTTCTCCTGCGGCGTCCGAACTCGTTTGAGCGAACGCCCGTGACCGAGTTTGTCCGCACCCACTTCTCGCAGGGCTGGGCGGACGAGATGGAAGCGACATTTGCGCGGCAGCCGATCACCAGTTTTATTGCCATTGAGAATAAAAAAAATGAAGGCAAAAAGATTGTCGGCTTTGCGGCTTATGAAGCGACCAGCAAGGCGTACTTCGGCCCGACCGGCGTCCTTCCGGCGTACCGGGGTCAGGGCATCGGCAAAGCGCTCTTGATTGAGTCCCTTTGGGGCCTGCGCGATCTCGGCTATGCTTACGGAATCATCGGTGCAGCCGGGCCGGTGGCGTTCTACCAAAAGTCCGTCAATGCGGTTGTCATTGAAGGCAGCGTGCCGGGCATCTACGCGAACCTGCTGCGCTGACTGCTCATCTATGAATATTCAAAAGGCGACGCAGGAGTATGAAGCCTGGCTGGGCGAGCGGACAACCCTGGTCCAAGCCGATCTGGACTTCAAGCACGCGCAGATGGCATCCGGCGTGTTCCCGTTCCTGCGGTCTACGTTTTACCGCTGGGCGCAGGTCTTTCCCGATGTTTGCCCGGAACAAGCCAAAGCGCCGGCGGTGCTTGCGGTGGGCGACCTGCACATTGAAAACTTCGGCACCTGGCGCGATAAAGAAGGCCGGCTCATTTGGGGCGTGAACGACTTTGACGAAGCCCACACCATGCCGTACACCGTTGATCTGGTTCGCCTGGCCGTCAGCGCGGACCTTTCGGGCAGCCTGCCTCAGAAGACGGATGCCCTCTGCGAAGCAGTCTTGGACGGCTACGAAGCCGGACTGAAAGCCGGCGGCAAGCCGTTTGTACTGGCGGAAGACCATGCCTGGCTGCGGGACATTGCCGGCAAAAACCTGGCGAACCCAAGCAAGTTCTGGAAAAAGATGGCGGCCCTGCCCGGCGCGGAGAAAGACGTGCCTCTCAGCGCCCGCGAAGGCATTGAGCATCTTTTACCTGCGCCCCGGCCTCCCTATCATGCCGTCAGCCGCCGCGCCGGACTGGGAAGCTTGGGCCATCAGCGTTTTGTGGGGCTGGCCGAATGGGAGGGCGGCGAGATTGCCCGTGAAGCCAAAGCCCTGGTCCCATCAGCCTGGCTCTGGGCGGTCAAGCAGCAGGGGCCGCTGGAGATTTTGTATCAGGCCCTCTTAAGTCAAGCGGTTCGCTGCCGCGATCCCTATGTGGAGCTGCGGGGTGAATGGATACTGCGGCGTCTAGCTCCGGACTGCATTCGGGTTCCGCTGGAGTCGCCTGCCGATGAGAAAGACGCGCTGCGGCTGCTGCGGGCGATGGGCTGGGAAACGGCGAATGTGCATCTCGGTAGCCCGAAAGCAATCAAAGAAGCTCAGCGCCACCTTGCCAAGCAGCCGAAAGGCTGGCTGCCTGCGGCTGTGGAATCCATGGCCGACGCCACGAAGCGAGACTGCCAGGAATGGAGCAAGACCGCGACACTGGCAAAAAACCCCTGACACTTCCTAGCAATTTGGTCTTTCTCCGCTGTTATCTCCAAGATTGGCATGGTTTCTGCATGGTTACAATACGGGATTGCTTGGCGGTCCAATTTGGAAATTCGTTTAGAACTCGCCCTGTACCGGAAACAACCTTTTGAGGAAATTCCATGAGCGTCTCTCATTCTGCCGCCGCACAATCCAGTTTCTCGGCTAATTTTCCGGCAGAGCCGCCGCATCTGCAAACCCGGACGGCCCTTGTGGACGCATTTTTGCGCCGCGCGTTGGATGTTCTTGTTTCCCTGCTGGCCCTGCTGCTGCTGCTGCCCCTCTTGACGGTGGTTGCGCTTCTTATCCGCCTGGGCAGCCCCGGCCCCGTCCTCTTTGTCCAGACCCGCATCGGCAGGCACGGCCACCCCTTCCCCGTCTTCAAGTTCCGCTCCATGTTCACCGATGCCGAAGCACGCCTCAGCGCCCTGCTGGACGCAAACGAGCGTTCCGGCCCCGTCTTCAAGATCAAGCACGACCCGCGCATTACGCCCACCGGACGCTGGCTAAGACGCTGCTCTTTAGACGAAGTGCCTCAGCTTCTGAACGTGCTGCGCGGGGAGATGTCTCTGGTGGGTCCGCGTCCGGCTCTGCCGCGCGAGGTGGCGCTATACACGCCGGCGCAGCGTGTGCGTCTGTCGGTTCTGCCGGGTCTGACGGGGTTGTGGCAGGTGTCGGGGCGTGCGACGCTGTCTTTTGAGGCGTCGGTGGCGTTGGACATGGAGTATGTGCGGCGTCAGTCGTTTGTGCTGAACGTGGTGATCTTGTGCCGCACGGTTCCGGCGGTGCTGACAGGACACGGCGCGTACTAAACAATGCGGTTTATCCTACGCGATGTCCTTTTTTGCTTTTGTTTGACAGCGGCGTCCGTGTCTGCACAGGCGGCGGACCCGGCGGCAATCCTCGCGCAAGCAAAACAAGCCAGCGGCGGCGATGCCTGGAACGGCGTTCGCTCTTTATATATTCGAGTTCACACTTTCGCTGATGGGCTTTCCGGTACTCAAGACGAATGGGACGATGTGCAGACCGGGCGCTACGTTGTCCGGTCGGAGCGTCCGACAGAAGCCACGGCGTCCGGCTTTGACGGGGTCTCGCTCTGGACCCAGACACGCGGCGGCTACAGTTATGTGCTGGGTGATGAAGACGCACGTCAAGGCGCAATCAACCAAGCATACCAGACCTGCCGGGGCTACTGGTTTTCTGAGCGCGGCAGCGCGACGCTTGCCTCGGCAGGGACGCAGCGCGAAGGCGGTCGCATCTACGATGTTATCAGCATCACGCCGCAGGCAGGCCGTCCGTTCAGCGTGTGGGTGGATCAAGCGACGCATCTCATTGACCGCTTTGTGGAGCAGCAAGGGGAAGATGTGCAGATTATCCGCCTGCTGGATTACCGGAGTGTGGCAGGAGGCATTAAACTGCCGTTCGCGGTTCGCGTCGGCGACGGCGATCCGCAGTGGGACGAAGTGGATTCCGTACAGTCTGCGGCAGTGAACGTCCCCCTTTCGCCGGACCAATTTACACTGCCGCCAAATCCCGCGCCCGATTTTCGGTTCCTTGACGGCAAGACTTCGGCGACAATCCCGTTCCGTCTGGAGAACAACAAAATTCTTCTCGGCATCATGCTAAACGGTCAAGGCCCGTTTGAGGCCGAGCTGGACTCTGGGGGAAATTATATTCTTCAGCCCACGACCGCCAAACGATTGGGCTTGACGGGTCAGGGAAGCGTCAAGGAAGGCGGGGGAGGAGAAAGCTTCGTCGCCGCAAGTCGCGTCACGATCAGCGCTGTTGATTTGGGCGATGTTCGGCTTGCAAATCAGCCGTACAAAATACTGAGTTTCTCTAAAAAAGCGCCAGAGCGCACTTTGATTGGCCTTCAAATCTTCCAGCGTTTTGTAGTCGGCATCAACTTTGACACGCAAACCATCACTTTAACCCAGCCGGACAAGTTTGTTTACTCCGGCACGGGTGCAGTCCTTCCTTTCCACTTTCAGGAGAACCAGCCGGAAGTCTACGGCGCGGTAGACGGCATCGCAGGCGTTTTTACGATTGATACCGGGGACAACGGCTCACTGCTGCTGATCGCTCCGTTCGTTAAGCGCTACGGCTTAGTGGGGCGGTACAAGGCGACCGATTCCTACGGCGGAAGTGCCGTTGGCGGCGCGACCCACGGCCTGATGACGCATGTTGGCACAGTGGCTTTGTTCGGGCCGGATGGGCGGCCTGCCGTGGAAGCCTACAATCCATCCACCCGGCTTTCGCAGCAAAAGAGCGGCTTTGATGCCGACCGCTATGTTTCCGGCAACATCGGCCTCGGCATCCTCAAGCAGTTTAACTTGATCTTTGATTACAGTCGCCAGCGCATCATTCTGGAAAAGAACCAGAGCTACGTCAAAGATACCGGCCTCTAGCGCAACAGATTGGGAACGAGTCGCAAAAAGCCGCCGGCAGATGCCGGCGACTCT
>CAXUBO010000069.1:0-1618 GCA_964249345.1 uncultured Armatimonadales bacterium | reverse complement strand
CCGGCGACTCTCGAACGGCGGATGCCAGTGTGGCGGCCCCTGTGCGAAGCTGCGCGATTGCTTTTTCCGGCGTGTCCAGCATCGGAAGCAGCTCGCCCCATTCCGCCATTAGGCTTTCTTGATAAGCCCCCGCCCGCACGATTTTTGCGGCCAAAGTCCCCATCACGGCGCATTCGGCAAGCTGACTGAGTGCAGAGCGGCCTTTCCCCAGCGCCTGCCACCCGCGCTTGTCTTCCGGCAGCGCCATTGCCGACTGGATCAGATCATCGGCGCTTTTCTCAATCGCGGCGGCAGCGTATTCTTGGATTGTCATAGCAGGTTGTCCTCAAAGCAGGTTTTTCTTGACGACGGTTCCCTGCGGGGAATCGCCGACAGTGTAGCCGAAGCTTTCGATCTCAGAGCGCAGGGCGTCGGAGCGGGCGAAATCTTTGGCTTTCCGGGCCTCGTCGCGCTCGGATTTCAGCGCAAGCATCTCGGCGGGCAGGGCCTCTTCAGACGCAGTGGTCGGAACGGCGTCGCGGGAGCGGGTCTCAATGTCTAAACCCAGCACCGAGTCGAACTCGCGCCACAAGCGGTACGATTTGGCTTCGTGCAGGGCGGCGACGGCGCGGGGCAGGTTCAGGTCGTCGGAGATGGCGTCAAAGATGGTCTGCCGGTAAGCCTGGTACTCCTGATCGGAAAGGCCGTCTTGGTCGCCGATGCGAGACTTCAGCTCATAAATCTTGCCCAGCGCTTTGGTCGCGGCGTGGAGCGAGTCCCAGGTTTCGACGTTAAAGGCCAGCTCGGAGCGGTAATGGGCCGTCAGGCACAGGTAACGGTACGCCAGCGGGTCAAAGCCTTCGTCAATTAAGCGCTGCACGGTCAAGAAGCCGCCGCCGGATTTGGACATCTTGCCGCCCTGCACGGTCAAAAATGCGCCATGCACCCAGAACCGGGCGAACTGCTTGTCGGTCGCGCATTCGCTTTGGGCGATTTCGTTGGTGTGATGCACCGGAATATGGTCAATGCCGCCGCAGTGAATGTCCAGCGTCTGGCCTAAGTATTTCATGCTCATGGCCGAGCATTCAATATGCCAGCCGGGGTAGCCTTCGCCCCAGGGCGACGGCCATTTCATAATGTGTGCGGGCTTGTTGGTGAACCAGAGGATAAAGTCGGCCGGGTGGCGCTTGCCGATGTCAACGTTGACTTCTTCCCGTGCGCCCGCCATCTGCCCGCCCAAATTGAGGCCGGCCAGCTTGCCGTAATCGGCGTTCTTGGCGGTGTCAAAATAAACGCCTTCGCCGGTCTCATACGTATAACCCTGCGCCTCCAGCCGCTCAATCAAGGCGATCATCTCGGCGATATGGTCCGTGGCGCGGGGCGTGATGACAGGCCGGATAATGTTAAGCTTCGCGGCATCGGCAAAAAACGCCGTTTCATAGAACTTGGCGATTTCCCAGGGCGACTTCTGCTCACGCGCGGCGGCGGTCGCCATTTTGTCTTCCCCGGCATCGGAGTCCGAGGTCATGTGGCCGACATCGGTGACGTTCATCACATGCTCAATGTTCCAGCCGTGCAAGAGAATAGCCCGGTGCAGCAGGTCCTCAAACAAAAACGTCCGCAGGTTGCCGATGTGGGC
>CAXUBO010000068.1:0-20913 GCA_964249345.1 uncultured Armatimonadales bacterium | reverse complement strand
GCCCCCTGCCAACAACAGCGCCCCGCGCCCGGCAGCCGGCGGTTCTCGCTACCAGCCTCCGGCGGACGACGACATGGACGATCCGTTCGCGGATAATTAGAACCCCTTCCCTTCCGGCAACAGGTTATTGTCGGCGGAGAATGTGACATGGAACAGAAAACGGCGCTGATCATTGGAGCATCAAGAGGCCTCGGCTTCGCTCTCGTAAAAGAGTATTTGGCCCACAATTGGCGAGTTGTCGCGACAGTTCGCGAAAGAAGCGGAACTGCGCTGCATGAACTTGCCGAACGGTCTTCCGGTCATTTGGAAGCCGAGACGCTTGACATTACCGACGCTGCTCAGATTGCTGCTCTCAAGGCCCGGCTTCAAGACAGAAAGTTTGACCTGCTGTTTGTCAACGCCGGAGTTTCCAGTGATCGCCCGGAGCCTATCGGCGAAGTTGCGACGGAAGAGTTTATCAGAGTGATGGTCACCAACGCCCTATCTCCAATGCGGGTTGTCGAGAGCTTCGACACAAATGTCGCCGCGAATGGAACCATTGGCGTGATGTCTTCCGGTCAAGGCAGTGTTGCCGATAACAATGGAGGGGGCTTTGAGGTGTACCGCGCAAGCAAGGCCGCATTGAATATGCTCATGCGAAGCTACGCTGCACGCCATTGCCAGGATACTCGGTCTCTTTTGTTGATGGCGCCAGGCTGGATAAAGACTGACATGGGCGGACCGGACGCCCGTTATTCCATTGAAGAGGCCATTCCGCGTGTCGTAGAGACAGTCAATGCTCAGGCAAACAAATCCGGCCTTCAATACCTGGATCAATTCGGCAAAGCTGTGCGCTGGTGAAGCTAAGTGAAAACAAAGCAGTCTTACGCAAAGATAGCCCCTGCCTCTTATGAGGCAGGGGCTATCTTTGTCTTTAACGCCCTTCCCTAACAGGGGAAGGAGGACTTGTTGGACAGGAGAGATTATTCTTTCTCATGCAGAAGCCCGTGCAGCTTTTCGCGCAGGGCGGACGGGACGCAAAGCACCGTAATTTTCTGACGGAGCGAGACAACCAGCGTCTGCTCAAACGAAAACCGCTTCAAGCACGGGCGGCAGATTTCCAGATGCCTCAGCACCACAACCCGCTCTTCCGGCGTCATTTCATGGTCTAAATACTCATTGAGGCGCTTTACTGCTTCCTCACATGAGTAAAAGTCCGCGCTGATGCAGTCCGCCTGCCGTTTCAGCTCAGACGCCTTGAACTGCGCTGCTTTCATTTCCGCTTCTGCGTCTTTCAATTCCTGTTCCACATTCATGCCTCACTCGCCCACGCGGATTTCTTCGCCGCTGAGATACTCCCACAATGCCCGCTGCAACAGCTTGCGGCCCCGCGACAAGCGCGAGCGGACCGTGCCGACAGGGATTTCAAGCGTGTCTGCAATTTCCTGATATGACATTTCTTCCAAAGTCGCCAGTGCCACCGTATCCCGGAACTCAACAGGAAGCGCCTGGATCGCCTGCTGGATAATCTCAATGTCGAGCTTCTCCAAAACAGCCTTTTCCGGGTTTTCCGTTTCCGGATGGTCGCCGCCGAGGCCGTCTTCGCTCAGGCGATTGTAAAGATAAAAATCTTCCAGGCCGTCATAGGAAACGGTTTCGCCCTGGCGCGACTTGCGCCGGTAGTCGTTCAAAAAAACCGTGTTCATGATTCGGAACAGCCATGCTTTTGCATTGGTTCCCGGTTGGTACTGGTAAAAAAAGCGGTACGCGCGGAGGTAGGTATCTTGCAGCAAGTCTTCCGCGTCGTTGGCGTTCCCGGTCAGGCGCAGAGCATTGCGGTACAGGGCATCCAGGTGCGGGTTCATCTCCGCCTCAAACAGCGCCGGGTCTGTCGGCGGGGGCGGAGCGGCGGGCATCTCTGTCGGCAGGGCTTCTTCCAATACCATCGGTTGTGTTTCCAATTCGGCCATGCGGCTTCCTATGCTTGCAGAACTCTCGGCGCAGTCTCAGGCTCCGGCAGGAGCCATCAGCCGGACAAAACGGTTGCGGCCCACTTTGACAACTTGGCCCGTTTGGACTAGGAGCGACGCGGCAGCATCGGTTATTTTTGCACCGTCCACGCTGACGCCGCCCTGCAAAATCAAACGCTTCGCGTCACTTGATGACGGCGCAAGACCGGCGGCAACGAGAAGCGCCGTCACGCGGACATGACCGCCTGAATCGCATAGGTCGGCGGGAACGGCACACTCCGGCATGTCATCCGGCACTTGATGCTCTTTGTGGACCCGCTCAAATTCATCATCCGCTGCCTGCGCCGCAGGGGCGCTGTGGTACAGCGTAACAATTTCGCGGGCCAGCCGCTTTTTCGCCTCGCGCGGATGGGTCTGGGCCGCATCGGTCAGCACCAGGACTTCGTCCATCGGAACATCCGTGCAAAGCTCATAGTACATCGGCATCAAAGCGTCGCCCAGAGACATCAGTTTGCCGAACATCTCAGCCGGCGCCTCGGAGATGCCGACATAGTTGCCAAGCGACTTGCTCATTTTCTTGACGCCGTCCAAGCCCACCAAGAGCGGCATCAACAGAACCACCTGCGGCTCCTGCCCCAGCTCTTTTTGCAGGGCGCGGCCCGTCAGATTGTTAAAAGTCTGGTCCTGCCCGCCCATCTCAACGTCGGCATGAATGGCAACGCTGTCGTACGCCTGCGCGAGTGGATACAAAAGCTCATGCAGGCTGATCGGCAGCCCTTCTTCAAAGCGGTTCTTGAAGTCTTCGCGCTGCAAAACTTGGGCCACGGTCATCTTAGATGCCAGCCCGACAAGCTCCGCAAAGCTAAGTTTCCCCAGCCATTCACTGTTGAAACGAATCACTGTTTTTTCGCGGTCCAGCACCTTCGCAAGCTGCTCCACATAAGTCCGGCCATTCGCTTCAATTTCTTCCGATGACAGCATCGGCCGGGTGGTCGAGCGGCCCGAAGGGTCGCCAATCAGCGCCGTGTAGTCGCCAATAATAATCACGACTTCGTGGCCTAAGTCCTGAAACTGCCGCAGCTTTCGCAGCACCACGGCAAAACCCAAGTGAATGTCCGGCGCCGTCGGGTCCAGACCCAGCTTCACTTGAAGCGGGTGGCCGTCTTTGGCAGACTTTGCGAGCTTGGCCTTCAGCTCCGGCAGCGGCACGATGTCCGCCGTGCCGCGCTGAAGCAGCGCAATCTGCTGGTCTATGGAAAGGCCGGCTAAGGGAGAAGTATTCGGTAAAGACATGACAGGCGAAGTGTAGCACAGGGAGCGCCGTAAAGTCAATTCAAGAGCGCGAAGTCACAAGGGTGCGGCAGTCCCCGCGCAGGACTAAAGTCTTAACCCAAGCTTAACCTTTTCTTAATCTGCTCTTAACAAAAGCGGCCTATAATGACGCCATGGCCAAGGTTGAAAGACCTTCCATTGCTCATCCCTTAACTGTTCAAGCCGCAGCGGTTCCGCTGCGGCTTCTTTTTCGGCTTCTTTTTGTGGGGTACAATGCTCCCATGACCGAAGAAACTGCCCAAGAAACCGCTCAGTTGGAAGGCTTTATCTCGGTACTTGCCGCGCTGCAAGGCGGACACCGGCAGGTTTACGCGATCCAGCTACGCGCCGGCAAGGAAGACAGCCAGACCCGGCATCTCACGCAGACGGCTCAAAAATTAGGTGTTCCCGTCCGGCGCGTTTCGGCGGACGAGATTGAACAACTCGCCGGAGGCAAAACGCACGGCGGAGTTCTGGCCCAAGTCGGCCCTTACCAGTTTTCGCCGCTGGACACTTTAGCGGCAGGGAAGGCGCACCCGTTCGTTGCCATGATTGACGGCGTGGAAGACCCCTTCAACTTCGGTTCATCTGTCCGTGCGCTGTATGCCGCCGGGGCGGACGGTCTCGTTCTGCGCCCGCGCAACTGGCTGTCGGCGGCAGGCATCGTCGCCCGCGCCTCGGCAGGCGCTTCCGAGTTAATCCCCACGGCGCTCGCCGAAACCGCCGCTGACGCCGCCGACTTTTTCCGCAGGACGGGCATGACCATCGCCTGCGCGACTGATGAACCCGGCAGCGTGTCTTTGTACGATGCCGACTTGACCAAGCCGCTCTTTTTATTGATCGGCGGCGAGAAGCGCGGCATCACCCGGTCTTTCTTGGACGGGGCCGACCTCAAGCTGCGTATCCCCTATGGCCGTCCCCTGCCCCATTCGCTCGGCACGGCGTCGGCCACAGCGATTATCGCCTTTGAGGTCATGCGCCAGCGAATGAGTCCCCCCAGCCCCCAATAATGGGGGAGCATGAGGGGAACGAAGAAACACAGCCTCTCCTGACTCTGACTCCCCCATTATTGGGGGCTGGGGGGACTCTTATGCCTACACCCCGACCATCTGCGCCGTGCTTTGCGTGGACAGCCGGGTCAAAATGTCCCGGACGACGGCATCGGCCCCAATGCCTTCCGCTTCGCCCTCAAAGTTTAAGATCAAGCGGTGGCGCAGCGCCGCCGGAGCGACAGAAACAATATCGTCGTAGGCGACATTGTAGCGGCCATCTAAAAGCGCCCGAATTTTGGCGGCCAGCACCAGCGCCTGCGCCCCGCGCGGCGATGCGCCGAACCGCACAAACTGGTTCACCATCGGCGTCGCCGTTTCCGAGCGCGGATGAGTGGCGAGAATGACGCGCACAGCAAAGTCTCGCACATGGGACGCAATCGGCACTTCGCGGGCGACTTGCCGCATCGCCATGATCTGCGCTCCGTCTAAAACTTTGTTGATCTGCGGCGTCTCTGCGCCGGTTGTTCGCTCGACAATGGACGACAGCTCGGCAAGTGTCGGGGACGGCACGATCAGCTTAAACAAAAAGCGATCCAATTGGGCTTCCGGCAGCGGGTAAGTGCCTTCCATTTCAATTGGGTTTTGGGTTGCCAGCACAAAGAACGGCTCCTGTAATTGATACTGGATGCCGGATACCGTGACCGAATGCTCCTGCATCGCTTCCAGCATCGCCGACTGCGTTTTCGGAGTCGCCCGGTTGATTTCGTCCGCCAGCACGATACTGGCGAAGATCGGCCCCGGCTGGAACTGGAACATCTTGCGCCCGGCGTCATCTTCCATGAGAATGTTCGTGCCGGTGATGTCGGCAGGCATCAAATCCGGTGTGAACTGGACTCGATTGAAAGACAAGTCCAAAACCCGCGAGAGCGTCCGCACCAAAAGGGTCTTGCCTAGCCCCGGCACCCCTTCCAGCAGGGCATGGCCGCCGGACAGCAAGCAGATCAAAACTCCGTCCACAATGTCCAGATTGCCGACAATGACTTTGCCGCATTCGGCCCGCACCCGCGCAAAGTCGCCCTTAAACTGCGTAATCGTCGCTTCATTGATTTCCATGCGTCTAAGTTCGCCGCCGCGCCCCAATCTCCTGCGCGAACTTTACGCGCCCGGCAGGAACAAACCACGCAAAAAGAGAATCCTAGTCGTATCAGCCTTCCGAAGCTGGGAAAGGAAACAACCCCATGCGAACCTCTTTCGTTCTCGCTGCCCTGCTGGCTGCCGCGCCTGCGCTGGCCGCAGACACGGCGGCCTCCGCGCAGAAAACGCTGCAAGCGGATTATGATGCCCGCGATAAAGCTGTGGCCCGGCGCGACCTTGCGGCGACGCTCTCCCATTACGCGCCAAGCTTTGTCGGGGTCAGCCGGACCGGGCAGACGCACGGCCTGGCGGAAGAACGGGCCGACTTCCAGGCCACTTTTGCCCTGCCTGCCCAGCCCGGCGTCACGCAGTCCACCATTCAAAAGCTGACCCTGCTGAAAGCCGGCACGCAGGCCGACGTGTCCCTGCACCGGCTCGGCAGCCTCAGCCTCACCGACCCGCAGACTCACGCCACCCACACGTTTATCCTGAACGGCACTTACCAGGACGTTTGGATCAAGCACGCGGGCGTTTGGCTGCTGGCCCGCGAGCAGGAAATCTCGGCCACGGCGTCCATCAACGGCAAGCCGCTTTAGAAACTGCATCATAGGGCAGCAGAAGGTGAGGGAGCAAGACGCGAGGGAGTGAACTCCACTCGCTCGCGTCTTGCTCCCTCACCTTCTGCTGCCTCCCACTTTTTCAAGTCCGACGACTGCGGCCCCAGTTCCTGTGCCAGCCGTAAGCAGGTTTGGGTATACTGCCTTTATGACCAATTCAACGCTCACTCCCCCGATTGCCAAAATTGTCCCCAAGACCGACACGCTCCACGGCGATACCCGTGTTGACAATTATTTTTGGATGCGCGAGAAAAGCAATCCCGAAGTGATCGCGTACTTGGAAGCGGAAAACGCTTACGCCGACGCCGTGCTTGCGCCGACCCAAGAGCTTCAGGAAACGCTTTACGAGGAGATGAAAGGGCGCATTCAGGAAACCGACCTGAGCGTCCCGTATAAGCTCGGCGACTACTTCTATTACACCCGCACCGAGGAAGGCAAGCAGTACCCGATTGCCTGCCGCAAACAGGGCAGCTTAGATGCGCCGGAAGAAATCACGCTGGATTTAAACGCACTCGCCGAAAGCCATTCTTATCTCGGCCTCGGCGCATACGCAGTCAGCGATGACGGTAATTTACTCGCGTTCTCTACCGATGTGACCGGCTTCCGGCAGTACACCCTGCAAGTGAAAGACCTGCGGACCGGCGCCCTGCTGCCAGACAAAGTCGAAAAAACGATCTCAGTCACCTGGGCCGCCGACAACAAGACGCTCTTTTATACCGTGGAAGACGATGCCAAGCGGTCGTATCGCCTTTACAAGCACGCGCTTGGCAGCACAGACGCCGACGCGCTGGTGTATGAAGAAACCGACGCGCTATTCTCAGTGTATGCCGGACGCTCCCGCAGCAAAGCGTTTTTATTCCTGACGTCTGCTTCCTCCAAGACCACGGAAGTTCGGTATCTGCCAAGCGCCACTCCCGACAACGAATGGACTGTCTTCCGCCCGCGCGAGACCGACCACCGCTATTATGTGGACCACCACGGCGACCATTTTTTTGTTCGTACCGACAAAGATGCCAAGAACTTTCGCATTGTGTCCGCGCCGCTTCATGCGCCGAACGAGTGGACCGAGTTTATCGCTCATGACCCGGCCATCACGCGCGAGAGCATGGCCTTTTTTGTGCGCCACGCGGTCATCTCGGAGCGCGAAGGCGGTCTGGAGCAGCTTCGGGTCATAGAACTCAGCAGCCGGGCTGCCCACAAAGTCACTTACCCGGAGCCGTCGTACACTGTTTCGCTCGACATGAACCCGGAATTTGACACTACCGTCATCCGCTATCGGTATCAGTCCCAGATTACCCCGGCATCGGTCTACGAGTACGACATGGACACGCAGGCCAAGACGCTTCTCAAGCAAACCCCGGTACTGGGCGGCTACGACCCCAATCTCTACATCGCCGAGCGTCTGGAAGCGACTGCGGAAGACGGAACACGCATTCCCATTTCGCTAGTCTACAAGCGGGGCGTCGAGAAAAGCGGCGACGCGCCGCTGCTCTTGTACGGCTACGGCTCTTACGGGATTTCCATGCCGGCGGCGTTTTCGTCCAACCGCCTGAGCCTGCTGGACCGGGGCATGATTTTTGCTGTCGCGCATATCCGGGGCGGCGGCGAGATGGGCGAAGACTGGCGCGAAGGCGGCAAGCTGCACGTCAAACAAAATACGTTCACCGACTTTATTGCCTGCGCCGAGTTTTTGATCGGGGAAAAATACACGTCGCCGGGCCATCTTGCCATTCAAGGCGGCAGCGCGGGCGGCCTCTTGATGGGCGCAGTCATCAACCTGCGCCCGGACCTCTTTCAAGCCGTGCTGTCCCAAGTGCCGTTCGTGGACGTGCTGAACACCATGCTTGACGACACTCTCCCATTAACCGTCGGCGAGTATTTAGAGTGGGGCAACCCGAACGTCCAGGCAGACTATGCGTACATGAAAACCTACTGCCCGTACACGAACATTGACGCCAAAGCCTACCCCAATCTGCTGGTCAAAACGTCTTTGAACGACAGCCAGGTCATGTACTGGGAAGCCGCCAAATACACCGCCAAGCTTCGCGCCCACAAGGCAGGCGACAGCACGCTTCTTTTGAAGACCAACATGGGCGCGGGCCACGGCGGCGCATCGGGCCGCTACGACGCCCTCCACGAAACCGCCTTTGACTATGCGTTTCTCTTGACCCAGATTGGAATAGAAAAATGACCGGCACTGAAATACCCGGCACTGAAAGTGCCGGGCTAACGAAGCACAGAAAGTCCCTGCGGGACTAAATGCTTTTGTTCTTCTACGCCGCAGCCGCATCACGCGAGGCGCTTAACTCGTAATCATCGTGCCAGAGCATTCGCAGCTTGTTGGAGCCGTTCAAGGCGGCGACTTTGTAGCACTCGGCAAGCGTCGGATAGTTGAAGACGTTGTTGATAAAGTAGTCTACGGTTCCCTTGAAGGCCATGACGGCTTGACCGATGTGAATCAGCTCGGTCGCACCGGTGCCGATGGCGTGGACGCCAAGTATTTGGCGGGTCTCTTCGTGGATCAAAAGCTTCAGCATCCCGACTTCGTCGCCGAGTAGCTGGCCCCGCGCGATTTCCCGGTACTGGGCGACGCCCGCTTCGTAGGGAATGCCGTCGGCGGTTAGCTGCGCTTCGGTCTTGCCGACCATGCTGATCTCAGGAATGGCATAAATGCCGAGCGGGAACAGCTCAGGAATGGAAGTCGTCGGCTCGCCGTAGATGTGGCAGGATGCGCGGCGGCCCTGCTCCATCGACGTAGACGCCAGCGCCGGAAAGCCGACCACATCGCCGACCGCGTAGACATGCGGCACGTCGGTCTGGTAGTTCTCGTTGACCTTGAGGCGGCCCCGGTTGTCCGGGACAATGCCGACATTTTCTAATCCCAGCGTGTCGGTCGTGCCTTGCCGCCCAATACAATAAAGCAGCGTCTCCGCCCGCAGGTGTTTCCCGGACTGCAACGTCGCCTGCACCAAGCCGTCGGCCTGGACCTGGATGTCGTCCACACGCTCGCCGAGACGCAGCGTGACGCCCATCGCCCGCATCCGGTACTGCAAGGCTTCGGAAATTTCCGAATCCACAAAGTCCAGCAGTGAGGGCCGGGCTTCGGTCAAAATCACGCGGACGCCCAGAGTCGCCATCATGCAGGCATATTCCGTACCGATGACGCCGCCGCCGACAATGATCATGCTTTTAGGAAGGCTCGACAGCTCCAGCAGGCTGTCGCTGTCTAAGACGTGCGTGTTGTCAAACGGCACGCTCGGCGGACGCGCCGGCACGGTTCCGGTCGCAATAATCACATGGTCTGCTTCCAGCATTTCCGTCGCGTTCTGCCGGGTGATGCTCAGGGTATTGGGGCCGACGAATTTCGCCTCGCCGCAGACAATCTCCACTTCATTGCGGACCATGTGCTCCCGAATGACTTCCATTTCGGTGCGAATGACCTGCTGGCCGCGTGCGATCAGGTCTTCCACCGTGATTTCCGGCTTGCCGCGCCCGCCGCCGTCCCGATCCCCATAGAACCCCCGCTGCTGGATGCCTGAGAGGTGCAGGACTGCTTCGCGCAGCGCCTTTGAGGGGATCGTGCCGGTGTGGGTGCAGGCTCCGCCGAGGATTCGGTTGCGTTCAATCAGCGTCACCTGCTTGCCCAGCTTTGCGGCCTGAATGGCCGCCTTTTGTCCTGCCGGCCCGCTGCCGATCACGACCATATCTACATGTTTCATGCCGGCTCCTGTGTGCGAGGGCGTCACCTTGCTATTTTTAATTTGGCTGTCTGCCGTATCTATTAAACGAAGAGTCATAGTGCCCCTATCCTCGGAAGAATACGGGGGAAACTAAAGAGCCTCACTCCGAGGGAGCGAAAGCGCACGGCACAAAAAGAGCTTCTTCCACACGCGCAGCAGCGCCGCGCATTGGAAGAAGCCTCTTCGCCTCAGCCTTGACAAGATTACGTTGATAAGATTACGCCTGTATCATATCTCATTTCCCGCCTGCTTGTCAAGAAATTGCTTGCTGAACAATTGACAACTGCTGTTGATTTAAAGTACAATCGCGCTATCATGGAGGAGGCAGGCCACGCAGACGGGATGCACTGCACGAAATGCGGCGAGTTTCGCCCATTGTCCGTGTTCCGCGTCCGCCGGGGCAAGCACGAGCAGCCCTGCAAGAAATGCTACTTGGAGTATGGCAGGCGTCACTACCAAAACAACAAGCAGTATTACATTGACAAGGCCGACAAGCGCAATGCGATGGTACTGGAACAAGTACGGCGCATTGTTTGGGAGTATCTGCAAGAACATCCTTGCGTAGACTGCGGCAACAATGACCCGCGCGTGATGGAATTTGATCATGTGCGCGGCGTGAAAAAGTACAATGTCAGCGAGATGCAGAACCAGCGCCACACAGTAAAAGCGCTCATGGAAGAAATCGCCAAATGTGAGGTCCGGTGCGCGAACTGTCACCGCATCAAGACTTACTATCAATTGGGCTGGCATCAGCCGAAAATGCTCAAATAAGATCTGGCCTCGTAGCTCAGCGGATTAGAGTATCGGCCTCCGAAGCCGAGGGTCGCGCGTTCGAATCGCGCCGAGGTCACTTAATAACTAGCAACAATTATTGAATTTAGCCCACCGCGCCTTGCGGCGGGCTTTCTTTTTGCCCTAAAAGTTTATGGAGAACGGAGAAGAATTTATGTCTGCATCGCCTGTTTTGATTGTCGGCTCAATGGCTTTAGATTCGGTGAAGACGCCGATGGGGGAAGTCAAGGACACGCTCGGCGGGGCCGCCGATTATTCAGGCGTTGCGGCGTCGTTCTTCGCCCCGGTGCAGCTCGTCGGCGTAGTCGGCGACGATTTCCCGCCCGCGCACTTGGAGTTTTTGCACTCGCGCGGGATTGATCTGGCGGGGGTGCAGATTGTCCCCGGCGGCAAGACGTTCCGCTGGGCGGGATACTACGATTTTGACCTCAACATCGCGCACACGCTGGACACGCAGCTTAATGTTTTTGCCGACTTCCAGCCTTCCCTGCCCGACAGCTACCGGCAGGCCAAGTACGTCTTTCTTGCTAACATTGACCCGACGCTGCAATTGGAAGTTTTGCAGCAAGTCGAAAGCCCCGCGCTGACCGTCTGCGACACGATGAACTTTTGGATTGAAGGCAAGCGCGAGGCGCTTCTGGAAGTCCTGAAGCGCGTGGACATCGCGTTTATGAACGATGCCGAAGCGCGGCAATTGACAGGCGAATTGTCAGTCATCAAAGCCGCGAAAGCGCTCATGGCGCTTGGGCCAAAGACCGTCATCATTAAAAAAGGCGAGCATGGAGCGCTTTTGTTCAGCGGCGGCCGGCACTTCGCCGCGCCGTCGTACCCGCTGGAAGAAATTGCCGACCCCACCGGCGCAGGCGACTCGTTTGCCGGCGGCTTCATCGGCTACGTCGCCTCCCAAAACGACACGTCGTTTGCAACGCTCCGCAAAGCTGTCATCTACGGCAGCGTCATGGCCTCTTATAACGTCGAAGACTTTTCCTTGAACCGCCTGCGAACATTGACTGAGGCCGACATCGCCGCCCGCTACCGCGCCTTCCAGGAAATTGCGTATTTTGAGGCTCTAGACGACACAAAGGTATAGGCAAACCAATAAAAAGCTACAGACAGGTGATCGCAGATATGGCAGACGACTTGCTTGCGGGCAAAATCAGTCATCGGCAGTTTCAGAAATCCCTGCCTGAATATCCCTGGGACGACAACGATACTGATGAACTTGTAGATGCAATCATGCATGAGCCGCACATCGGCAGTTTTTTAGGAGTAAGCAAAGCGCAGGGAGAAAAGAATCGTGCCGAGATTTTAAATTTGCTTGAGCGCGTCAAAAGTAATCCTGCATGAATCACACTCGGCACTAAAAGTGCCGGGCTAAAAGCTTACAAAGTCCCTGCGGGACTGGATGCCAACGACATTAGGCTGATCTTTATCTTTTCCGCAGTGCCGGAGGCACTTTCTTTGCTGTGTTAGCCCGGCATTTTAATGCCGGGTCCATAACTCATCGGGTTTTCCTGTCTATATTTACCCACGGAAGGGGTTTCCTCATGCTTGCCGCCCTTTTTGACCCATTTCTTTCCCTGCTTTATCCGCCGCGCTGCCTGGTTTGCAATCTGCTCGGCGAGTCCGGCCTGTGCGCTGGGTGTGCAGCACAGATTGTGCCGGTGGCCGCGCCGCTGTGCGCGGTTTGCGGCCAGACGCTTGCCCCGGAGGACGGCGGCTGCGGCGACTGCCGGCGGCGACGCCCGGCGTATGCCTGCGCCCGTGCGATGGGCGCGTATGACGGCGTCCTGCGCCATGCCATTCACCAGTTCAAGTACCGGGACCGGCCCCAGCTTGCGGTCCCGCTGGGGCTGCTACTGGCGGCCTTCGCCCGTGAACAAGCGCCGGCGCTGAACGGCATGAGATTTGACGCCGTTCTTTCCGTGCCGATGCATCCAACCCGGCAGCGAACACGCGGCTACAACCAATCGGCGCGGCTGGCGCAAGTTGTCGGCAGGGAACTTGGCCTGCCGCTTCCCGCAAGCGCCCTTGTTCGCATTCGCCCGACTCGCCCGCAGGTCGGCCTCAGCGCGGACGCCCGGCGGACCAATCTGCAAGGAGCATTCGCGGTCAAGCAAACGGCAGAAGTGCTGGGAAAAACGCTGCTGCTGGTGGATGATGTGGTGACTTCAGGGAGCAGCCTGCATGAGTGCGTGCTGACCCTGAAAGCCGCCGGCGCAAAGGCAGTCTATGCGCTGACACTGGCGGCAGGTTAAGCCGGAAGCGCCTCCAGGGCGCGGGTGCAGGCAGCGGCTTTTTCTTGCAGGCCGACGGCCTCAAAGCCCAGCCGGGCGGCGAGGTAGGCGGCGCGGGAAGATTCGCGTGCTTCCGGGGCGTGTGTTCGGTCGGCGAGGATTTGCCAGGTTTCTGCCAAGTTTTGCTGCGCTTTAGCCCAGTCGCCGGGGTAATCCGCCTCGTTCCAAACATCCAGCGTGGCCTCATAAAGCGAAACAGCCTGGTGCAGGGTTTCCAGTGCCGAAGGATCGGTTGGCGTTCCCGGCATCTGCTGCCAGGCACAGCCGAGGCTGTTATGCGCTTCCGCCCAAAACTCTGGGAAGTCCGTCCGCGTGTAGACCCGAAGCGCGGCCTCAAAGTGCCGGATGCCTTCCCTAAGACGCTGCGTTGGGTCCTCCTCCGGCGTTCCCGCCAGCGCGACGCACGCTTCGCCGAGATTGAACTGAGTCAGCGCCCAGCCGCTTGGAAAGGCGTCCTCAGTGCGGACACGCAGCGCCGCTTCAAAGAAACTGAGGGCGCGGTGCAGGTTCTCCGCCGGATCGCCGTCGGGCAGCTCCAAATACGTCACGCCCAAGTTGTGCTGGCCCCTGGCCCAGATTTTGGGATGCTCCGTTTCGGTCCACACCTGCACCGCCGCTTCAAAACAGGCCAGCGCCTTGCGCTGGTTCTCCGCTTCATCTCCATCCGGCAGGCGGGCAAAGACAATGCCGAGGTGGTTCTGCGCCGCCGACCAGGCTTCCGGATTGCCCTCCGCCGTGTACGTTCCCAGCGCGTTATGCAGGGCCGTCATGGCCTGATGCAGATGCTCCGTGCGATTGCCCGTCGGCAGGTACAGCAGACACAAGGCGATGCCCATTTGTGCGTCGGCCCAGCGCTCCGGGTAAGCATCGTCGTCGTAAACAGTCAGCGCCGCCTCGAAGTGCGCCGCCGCCCGGTCAAGGGTTGTTTGACGCGGCGTATTGGGAGTCTTCCACAGAGCCTGGCCGAGCGCCAGATGGGTCGCCGCCCACTCCCTTTCGGAAAGCCGGGTGCGGTCGTCGTTGTCCAGGCTGATCTCCGCCCAGCGCGACAGCATCGCCCGCGCTTCGGTAATTTGCGCCGTATTGATCCACTCTTGATGCTGGGCGACCCATTCCGACAGCGCTTCTTCCGGGTCGTCGCACCACTGGTGGTAGAACGCCAGCGCGTCTTCCCCGCGCCCCTGCCAGTGCCGCTGGAACCAGGCGTGCTGCGCCTGGGCCGCGTCCGGGCGCAGCCGCGCCCGCAGGGCCTCGCGCATGGTCCGGTGGATGCGGTAGAACCCGCTGCCTTCCGCGACAATGAACGAATACTGAATGATCTGCTCCCAGCCGGCCCGACCATTGTGGTACAGCCGGTCAGCGTCCAGCGTCAGCGCCGCCTGCTCGTCAAAACGCGGCGTCAGGCTGAGGGCTTCCACCCACAGCTCTAGGTTGCGCGAGTGCAGGGACTTCAGGAACCGGGTCGCCAGCGCTCCGGCAACCTGCGCCGTCGGAATCGTGGAGAACATCTGCGGCGGCGGGTCTTTGCCGCCGTCCGCCGAGCGCGTGTTCAGCACAATGTCGGCGCAAAGCGCCAAAGTCAGCAGATGGCAGGAAGGCAGCGCCGCGCCGGCATCGGCGCAGTGCAGAATGGCCCGCTGAAGCGGCTCAGTCGCCGCCTCCGGCGACGGCCCGATGCCGCGCCGGCAAAGAAAGTCCTGAGCATCGTAGGCGGACACGCCTCCGAGAAGGTGCTGCTCCAGGCAGCCGTCCCAGTCCGGGTCATTGTCCCAGCTGAGCCGGTCACGGCCCGTGATCACCAGCAGGATGCCCGACGCCAGGCAGAACTCGGCCAGCGCCCGCACCCAGCCGTCTAAAAGCCGCGCCTGCGCGGACTGTCCGCTTTCACGCCCGGTCCAAAGCGCCTCGTAGGTGTCCAGAAACAAAACGCCCCGGCAGGCTTTCCCCGGCCGCTCCGGCAGATGCGCGGCGAGGTCCTGAGCAAAGCGCCGGATCAGCTCTTCTTGGATGATCTGCTCATCCTGCATGAGTGCTTGGCCCAGGGCCACCACTTCTTCCGTGCCGCCGACGTGCCGGACCCACTGCTCCAGCTTGTCCGACTTCTTGATGACATGCTTGATTTCGGTCTCAAGCAGCCGGGTCGTTGCCTTGAGGAACGACGGCGTGAATTCCAGCGCGGCATCAAAGACGCTTGCAAGATGCGGGTTGATTTTGACCATCGGCGGCGGGGTGCCGCCGTCGCGGGCCAGGATGACCGCAAGGCCCAAATCAAACCGGGGAAACGGAAGGTGGAAATTGTTTTCCAAATCGGCCCGCAGCCGCAGCAGCACTTCCCGGTACGCCTGAGTCTGATCGGCGATGTTGTCTAGGTTGAACCGGGCGTAAGGCACCGGCGAGCGGGCGCTGTCCAGCTCCGCGCACAGACGCTGGACCAGGGTTGTTTTGCCTGCCCCGCCCACCCCGTAGAAGACAAGGACCTGCACTTCTTCCGTGTCCGACGCCTGCAAATGGCGCTCAAAGGCTTCCAAATACAGCTCTCGGTCTGTGAAGAATTGCAGGGGACCGCCGGACGCGGCGCTGGTTTCGGCGGCAAACGGATTTCGTCTCATAAGGCTATCATTGTGCTTGTTGAAAAATTGTGCTACAATGCCTTGCTGACCGCAAGGCAGCGCTGAGGCGCTCAGAGTATCGACGTCCCAACAGATCAAAAGTCGAGGAGACCTTTATGAACAGCCGTCCATTCCTGCCTCTCTTTGTCAAGCCCCTGCTGCCGTTGGTTTTTCTGGCGGCCACGACTTCTTTGTTTGCAGCCGCCGCTCAGGCGCAGACGCCTCCTGCCAGCACGGCGCCGGGACCGACCCCGCCGACCCTGACTTTCACCCCCGACGGCTCCGGTGCCGGCACCTTGAACGGCCAAGCCGTGACTTATCAATCTTACTTGTTCAGCATCACCGGGTTCAGCAATGTCGCGTCCGATCCAAGCAACGCTTACACCATTTATAGCCTCAGCAATTCCAGTTTGGAAAGCAGTCCGAACTTCTACCAGATCGCTTCCTTCGGCTTGCCGGCGGGGTACACCTTCAGCGACACCAGCGACTTCATCATTTCGACGGACGCCATCGGCATTCATGCCACCGATCCGACTTTCGGCATCATTGTTTACCAGACCGCCGGCACGCCGGTTATCAGCCCAAGCAACGCGCCGTTCACCGTGTATCATCAAACAGGCGGCGTGAACCCGTTCACGAACCCCGACGGTTCCCCGCTGATTATCACCGCACAGGCGGTGCCGGAGGCTTCTTCGGTAGTCTCGCTGGGGCTGCTTCTGCTCGCCGGGGCCGTGTGGCAGGCACGGCGCTTACGCCGGCAGCGTCTCTAAAATCTCCTGGACCGATAGGTACGCGCCGCAGATCACTTCGTCGGACGCGCCGTAGTACAGCGTGATCGTGTCGCCGTCCTGCACATGGCCGTTGGTGAACACGACGTTGCCGAAGAACCCCGTGAGCTCATACGGGGCGGACGGCTCCATGATCGGCTCAGACGACCGGGCCAGGACAATGCTGGGATCGTTTTTATCCAGCAGCAGCGCCCCCAAACAGTAGCGGGACTGCTCGTTTGCGCCGTGGTAAATCGCAAGCCACCCGCGCTCCGTCAGGATCGGCTCCGCGCCCGCCCCAATCCGGGCCGAGTCCCACATTCCGGGCCGGGACCAGGCCAGACACTGGTTTTGGCCCCAGTGGTTCAGGTCCGGCGAGCGGGCCAGCCAGATATAATTGCCGCCGATATAAATGTTGGACGGCCGGTGCAGGCACAAATACTCGCCGCCGACTTTTTGCGGGAACAGGGCGCAGTCTTTGTTGGACGGCGGGATAATCATGCCGTGCGGGGTGAACGTCACCCAATCTTCGGTGCTGCTCATCCCCACCCCCACTCCGTTCGGCGAAACCGCCGTGTAGGTCAAGTAGAAGCGCCCGTCCATTTCGCAGACCCGGCTGTCTTCAATGCCGAATGACTCCAGCTCCCCGCGCCCGATCAGCGTCGGCTTGTCTTCCGGGACGAAGTGAACGCCGTCGCTGCTCCAGGCCAGCCGCAGGTGCGACAGCGTGGTCAAATACGCATGGCCCTTGTACTGGAAGACGCGCGGGTCCTGATACACCAAATCCGGGTCGTTCTTGGCATAAGTGACAACAGAAATGCCGCCCGGCGCGAGCGGGTCCAGCACCGGCGTCGCTACCATCCCTTCCCGGCGCGCCGGCCTTTTCGCCGTCCGCCTCAGCATCCCGGTTCGCCCCCCATACCGGAACGCGCCGGGGTTCAGCAGGCATTCAATCGTCAGCCCGTCCCGGCTCGGCTTCACATCCGAAGGCCGCAAAATCGGGTTTGTCTCAAATCGCCGCGCAATGTCCGCCATTTGTTTTGCTTTCTCTTCCCAAAGTTCCCTGCCTATTCGCGGCGGCGGCTCCTTTTTCCTGCGCTTTAGTAGTATCCCCGCAAAGCCGTTCCGCGCCTGAGAATTAAGTCACAGCAGCAGTGTGACAAATTTCTTGCTGGTTTGAGTAAACTACACACAGCAGGAGGTGGGTGTGTGCAGCCTTTTTCACAGATATAGGAGCCGTGGATGGGAGTTATTCAATGAAGGCAAGTTTGAGGAAGCCGTTCGGGAGTGGCGGGTTGCCGCTGACCTTGATCCCGAAGACGGTTACATCCTCAGCAGCATTGGGCAGGCTTTGTCTAAATTAGGTCACATGGAAGCCGCTTTTGGCGAGTGGCAGAAGGCAATTGGTCTGGAACCCGACTATGAGGTTCCTTATATTTATCTGGCCGATGCACTTTTAGAAGCAGGTTATGTTTCCAAAGCATTAGCAGCTATACGCATAGCAATCCGCCTTTGTCCGGCTTCCGCTAATCTTTACATACGACTTGGTCATTATCTCGCAACCCAAGCAGATGAAAACAAGGACAAAGCCGGATGGGAGGCAGCCGCAGCAGCATTTCAGCAAGCGATAGACATTGAGCCGGAAAATTCTTACGCTCGTCAGTATTTGGCAAGAACGCAATGGGCTAGAGGCAGGAAGCGGGAGGCCATAAAAACTCTAAAATATGCAGTTCAGGTTAATCTGAATGATGCTGAAGCGTACATATTGCTCTGGAACTATCAAAGTAAGGCGATGCAATTTCGTGGTATGGTGCAGACGACTTATGCGATGGACAAACTTCCAGAGTCCGAGGCGTTGAATGAACATTATGCCGACATCGACAACTTATGGCCGCAGACTCAGCGTACTCTACTCCTAATAGTGGGAGTGGTAGCAGTTTTAGCCGGAGCCTTGATTTGGAACCAGCGGCGGGGTTAGATGAAAAACAATGCTGCGGCTGGAAGAGCCACGGGTTTCTAACCCGTGGCTCTTTCGATCTTGATGTCAAGCCGAGCCGCATAAAGAACTCAGCCGCATGAAACAGCCTGGCGAACTATTCATTGGGCTGTTTTTGTGTCACACTCTACAAGGAAGACTGAAAATTACAGGGTCGGCTTCATGCCCTTCATTGGGGCTTTGCGGGTGTAGCCTTTGACTTGAACGGTTTTACCGCTTTTGAGCATCTTCGTGTAGCCCTTGACCATTGTTTTGGGCATGAGCTTTGCTTTACGCATATAGCCTTTAACGGCGACGGTCTTGCCGCTTTTCAGGGTTTTAGTATAGCCCTTCACCCGTGCGCCGGGCATTTTGGTCATGGGGGTCTGGGCAAAGGCGGACACGGCAAGCAGGGCGATCAAGCCCCAAGCCGCAGTTAATCGGGCGGACAGTTTCATGCGTTTCTCCTTCATGCGTTTCTCCTGTATTCGGGCGGGTGAGAGTTGAAATGCCAAGCGTTTAAACGCGGCGGATAGTTCCCAAAAAGTTTTTTGGCGGCGCGGCGCTTTTCGGCGCGAAACCGACACCAAGTAAGTGATTAAGGCGAATATGGCGGATTGGAACAAGGCGGACTGGGAAGACGATGAGCGGCTGGCGGCGCGGTACACCGCCGAAGAAGATGCGCGGGCGCTGGAGACCTTGTTTCGGCGGCATGTTGACGCGACCTATGCCTTCGCCCGGCGGTTCCTTTCCAGTCGGGAAGATGCCGAAGAAGCGGCGTCGGAAACCTGGCTGCGGGCCGGGCGGGCGCTGCGAGCCGGGCGTTTCCGGGGAGAAAGTCGCTTCAAGACCTGGCTGCTCGGCATCGCCCGCTTAGTTTGTTTGGAGCGAATGCGCCAGCCGCGCCTGCCGACGCTGTCCTTGTCCGGCCTTTCCGAAACACTTCACGGCGACTGGGTGCTGTTTTCGCCCGAACCGGACCCCGTTTCGGATTTGGATGCGGCTTTAATGGCTCTGTCCGAAGACCACCGCTTAGTTTTGACGCTGTGCGACTTGCAGGGCTTGACCGCCGCCGAAGCCGCCCTGATCTTAGAGCGAACACCCGCCGCGACAAAATCGCTGCACGGACGCGCCCGCCGCGCCCTGCGCGATGCGCTTCTCTCTCAGAAAGAGGACCAATGACACACGCCGAACGTGACGAGCTGATTGATCTTTATGCCGACGACGCCCTGCCGGAAGCCCTGCGCGAAAGCGTGGAAGCTTATTTGGCAGCCCATCCCAAAGCCGCTGCCGATACGATGACATTGTCGGTGGCAATCCGCTGCTTGCAGGCCGCGCCAAGCGACCGGCCCGACGCCTGGTTTGTCGAACGCGCTTTAGATCGGCTGCTGCGTGAACATGCGGAAGCGCAGGAGTCAACAGCAGCAGAAGCGAGGGGTTGAAAACTACTCGCTAGGAAAAGTACCCTCCGGGTGCAACAATCTTTCTCACCGTCCGCTCTTATCGTCCGCAGGACACCTTACCTAGCGAGTAGTTTTCAACTACTCGTGCTTAAACCTAACTGGAGAATTTAAACATGGCCGCAAAGACAATGATCCCCGGACTGCTCCGGGCCACTTCCCCCCGCAAAGAACTCTTTGAGGGCATCCAGACCGTCGGCAAAGCAGTCGCCACCCGCTCTTCGCTGCCTATCTTGACCCATGTACGGATTGCCGCCAAAGACGGCAAAGTGTCCATGATGGCGACGGATTTAGAAATGTGGATGGAGCACACGCTTCCCGGCGTCGGCATCACCGAAGACGGCGCGGCGACTGCCCCGGCCCGCAACTTCACTGAGCTGCTTGCCGCCATGCCTGACGCCGACGTGTCCGTCACAGTGGAAGACGAGACCAACACGCTGCACCTGCGCTGCCTCAAAGCCAACTACAAGCTGCTGGGACTGTCTGCCGACGAGTTCCCGCTGCTGCCGCAGGTCCAAGAAGACTCGCGCTTTGTGGTGGACCGCGAAACCCTCAAAGACGCCATCAAACAGACCATTTTCGCCACGTCCACCGACGAGACCCGCGCCATCCTGACCGGCGTTCTCGTCGTCTTTCAAGGCGACAGCCTCCGTTTAGTCGCCACCGACACGCACCGGCTGGCTGTCCGCGACTGCCCCGTTAAAGAAGGCTCAGGGTCGGCCAGCGCCATTGTGCCGTCGCGGGCCATGAACGAGCTGCTGCGAATTGTCGGCAACGAGGAAGGCGAGATTGTCGTGACGCTTTCCGGCAATCAAATCCAGTTTCAAGTGGACGACGCTTCCGGCAGCAAAACAACGCTCATCTCGCGCCTGATTGACGGCCAGTTCCCAAACTACGAGCGCGTCATCCCCGCCCAGGCCACGAAAACACTCACTGTTGAACGCGCCCCGCTCGCCGCCGCCGTCAAGCGTGCCTCCATCGTCGCCCGCGACTCCGCCAGCCGGGTCGTTCTTCGAACCACCGAAGACGGCGACAAGCTGACCATTACCGCCGAAAGCGGCAGCGTCGGCAACGCTTATGAAGAAGTCGAAGTCGCCCGCACCGGCGACGAAACCGCTGTTGAGATCGCCTTCAACGCCAAGTATCTGGCCGATGTCCTAAACGTCCTCGACACCGAGGGCCTCCACATCGAGCTGACCGAACCCCTGCGCCCCGGCGTCATCCGCCCCACCGACACCGCCGACTACTTGTGCGTGCTGATGCCCATGCA
>CAXUBO010000067.1:10203-21083 GCA_964249345.1 uncultured Armatimonadales bacterium | reverse complement strand
TTGCCTTTGGCGACGCGGCGGGCAGCGGCGGGTGCAAGAGCAGCCTCCACAGGAGGGGCTTCGCTGAAAAAATTGTCTTCGTCTGCGCCCTGCTCCAGCAGCTCGGTCAAATTCGCCATCGGGTCCGACGGAAGCTGCGGGTCCAGGCTGATCTGGATGGACGACATGATCTGCACGACTTCGCCCTGAATAGACGCCTGCATCTGCTGGAACATATCGTAGGCTTCTTTTTTGTACAGCACCAGCGGGTCAATGCCCGCGTAGCCGCGCCAGCCGATGCCTTCGCGCAGGTAGTCCATTGCCGACAAATGCTCCATCCAGTGCCGGTCCAAAGACTGCAAGGTCACGCGCCGCTCCAAATCCCGCATCTCGGCGAGGCCCTGCTCTTCGCCTAAATTCTCAACAAAGTGCGATTCTTTGTCGGTGTACGACCTGTCGGCCAGTTCCGTGACAAACGAAACCAGCTCAGGCCGGCGCTTGTCCTTCAGATCGTCTACGGACGCATACTCAGCAATAGGGAAGGTCTGGCCCAGCGCGTTGTACAGACCTTCCAAATCCCACTCATCGGGCGCGACGCCATCGGGGGCGTACTGGCCGATCTCGGCTTCTACCGTGTCGTTCAAATAACCGACAATGGTTTCCCGCAGGTCTGCGCCTTCCATGATGCGCCGGCGCTCGCCGTAGATGTTGGCCCGCTGGACATTCATCACGTCATCGTAGTCCAGCGTGGACTTGCGCTGGTCAAAGTAGAACTGCTCCACTTTTTTCTGAGCGCGGGCAATCATCGCGGACAGCATTTTGGCGTCAATGGCCTGGTCTTCGGCCCACGATTGCAGCAGGGGCGAGTTGGCCTTGTCGCCGAACAAGCGCCACAGCTCGTCTTCCAGCGACACATAAAAGCGGGACGCGCCGGGGTCGCCCTGGCGTCCGGCCCGGCCCCGAAGCTGGTTGTCAATGCGCCGGGCCTCGTGCCGCTCGCTGCCCAGAATGTACAGGCCGCCCAATTGGCGCACTTCCTCGGCTTCGCGCTGATGCTCCGCACTGCCGCGCTCGCCGACCGGGGTTAAGCCAATCTGCGGCTTGCCGCCGCGCCGGTACTCGTAGTCGTCGCCTGCGCCTTTTTCGGCTTCAATCTCGCTCACGGTTGAGCCGCCGAGCAGGATGTCCACGCCGCGTCCGGCCATGTTGGTCGCCACGGTCACGCGGCCCTTGCGGCCCGCTTCGGCGATAATATGGGCTTCCTTTTCGTGCGACTTGGCGTTCAGAATGTTGTGCGGAATGCCGTGCGAGAGGGCTTCTTCCAAACGCTCCCGGTCTTCCGGCGCGATTTCGAGCAGTGCTGCCAGCGCATCTTTGTTCGCCTGGTCATTCATGCTGGTCGTCATGCCGAAGAACTGGGCGGCTTCCGAAAGCTGCCCGGCGGAAAGAACCGGGACTTTCTCGCCTTTTGGGATGCCGTAAGGGCTGAGGCGCTGATTGAGAACGGCGCTCCATTCAGCGTACTTGGCTTTGTCCAGGCCCTTCGTGTTTTCAATCTTGTCGCGCAGCAGGTCAGTCAGCGCGAGAAGCTGCAAGCGGTCGTAGCGCAGGCGGTCGGAGACGCGCTCGGACATCTCGACGCTTCGGGTGCCGACAAGCACCGGCTGCTGCCGGGCAAACAGCGTTAAAATCTCGCGGGCGATGCCGCGCAGCTTGGCTTCCTGGGACTTATAAATAATGTCCGGCAAATCTTTACGGACCATCGGCTTGTTGGTCGGGACCGAGACAACGTCGAGCGCATAAATCTTGCGGAACTCGTCTTCTTCGGTCTTTGCCGTGCCTGTCATGCCGCCAAGCTTCGGATACAGCCGGAACAGGTTCTGGAACGTGATCGTCGCCAGCGTTTGATTTTCGTTTTCAATCTTGACGCCTTCTTTAGCTTCCACAGCCTGATGCAGACCGTCGGACCAGCGGCGTCCGAACATCAGCCGCCCGGTGTTCTCGTCAATGATGACAACTTCTTCCTTGCCTTCCTCATTCTTTTTCACAAGGTAGTCAATGTCGCGCTTCCAGACGGCGTGCGCTTTCAGCGCCGCCCCGGCGTGCTGCATCAGCGACAGGTTTTCGGGGTCGGACAAGTTCTGGATGCCCAGGGCCAGCTCGACGCGCCGCTGGCCGTCGTCGGTAAACACGGCGGTCTTCTGCTTTTCTTCAATCTTATAATCGCGCTCGTTCTGAAGCTGCCGCACGATGCGGTCCATTTTGACATACAGATCGGACGATGCTTCGGCCTGGCCGGAAATAATCAGCGGCGTCCGGGCTTCGTCAATGAGAATGGAGTCCACTTCGTCCACAATGGCAAAAACTAATTCCGGCTGGGCCAGCTCCTGCCCCGGCACAGCCAGGTTGTCGCGCAGGTAGTCAAAACCGTACTCGTTGTTGGTGCCGTAGGTGATATCGCAGTTGTACGCTTCCCGGCGGCTTGAAGCAGGCCGGGCAAAGTCATAGCGCGGGTCCGGGTGCCGGTATTCGGGGTCAAAGATATAGGTGCCGCCCAAATCGCCGGTTTCCGGGCTTTGGCCCTGAATAATGCCGACGGACAGCCCCAAGAAGTGGTATAGCGGTCCCATGGCAACTGCGCCGACTTTGGAAAGATAGTCGTTGACAGTCACTAAATGAACGCCTTTTCCGGTCAGCGCGTTTAAGTAGATCGGCAGCGTCGCCGTCAGCGTCTTGCCTTCGCCGGTCTTCATTTCGGCGATACGCCCGTCATGCAGCACCATGCCGCCAATCATTTGCACGTCAAAGGGCCGCATCTTCAGGGTCCGGCTCGCCGCCTCGCGCACCACGGCGAAGGCTTCCGGCAGCAACGGGTCGAGTGCCAAGTCGCAGACCGCCCGTTTGTCGTCGCGCTCCAGGTCGTGCCAGTCCGTCCCGCGCCGCTCGCACTCGGCGTCTATGATGCCCGCGACACGCTCCTTGAACTCGGTCGTTTTCGCTTGCAGCGCGTCGTCGGACAGCGCCTTCATTTCGGGTTCCAGCTTGTTGATTGTGTCCGCGACTTTTCGGTATTTTTGGATGTCGCGCTCGTTGCCGTCAAATAAGTTTTTCAGAAATTGCATGGTAAGAAATTTGCCTTTCGCACAAAAAAGCCCTCCTGCCTCTAATGATGGGGGAGTCAGATTTAGGAAGGCTCATCTTAGTCTTTTTCCTGTTCCCCCATTATTGGGGGCTAGGGGGACTTCCTACGGTGCGCGGGCGGCATGAGGGAAGGGCGTGCAGGTGCGAAGCGCGGCAGTGGGAACAGCCGCAAAAACGGCCGGCTTAACCGGCAGAGGGTTCGGCGAAGCGGCGGGCGGCAATTTGGCTTGTCGTGCCGCCGCCTGCGCTGCCGCCTTCGGCGCGGGCGCTTCGATGCCCCGGTACTGCCAGACAATGCCGGCGGCGCGGAACGTGCCGACATGGGCCACCGGCAGCACAGACCAGCCGGCCAGGGCGGGGGTCGCCAGGATCAAGATATTCAGTTGGACAAGCGTTTGCAGAAGCATCGGGATTCAGTATAACATAACGCCGAAAGCTTGTCAAAAGTTTCCGCGCAGCAAGCACAGCGGTTAAAACTCAGAGGCTATGGTTATAAACTTCCAAGACCAATCGACAAGAGTGGCACGCACGAGGAGAAAAATTATGAGCCAGCAGGAAAACATCGCCGCGCAAAAGAAGTTCGGCGAGGCCGTCAACAGCGGCAACCTCAGTATGCTTCGGGACATCGTCGCCCCGGACGCCGTAGACCATGACCCGGCCCCCAATCAGGGAATGGGGCCGGAAGGCTTCATCTCCTATTTTACCGAGCTTCGCACTGCGTTCCCCGACCTCAAGATCGCTGTAGATCATATGGTCGCCGACGACGACAACGTCGCGTTCGCCTACACCGTCACGGGTACGCATGACGGCCCGCTGATGGGCTTTGCCCCGACAGGCCGGAAAATCAGCGCACGCGGGATGCAGATCACGCGCTTTGAGAACGGCAAGCAAGTAGAGCGCTGGGGCAGCTCCGACCAGCTCGGCATCATGCAGCAAATTGGCGCTGTTGCGATGTAACAGTTCCGCCAACAGCCTCCGGCACTTGCCGGAGGCTTTTATTTTTAGACGCTGCCCTGCGTGGGCAAGTCTCCGCTATGCCGAGTTGTTTCTACCACACTTAACCTCGGTGTTTCCACAAAGTCTTCCAGCAACAGCGTCGGCGCGTCGGTATAAGAAGCAATATAAGTGCGCCAGCCGTTCGCGGGGACATCAGCGACGGCAAAGCAAAGAGAAAACGAAAGCTGTACCCGGTCCGCCCGACCTTTCGCATCCGGCCCGGTCTGCATCTCACGAATAGCCGATGGGATAACATCGCCGCCGGTGTCAGTGATGGAAACGGGCGGCAGCGGTACATCACGCGGCCAGGCCATTGACGCGCGGAATACGGCAATGCCGCTGAGTGTTTGGAAAGTAGAATTGAAAACAACAAGCGCCCGCGACGTGTCGGGGCTGTCGGTTCCCGTGTTGATGCGCTCGGCGATGGCTTGAAAGTCAAAAAGCATTGTTCTTCAAGTTTTCGTGATAAGAAACCAATAAAAAGACTCAGGAGCTTCCAATGAAACGATTTTTCCAGCGTGTTCTCATCGCATGTGCTGTTTGCCTTGCTTGTGGAGTGTCAAGCGAAGTCCGAGCCAATCCGCCGGCCTCGCTGGGTTACGGCAGAACGCTGGAACCTGGTATCACAGTTTATGGCGTCACCCTACCCCATGATGGAATACAAAGCCACGCTTGGATTTATTTGCCGAACCGCAAACCGGGGATTAGATTGCCGTGTATCTTTATCGCGCCGGCTGGAACGCCTCTTATTTATGGCATGGCGCTCGGTCAAGGGGACGTGCCGGAGCATCTTCCGTATGTACGCGCGGGATACGCTGTTGTCGCCTATGATTTGGATGGCAATGTTCTCCAAAACCATACGTCGCGTGATTTCGGGAATGCAGTGGTCGCCTTTATGCGATCCGATGCTGGTCTTAAAGATGCAGAAGCGGCTATTAACTACACCCTGAAAACCTTGCCGTTTGTTGATCCGCATCGCTTATACTCAGCAGGTCACAGTTCCGCAGGCACAATGAGTCTGCTCTTGGCAGAGCATGATGCCCGCATCAAAGCCTGCATTGCTTATGCGCCTGTCTGCTATGTGCCTCAGCAGGTCGGTCCCAAAATCATCTCAGTATTTTCGGGAATACTCCCTGATTATGCACAGTTCTTGGTCCGTTCCTCTCCTAGCACAAACGTACACACCCTGCACTGCCCGCTGTTTTTGTTTCATGCTGACGACGACGCCAATGTGCCGACAAGCGATAACATCAGCTTTGCAAGACTTGTCACGCAGACAAATCATCACGTCACTTTTGTGCGCGTCGCCACCGGCAATCACTACCAGTCTATGATCAATCCAGGCATACCGACAGCGATATTGTGGCTGAGGCGCGTCCAGACAGCGCATCGCTGATAACGTCAGCTACTCACCCAGCCAGCGCTTGAACACGAGGGTAGCGTTGTGGCCGCCGAAGCCGAAGGAGTTGGACAGGGCGATGTCCACTTGCTGCTCGCGGGGCTTGTTGGGGACGAAGTCTAAATCGCATTCGGGGTCGGGGCTGATGAGGTTCATGGTGGGGGGCAGGATGCCGTGGTGCAGGGCGAGCGAAACGGCGATGGCTTCAATCGCGCCTGCCGCGCCAAGCAGGTGGCCGGTCATGGATTTGGTGGAAGACACGGCAAGCTGGTAGGCATGAGGGCCGAAGACGCTTTTAATGGCCTGGACTTCCAGCACGTCACCGGCGGGCGTTGATGTGCCGTGGGCATTGATGTAGCCGACTTCCGAGGGCGCAATGCCGGCGCTTTTGAGGGCGGCAGTCATGGCGCGGGCCGCGCCTGCGCCTTCAGGGGCGGGGTGGACCATGTCGTAGGCATCGTTGCTCATGCCATAGCCGATCACTTCAGCATAGATTTTGGCGTCACGGGCTTTCGCGGTTTCGAGTTCTTCTAAAATGAGAATGCCGCCGCCTTCGCCGAGAATAAAGCCGTCGCGGCCCGTGTCAAACGGGCGGGAAGCGTGCTGCGGGTCGTCGTTGCGGGTGGACATGGCTTTCATGTTCGAAAACCCGGCCATGGAGATCGGCACAACGGCGGCTTCGGAGCCGCCGGCAGCGATGGCGTCCGCCTCACCGCGCTTGATGACCAAGTAAGCGTCGCCGATAGAGTTTGTGGACGTGGCGCAGGCGGTGACGGCGGTTTCGCTCGGTCCCTGTGCGCCCAAAATCTTTGCGACATTCCCCGTCCCCATGTTGGCAATCATCATGGGGATAAAGAACGGGCTGACGCGGCCCAGTCCGCCTTCCATCATTTTGCGGTGCTGCTCTTCAAACGTCGCAATGCCGCCGATGCCGCTGCCGATAAAGACGCCGACGCGGGTACGGGTGGCGTCGTTGATAGGCAGGCAGGCGTCGGCGACGGCCATCTGCGACGCGGCGGCGGCGAACTGGGCAAAGCGGTCCATGCGCTTTGCTTCCTTGCGGTCCAGATAGTCTTCCGGTTTGAAGCCTTTGACCTGGGCGGCAATGCGCGTTGCAATGGCGGAGCAGTCGAAATCTTCGACAACATTCACGCCGCTGCGCCCGGCTAAGAGACCCTGCCAGTAGTGGTCGGTGCCGATGCCGAGCGGCGTGACCGCTCCTAATCCTGTAATAACTACTCGTCGCTTGCTTGTCATAAGTGAGTTAATGAATGCCCCGGATTGAAAATCTGGGTCTTTTGAAAAGCAATTGTCCGCCTTCGCGGACACAAGAAAAGCCTCTCGCTGTGTTTACTCTGTCCGCAAAGGCGGACAATCGCATCCCAAAAGCCCTGGTCTTCAGACCAGGGCGGCGTTCGTGTTGAGGTCTGCGTGTGCCTATTTGCTCTTCTCGTCAATGTAACTGACGGCTTCCTGAACCGTGGTGATCTTTTCGGCGTCTTCGTCGGGTATCTCCACGTCGAATTCTTCTTCCAGGCCCATGACCAGTTCGACAACGTCCAGCGAGTCCGCGCCGAGATCATCCACAAAGGATGCCTGGGGGGTCACTTCGTCTTCCGCCACATCAAGCTGCTCTACCACGACTTTTTTTACACGATCAAAAGTTGACATATTCTTGTATCTCCTCAAACAACTGCGAATTTTGCTTCTTGTATTTTGTTTCTAAAGTATCATGCCGCCGTCCACAGTCAGCGTCTGGCCTGTGATATAATCGGCAGCGGGCGAACACAGAAACAGCACGGCCCCGGCGACATCTTCCGGCAGACCCAAACGTCCGGCGGGAATGTCTTTCAAGAGGGATGCCTTCAAGTCGTCCTTTATACTGCCCGTCATAGCGGTTTCAATAAACCCCGGCGCGACAGCGTTGATCTGGATGTTGCGGCTTGCCACTTCTTTGGCCGCCGTTCGGGTAAACCCTATTAAACCCGCTTTGGACGCCGAATAATTGGCTTGTCCAGGGTTTGCAATCAGGCCCATGACCGATGTGATGTTGACAATCTTCCCGCGCCGCTGCTTGACCATCGGCTTCAAGGCCGCACGGGTCATCAGGAACGTCCCTTTAAGATTGCTGTCCAGCACGGCATCCCAGTCGGCCTCGGACATCCGCAGGAGCAGGCCGTCACGGGTTGTTCCGGCATTGTTCACTACTATATCCAAACTGCCCCACGATGTCAAGACCTGCTGCGTGAATTTTTCGACGTCGGCGGCTTCCGCCACATTGCACTGCGCCGCGATGGCCTGCCGCCCAAGCGCCGAGACTTCCGCCGCGACCGCTTCTGCGGCGTCCAGCGACGAATGCCCGGAAACGGCAACATCTGCTCCCGCCTCCGCCAGCGCCAGGGCAATGGCGCGTCCAATGCCGCCGCCGCTTTTGCTCATGCCCGTCACAATCGCCCGTTTTCCCGCCAGTATCATAAACCCATTGCCTCAGCCAATGCCTGCACTCCCGCACTGTCGCCGACGCTGTACGTTCTCACGCCCGGCGCGATCCGCTTCATCAGCCCCGCCAGCACCGCACCGGAACCGACTTCCACAAACACGTCAAACCCATCAGCCGCCAAGCGCCCTACGGTTTCTTCCCAGCGCACCGGATGGTCAATCTGCGCGGCCAAATTCGCGCGTATCTCGTCCGGTGTCGCCTCGTAATTGGCGGTGAGATTGGCAACCACGGGGATTTGGGTCGGGTGAATGACGGCGACCCGCAGGGCATATTTCATCGCTTCGGTCGCCGGAGCCATCAGCGCCGAGTGGAACGCGCCCGACACATTCAGCGGCAGAACACGCTTCGCACCGGCGGCTTTCGCCCCTTCCGACGCTCTGGCAACCCCCTCCGGGCTGCCGGAAATCACGACCTGCCCGCCGCCGTTGAAGTTCGCCGCCGACACCGGCCCGGCGATCTGAGAATCCGTGCAAATCTCTGAAACCCGCGCCGCCGTCAGCCCCAGCACTGCCGCCATCGCGCCCGGCTGCGCGAGCCCCGCCCGGTGCATCTCCTGAGCGCGTCGGGCTACGAGCTTCAGGCCCGTCTCAAAGTCAAACGCCCCGGCGGCGTAAAGCGCCGCGTATTCGCCCACAGAATGCCCAGCGACTGCGCCCGGCCCCGGCACACCGCGCTCTTTGAGTGCCGCCAGCACGGCAGCCGAAGTCACATACAGCGCCGGCTGGGTGTGAATGGTTTCCCTCAGCGCCTCTTCCGGCCCGTAAAAACAAAGCGTGCTGATCTTCTCGCCGGGATATTCGTCGGCCTGGTCAAAAATCGTCCGCGCCGCTTCCGAATGAGCGCAGATATTCTGCCCCATCCCGACCGCCTGCGACCCCTGCCCCGGAAAAATGTAAGCGATTTTAGACATTATGCTTTGATAAATGAAAGATGCGGCGCATTTCTTCGTTCGATGCCTGCTGAACCTTGAGGATACGTCCCTCTGCGTAGCAGTCGCGGCCTAAGAAAAGCCGGAACTCAGCGCCGGGCAAGAGCAGCTTCTCAGCAGCTTCAGAAACAAGTGGCGTGACAGGCACAGTGACAGTTTCACCTGGATTAACAGGACGATCAAACCAAAGGCAAAGGCTCCAATCGTTTAGGTTGTCGTGTTGAAAATGGGCAGGGGTGCAGAAACGCCCTTGCCGAAGACCCCTTTTCAGTTCCGAAGGCCATGAAAGTTGCGCCGTTGCATAAGCAGTGGTCATAGACTTGTACCTCTTTTCCGCTATGGAGCGAGTTTTATACGAATGGTACCATCTTTACAAAGAATGTATGTTTGCGGGACGGCTATAACCGTTAGCTCAACAAGTTGAGTTTCCTCTACGAAAACAACCTGACCGATATTGTCCAGATTTTGTCTTATGGCAAACTGTGCCAATGCATCCTCGGCAACTTCGGCTTCAACGACATAATAGTTTAGGCCGTCAAACCCAGCAAAGCGACAGCCCCAAGTTTCTGCATCCGCCAGACTAAAAGCAAACCATTTTCCAAATCCAAAGCTGTCAGGATTCAGGCGAAAAATACCTGACACTACAATATCTTCCCGTTCAGCTTCCGACACGGCCCGATAAAGGCGCATCACCGTCCCCACCGGACCACATTTGCGCCCCAAGTCAAACCTGCGCCGAAGCCGACGAACACCAAGAGGTGGCCGGGCTGGATGCGGCCTGACTTCACGGCTTCGTCTAAGGCCAGCGGGATAGAGGCTGCCGATGTATTGCCGACCCGGTCTAGGTTCACAACCACTTTCTCGCGGGGCAGGCCCATTCTTTCAGCAGCTTTGTCTATAATGCGAATGTTAGCCTGGTGCGGGACCAAGAAATCAATGTCGGACGGTGACAGGCCGGCGGCTTCGACGGCTTGCAGCGCCACTTCGCCCATGATGGTCACGGCGAATTTGTAGACTTCTTTGCCGTTCTGGTAAATCGTGCCGGGGCAGTCACCGGAGCGCGGCACACAGAGAAGCGGACCGCCGGAGCCGTTTGCACCCAGAACGCCGCCTAAGTATCCGCCTTCGGAGACTTCGCCGACAACAACTGCGCCCGCGCCGTCGCCGAACAAAACCGCCGTGCTGCGGTCGTCCCAGTTCAGGACGGAAGAAAGTGTTTCGGCCCCAACCACCAGAACACGGCTGTTCGCACCGGACATCACCATCTGCGCGGCGACATGAAGCGCATAGGCAAAGCCGGAGCAGACCGCGCCGAGGTCAAACGCGGCGGCATGGACCGCACCGAGCTTGTGCTGAACAACCGTCGCCGTGGAAGGGAATGAACCCGGATAATCGGGGGTGCTGCTGGCGACAATGATCAAGTCTAATTCGGATGCTGACAGGCCCGCATGAGCCAGGGCATTCCGGGCCGCTTCAGCCGCGAGGTCCGAGGTCGGAGTGCCGGGGTCAACGAAGTGACGCGCATGGATGCCGGTGCGACTTGCAATCCATTCGTCCGAAGTGTCCATGCGGGCGGCCAGATCGTCGTTGGTCACGACGCGCGGCGGGACCGAAGACCCAGCACCCAAAATGCCGGCGCGGCGCAGGGCAGCGGTCATGCCTTGCCCTCAAGCGACGCTCTGCCTTCAAATGCCGGCAGCGCCTCGCGGATGGCTTGAATGTACCCGCCCGCCGCCGCATCCGCCGCCGCCCGAATGCCCCCGGCAATCGCTTTGGCGTCCGACCGGCCATGCCCGATGACGGAAACGCCGTTGACGCCAAGCAGAGTCGCGCCGCCAAACTCCGAGTAGTGAATGCGCTGGGCGAGACGCCGGAAAATCCGTTCAAAGGCGTCCTGCGACTCGGCAATCTGCGGCTCGGTTTCTACCAAACGGTGC
>CAXUBO010000067.1:1458-10175 GCA_964249345.1 uncultured Armatimonadales bacterium | reverse complement strand
GTCAAAAACCATTTCCGCCATGCCCTCGCCGCTTTTGATCAAAACATTGCCGGAAAAGCCGTCACACACCACGACGTCTACCGCGTGTTCAAAGACATCTTTGCCTTCCACATTGCCGAAAAAGTTCAGCGACGTTGACTTCAGAAGCTGATGCGCTTCTTTCGCCAAGTCGTTGCCTTTGCCTTCTTCGGAGCCAATGTTCAAAAGGCCAACTTTGGGGTCTGCAACGCCCATGACCCGCTCGGCATAAATTGCGCCAAGCAGGGCAAACTGGAGCAGGTTGCGCGTCGAGCAGTCCACGTTTGCGCCGGCATCGAGCAAAAGCGCCCGGCCCAAGCTGGTCGGGATGCCGGTGGCAAGCGCCGGACGCTCGATGCCGGGTATGCGCCCGATGTCAAGCGTCGCAATCGCCATGGCGGCACCGGTGCTGCCGGCGCTGAAGGTCGCATCCGCTTCGCCGGATTTGACCATGAGGCCGGAAACAACCAGAGACGACTCCCGCTTGCGCCGAGTCGCCTGGACCGGATGCTCTCCCATTTCAATGGCCTGGTCCGCCGCTTTGAGGGTCACGGTGGGCGGAACCTCGCCCAGCGCGTTCAGGCACTCGCTGATTGCCGCTTCCCGGCCCACAAGAACGATCTCCAGGTCAGTTCGTTCCCGCGCGACGGCCAGCGCCCCTTTAATAACTTCGGTGGGCGCATAGTCGCCGCCCATCGCGTCCACCGCGACTTTCAACGGCATAATTTACTCTTCGGACTCAGCAGTTTCTTTGACGGCTACGGCCTGTTTGCCGTTGTAAAAGCCGCAGTCCGGGCAGGCATGGTGGTCAAGCCGGAAGTTCTGCTTTTGGCAGCCGGGGCAGTAGCCCTGCACCACTTCGGGCGGGGTCAGCTTGTAATGGGTGCGGCGCTTGCGCGTCCGCTGGTTTGAGTGGCGTCGTTTCGGCAGTGGCATATCAAGTCTCTCCTCGCAGCGTATCTTTATGGATTTTAGCAATATGCGAGGGAATGAATTCCTCTCGCTGAATAGCGTCCTTCGGACGAAGAACGCCAAGTGATAACTATCCAACATCCAAAGGATGCAATTCAGCGAGAGGAATTCATTCCCTCGCCCTCTTATTGTTTCTGCTACTCTTGCAGCAGCTTGCCTAGATCGCGGAACGGCGAGTTTGCAATCACCTCCGCGTCCGGGTCCGCCGGCTCGGCAATCGGAATGCCGGGGCAGGTCTCGCGGCAGAGCGGCTGAAGCGGCGCGGCGAGAAGCGCGGCCTGACGAATCAGAACGTCCAGGCACAGCACCTGGCCGTCAAAAACACGCCCGACTTCTTCTTCCACGACCAGCACTTTGGGGTCGCGCTGGGCAGCGCTTTCGACAACTTCAATGTCAAATTCTTCTTCCAAATCCGCATGGAGCGCCGCACGCACCGGGTCGAGGCAGCGGGAGCATTCCATTTCAATGGTCGTATCGATCGGTCCGCGCACTAAAACCATCGTGCCGGTGTTAGTCACCGTCACACGCCCGGCAACCGGCGCCACATACTCCACATCGTCGTCGGCATACGGCTGTTCGTAAACTTCATAGACCTGACGCATCCCAGGGGTACGCAGGAGTTCCGCTAAATCAAGTCTCAGCATAGCTGTGGCCCTCACCCGCCGGGCAGTAAACCTGCTGCCCGCAACACAGAAAACAAGGAACGGCCAAAGCCGCCCCTTATAGTACCACAAAATCTGTGAAAACAAGAAAATCTGTGAAAACAAGCCCGCAAGCTGCTTTTACCGGCGCGTTCCTGCCATTTCCGGCGCACGGCCATTGCCGTTTGCCGTGCCGTTGTGCGCGGCAACGACGGGGGAAACACGCTGGTCCAGCTTCATGCGCCCCCGCTGGATCGTCGCCATCAGGTCGCCGACCTGCTTTTCGAGGTCTGTCATGACGCCATGCGCGTACTCATCCGCGCCCAGCCGCAGGGACTGGGTCTCCTGCTCGGCGGACGCCACAATTTCCCGCGCCTGGGCCGTCGCCATGCGGACCAGCTCGCTCTGGCTCAGCATCAGTTCGGACTGCCGGCGGGCCTCGGCCATCCGGTGTTCCGACTGCTGGTGCGAGTCCGCCAGCATCCTTTCCGCTTTTTGCCGCGCCTCTTCCACAGTCTGCTTGGCGATTGCTTCCGCCGACAGGCTCATTTTGTTGGATTGCGCTTCGGTTTCGCGCATGATTCGCTCGGCGCTGATACGCGCTTCCCGGATAATCTCGTCGGCTTCCGTCGTCGCATCTTCCAGCGTCTGCTCGGCGGTTTCGCGAGCGCCGTCCACAATTTTGTCGCTTTCAGCGGTCACCCGGCTGGCTCGCTTGACATCTTCCGGCAGGGAAGCGCGGATTTTGTTCGTGATGTCGTGGTAATCTTCAGGATGGAAGTTCCAGGCCAGCCCCATCACTGACTTTTGCTCGTCAATCAGCCGTTCCAGTTCGTTTAAGAGTTTGATAATGTCCATCTAGGTTCCTATGTATGCTCCGCAGTAGTAGATTTAAGTATATTTACGTTGGTTTAAACTTATCATTGAGCGCGTCCTGCACCGGCTCCGGCACAAGACCTGTGATGTCGCCGCCGAGACGCGCAATTTCTTTGACAATGCTGGACGACAAATAAGCGTGCTGGGCCGCCGTCATCAAAAAAATCGTCTCGACGTTCGGCTCCAAATGCCGGTTCAGCAGGGCCATCTGAAACTCGTACTCAAAGTCCGAAACCGCCCGAAGGCCCTTAACAATCACTTTCGCGCCGCTCCCGACCACATACGACACCAGCAGCGCCGGCGGCAGCAGCTCCACCCGCACATTCGGCAGCCCGGCGCAGCTTTGCTGCAAAAGTTCTACCCGCTCTTCCCCAGTGAAAAGCGGGGACTTGGACGAGTTCGCCGCCACCAGCACAATCAGCGTCTCAAACATCCCCGCTGCGCGGCAAATAACATCGAAATGCCCGCTCGTCACCGGGTCAAAACTGCCGGGATACACCGCAATCATTGGTCGTCCTCCGGCTGTCCCAAAGGCCGCTGCGCCCCATGAAGGACGCGCAGAACGCGCACTGTGTCGTCTTCACCATCACCGTCTGCATCAAGCAGCGTAAACAAAATCCGGTAGACGGTCTGTCCATTGCGATAGATCATCCGCCGCGTTTCGCGTCCTAAAACATCGCTTTCTTCGGCATGAGGATGACGCAGTGGAAATATGTCAAGGGTTCCAATGATTCGGTAAACTCCATCCAGCCAGCGGCTTGCAAACTCCGGGTTCCGGGCGGAAAGCCGAAAGTATGCCTTGTCAATTTCCGCGTCAGCGGTATCGGAAACTTCTACCGTAAAGCTCAACTGCGGAGACCTTCTTCGCCCGCAAAGATTTCTTCATCAGACAAATGCGTTGGCAAATTGTATTTAGCCCGTTTTTCTGCGGCGATTTCAGCCAGCGGGCGAACACGCCCAGCATCACTGTCCTCAAATCCGACGCGGATCGCAGCAATTTCCTCGGCATGAACACGCGCGAGTGCGTCCGCCAGCAGCACGTCCGCTACGATGCCGGCATCCTGCCCTTCATACTCTGCCCAAGCCAGCAATTGAGCTTCGGTTTTTGGTGTCAGCGTCAGTGTCATCGTTTCTCACCTTTTGTTATAGACCGGTTTTGGCAGAGCTGTTCATGATGCCCAGGTTGCCTCGTCAGGATAAACACCATTTTGCTTCCATTGCTTAATCACAGCCAAAATACCCCGGTCAGCAATCTTGTTTACAGAGCTTTCCTCATTAAAAACGAATATCTCTTCGGTGACTCTATCAATGCTAAATCGGCCAGTGTCGCGGCCACAATCCCAGCCACTGCCTTGATAAGAATACTTGACAGAAGTTTCGTCCTCGGCTATCTTTATGACGCTTACCAAGTAGGCCATCTGATGCCTCCAGAAGTGCTTTAACTCGCGGAAACGCCTTGCACGTTCTTGTAGCGGCTTTTGACCATAGCTTTCAGGGCGGCGTGTTCAGGCAGGAGCAGCTTGGGGTCTTCGGCTAAGACGGCGAAGGCTTCTTCGCGGGCTTCTTTTAAAACGGGAACGTCGCGGACAACATCCACAAACGGCAACACTTGTAAACCGGACTGGCGGGTTCCATAGAAGTCGCCGGGGCCGCGCAGCTTCAAATCTTCTTCGGCAATCAAGAAGCCGTCGGTGGTCTGGGCCATTGTCGCTAAACGAGATGCACCGTCTTCGGTCTTGGGGTCGCCGATTAATAAACAGTAGGACTGGGTGGTGCCGCGTCCGACCCGGCCCCGAAGCTGATGGAGCTGGGCCATACCGAACCGATCCGCGTCTTCAATCACGATGACCGAGGCATTGGGAACGTCTACGCCGACCTCAATGACCGTGGTAGAGACCAGCAAATGCAGCTCGCGGTCCCGAAAGCGGGTCATGGTTTCTTCTTTTTCCAGCGGCTTCATCTGCCCGTGCAGCAGGCCGATTTTGTAGTCGGTGAAGACGTGCGCCTGCAAATGGGATGCCAGCTCAGTCGCGGCACGGGCCTGCAATTTCTCGTTTTCTTCGATCAAAGAACAGATGACATACGCCTGCCGGCCTTCTTGAAGCATCTTTCGCAGGGTTTCATACACTAAAGCTCGCTCGTGACTGCGCTTCCAATGGGTCTTGATGGCCTTGCGCCCCGGCGGCATCTGGTCAATGATGCTCACTTCTAAATCGCCATAGACCGTGAGCGTTAAGGTGCGCGGGATCGGGGTCGCGGTCATCACCAGAACATCCGGGGCGGCACCTTTGCTTTTGAGCGCCGCCCGCTGCATGACGCCGAATCTATGCTGCTCGTCCACGACGCCTAAGCCTAAGTTGTGGAACGCGACATCGTTTTGAATGAGTGCATGGGTGCCGACGGCGATCTGCGCTTCGCCGGAGGCCACCGACGCCAGCGCGGCGCGTTTTTCTTTGGCGGGCTGGCTGCCGGACAGCAGGCAGACCCGGACGCCTAAGCTCTCCATTGTCCGGCGTATCCCAAGGTAGTGCTGCTCGGCCAGGATTTCCGTGGGCGCCATCAGCGCGGCTTGGTACCCGTTGCGGACGGCAATCAGCAGCGCAGCCATCGCAATGACTGTTTTGCCTGCGCCGACATCGCCCTGTACCAGCCGGTTCATCGCGCGGGGCGAGGCCATGTCGCGTGCCACTTCCCCAATGACCCGCGCCTGCGCTCCTGTCAGCGGGTAGGGCAGGACAGACTTCAGTTCCTCAACGGGACTGCTTACCTCGGCGAACGCCGTGCCAACCGCTTTGTCGGACTGGCGCTTCCGCACCGCCAGCAGAAGCTGAAGCCCAAAGAACTCGTCAAATACGAAGCGTTTTTGGGCCGTCTGCCGCGCCTCTTCCGAATCCGGAAAATGAATTTGCCTGAAGCTTTCCCGCAGGCCCGGCAGGCCGCGCCGCTGCTGCAAACGCAGCGGCAGCGTTTCTTCCACCAAATCACCATACAACTCCCAAGCCGTGTAAACGGCTCGGCGCACCCGGCCCTGCAAAAGCCCGGCGCTCAGGGCATAGACAGGAACGATGCGGCCCGACGATAGGACATCTTTGTCTTCTTCCGGCGCTTCCCATTCCACATCCGTCAAATCCAGCCCGCCCCGCCCCGAACGAGAGGCTTTTCCGTAAGCCACGATTGTTTTGCCGCGCAGCTTGTCAAACTGCTTTTTCAGAAACCACTGATTAAAGAAAACTAAAAACGCAATCCCGGTCCGGTCGTCAATCGCGATTTTTGTCAAAGTCACCCGCGTCCGGGTCGGGATGTTCTCGACGCCGATGATTTTGCCGCTGATTGTCACCGCCTCGCCGTGCTTGATGTCGCAGATGGGCTTGAAGTGAGTCCGGTCTTCGTAGCGGCGCGGGTAATGCCTGAGTAAATCACCGACGGTGAAGATATTCAGTCCTTTGCCGAGCGCGACGGCGAACTGCTCGCTGATTCCCGGCAGGCAAACCGTGAGGTCAGACAAAGAACGCTCTGCGTCTTCCGGCAGTGCATCAACGTCTTCAGCAATCGGTTCCAAAACGGCAGGTATCGGCATGGCGGATGAAATCAAGGCGGCAGATAATGGCATATCTAGTATATTGAGTGATTGACACAACATTATACGGGCTATCCCCGCCAAAGTCAAGGAAAGCTAACGCAGAAAAACCTCACCCAAAAACCTCACCCAAAAACCTCACCCGGCAGCAAGCTGCCACCCTCTCCTTTCTCACGGAGAGGGTCGGAACGCAGTTCCGGGGTGAGGTTCTTTCGTGTTTTATTTTATTTCAAGTTTTATTTCAAGTCGCGGCGCGGCGTCACCACCACATAGCGGTTCGGCTCGTCGCCTTCGGAATAGGTCTCCACGTCAGGATGGTCTACCAGCGCTGTATGGATCAGACGCCGCTCCATCGGGTTCAGGGAGTCAGTAACGGCTTCCTGGCCGGTCTTTCCGACTTCCGCCGCCAGCTCCTGGGCGAAGTCAGTGAGCTTGCGGGCGCGGCGGGCGCGGTAGCCGTCGGCATCGACAGTGACTCGAATCCGGCTGGCTTGGCCTTTATTGGTCATCAGCATGACAAGGTACTGGAACGCATCCAAAGTTTGGCCGTGCTGACCAACCAGCAGCGGCGCATCCGGGCCGGTGACGGCGAACGTGATGGTGTCCCCGTACCGCGACTCTTCCGCCGCCGCCGCGTCAAAGCCGGCCAAAGACAGCAGCATCTTCAGGTGCGTCAAAGCCTGAGCGCTGAGCGTGTCGGCAGCGCTTGCGGAGCCTATGTTCAGTTCGGCGGTGTTAGGTTCGGCCACGGCGTTTCCGGTTCCTTCGGCTGATGGAGTAAGGGCGAACACAGCGGAAGGGCGAACACAAGGTTCGCGCCCTACATTCTGTCCCATAGGGACGAACCTTGTGTTCGCCCTGCTTTTCTGGGTTCGTCTGTTTTTTTAATTGTTCTTTAACGCCGCTTCTTCTTGGGATGCACTTTCGGCGGCGCGAGTATGCCTTTTGCTGTCGGTGCCGCGCCGTTTGTATGGGCCTTATCACCGGAAGAGGCGGTCTCAGACAGTGAGCCGGCAGGGATACGGCGGCTGCCGTTCCCGCTGCTGCCGTTCCCGTTCGTGCCATTTCCACTTCTGCCGGTGATGGGAATGGCGCTGCCGCCGCGCGGGCCGTCAAACAAAGCCGGCGGGAGCTTGCTGCCGCCGTCGCCGCCGGGGCCGGGCTGGTTATCCCCGGCGCGTTTCCGCATGTAATACTTCTGCTGGGCTGTAGACAGGACGTTGAAGATCAAATAATACAGCACGAACGCCGACGGCAAATGGTAGGTCAGAAAGAAATAGGTGGTCATAAACGGGGTCATGATCGCCATCATCTTCTGCGTTTCCGCCTGCTGCGGGTCCATCGTCGGCGTCACCGTCATCTTCTGCGTGAAGTACATGGACGCCGCATACAGCAGCAAAATCGGAATGTCCGGCTGGCCCAAGTTGATGCCGAGGTACTGCGGGAAAACATGGGACAGCGGGCTGCCGATCCACAAAAACGTCCCATGCGAGAACTGGTACTGGTACAGCCGGATTGTGTAGTACAGCGTGTACATGATCGGAAGCTGGAACAGCAAAGGGGTACAGCCGGCCATCGGATTGATGCCATGCTCCTTGTAAAGCTCCATCGTTTTCCGGCCCATCAGCTCCTTATCGTTCTTGTGCTTGGCTTGCAGCTCCTGAATGTAGGGCTGAAGCTTCTGCATCTCTTTCATGGAGCGGTACTGCTTGTTGGACAGCGGCGTCAAGGCCAGCTTCACCAGCAGCGAGATCACCAAAATCGCCAGCGGATACGACCAGCTCTGCCTGCCGGTCAGCGCGACAAAGAAGTCCAGAACACGGTACAAAGCCGCACCAAAAATATGGAACGGCGTTGACTGCGGCGTAACCGTCTTGTTGAAATTGTCTAGGGCCGTGCCGACCCGCGCAATCTGCGGGGTGACGGCGGGGTCGTCTGGGAACGTATTGTGCAGGGTTTGCAGCGACTGAATGGCCGCGTTCTTGTCCTGCAAATGCTGTTCTTCAATCGCCGCCTGCTGGAACAAAGCCTGCTTGGCAAAATCCGTATGCCCGTACTCGTGGCTTTTGACGACCTGCTGCAACTGAAGCACCGCTTGGTAGTAGCGGTTATGCTCGGTCTGGTAGTCGCGGGCTGCCGCCGCCGCCGCCGCTTCGGTTTGAAGCCGCTGGGCGACGCCGAAGGCCGGAGGCGCAGGCGCCTGCGCCTGAACCGACGCCCCGGCCAGCAAAGTTATTAAAAACGCCGCGCTGAACACGCTCCACGGGGAACGGCGACCGGCGGCGACCATCTTCTTCATCCAAACTCCCAAACTGTTTCGTGCCGAGAAGCTGAAAACAACTCGTTCTTCTCTCATTCACGCACCGGGTCATACCCGCCCGGATGCAGCGGATGGCAGCGGCACAGCCGCCACAAGGCCATTCCCAGCCCGCGCACCGGCCCATGCCGCTCAATCGCCTGGGCGGCGTATTCCGAGCATGTCGGCGAGAACCGGCAGGCCGCCGGGGTCCACGGGGACACATACTTCTGGTACATACGGACAAAAGCGACTAAAACGTGCCGCATCAGGCCCTACGTTTCTTTGACTTGTTCCAAATCTTTGACTTGTTCCAAATCTTTGACTTGTTCTAAAA